>JBEBVI010000075.1:0-13770 GCA_040392805.1 Taibaiella helva
CAATGTGGGAGGGGCTGCGGCACTGTTGTACGGGCGTTACAGACAGAAAAATGCCGGACGGGATCCCAATGGCGCGCTTATCAAAACATTACTGATGAACGGCGCTATGGATATGGGCACTCCCGGCCCGGACTTCCGGCACGGGTTCGGATTGCTGAACCTGGTACATTCAATAGTAATGCTCGACAGCGGCCGGTACTATTCCGGCACACTCAATACCGGTAAACAGGCCAAACATACTTTTACTATACCGCCTAATACGGCACAGGTAAAGGTAATGTTATACTGGCACGATCCGGCTACAGCGGCGTTTAGTACTGCTACGCTCATTAACGATCTTGACCTGAGCGTAACCCGGCCGGACGCTACAGTCGTTAACCCACTTGTACTTGATCCCCGGCCTTCAGTGTCTATGGCGCCTGCAGTACCGGGTATTGATCGTAAAAATAATGTAGAGCAGGTAGTGATCGATAAGCCGGCTCCCGGTACTTATACGATCAATGTAAATGGTTACCGGGTTACTGAAGCAGACCAGGAATATTATGTAGCCTATGATATTGTGCCCGAAGGAGTGGCTATTCAATACCCGGTAGGAGGAGAAGCCCTGAACGCAGGGGACTCAATGATGATCTATTGGGAGGCATCGCCCGGGACAAACAGCTTCTCTGTTTTCTTTTCTTCAGATAATGGATCAAACTGGCAGACTATTGCTCAAAACCTCAGTCCGGATACCCGTTATTACACATGGTATGTTCCTTCGGGGATTGCTTCCAAAAGGTGTATGATACGCATAGACCGGAATAATACGACTCAACAGGCGCGTAGCGGCTCGTTTATACTGATGGACAGACCTGTTCTGTCATTAAGCCCTTTGGAAGAACAATGTCCCGGAAGCATAAAAGTAAACTGGACAGCCGTTCCCGGGGCAGGTTTATACCAGTTGTTTAAGAAAGTAGGAACGGAAATGGTATTGCAGGGACCTACCGCTGCAACAGAATACACATTCCGTAACCTTTCGCCCGATTCTGCCTATTGGGTAGCTGTAGCTCCTGTAACAGAAGGCGCCGGTGGTATGAGATCAATAGCTCTGTCTCGTATACCTGCTGATGGAGATTGTAAAGGTGTGGCTGGGGGCGACCTTACCATTTCAAAAATTGTTTCTCCCCTTAGCGGACGAAAATATACTTCGACGGCCCTAAGCACAAATGAACCGTTGAAAGTTCTGGTACGTAATTTCGACAATAACCCGGCATCCCGATACAGAATTTCCTATAAAGTAAACAACAACAGCTGGATCACTAAAACCTTTTCAGATGTAATCAATCCGGGAGCGAGCCGGCAGCTTATTGCAGACTATCTCAATTTATCTGCAACCGGATCGTATACTATTACTGTGGCCGTTACGAACATGATGCAAAATGATCCTGTCCCGGGCAACGATACTTTACTGATAACAGTAAAATCCATTGACAATCCCGTTATTAATTTGAGCGGTGGATATACAGATGATTTTGAAGCGGTAACCAATTTAGACGCTGTCGGAACAGAAGTAAGCGGTATACCGGGAGCTGAGAAGTGGGATTTTAATCCGAGCAAAAATAAAGGCCGGATACGCAGTTTTGTAAACAGCAATATTACCATAGATGGAAACAGGTCTATGAGCATGGATAATGCCTATAACCAGGTGAATGATATTTACGGGAGCAGCTATAATACGCTTACCGGAACATTTAACTTAAGTCATTATAGTGCATCTGACTGGGAGCTACGTTGCGATTTTGAATACCTTTTGCACGGCATACCCAAATTCGACACAGGGAATTATGTATGGGTTAGAGGCCGCGACACCGACCCATGGCTGCCTTTAGCTGCCTATAAGATAGATACTGCAAATATGGGTGTGGTCTATCACTCCGGCAGCTTATCGCTTACGGATGTACTCAGAGCTGGTGGACAGGAAGCATCGTCCAGCACACAAATCCGTTTTACCCAATACGACACTTCCCGTATAGGGGCGCCTTACTTCGGTAATGGGCTTACTATGGATAACTTTAATCTTTACCTTGTTACCAATGATGCGCAGCTTATTGCTTTTGAATCCATACACAATTATAATTGCGGCTTAAACGATAAAGTGCCGGTACGTATAAAAGTGGCTAATGGGGTTAGCAATACCATATATAATGTCGAGGCTTATTACCAGGTAGACGGCGGCCCTATTATTAAGGGGCTGATTGATTCGATACGGGGAAAAGATACCATAATATATACATTTGAAGAACCGGCTGATCTTTCGGAAAATAAAAAATATACTATATCATCCTGGGTGTACCTCGCTACAGATACTTATAGGTTAAACGACAGCTTGCTTTACTTTTCCATAAATAACCAACCCCTTATAAGCTCATTTCCCTATTTGCAGAATTTTGAAGATAACAATGGCTTTTTCTATACGGATGGCGCCAATAGCAGTTGGGAATATGGCACACCTGTATCGGCGGGCGTTGATCATGCAGCCAGTGGAACACGGATATGGAAAACCAATCTTAAAGGAAGATATAACGGCAGGGAAATATCTTACCTCTATTCTCCCTGCTTTGATATAGGCAACCTTGATAAGCCGGTGCTGAGCTTTAATATGATAAGTGATATTGAAGAGCCGGAAGAAAATGTTTATGATGTTGCTTATGTAGAATACAGCAATGACGGCTATACATGGAAACGCCTGGGTGTGGCCGGGGAAGGAACCAACTGGTATGATAACGACACTGTTCAGGCCTGGACTCAAAAAGGTAAACTTTACTGGCGCGTAGCCACTATACCGTTGCCTAAGGAAGGAACTGTTATTTCATTCCGGTTCGTATTACGTACCGACCAGGGTGCAGAGTATGAAGGCCTGGCTATAGACGATATACATATTTATGACCTGTTGCAACCGATATTTGACGGAGAAAGTTTTGCAAGTACGGCAGGGCAGATGGTTCATCCGGGTGATATGGCAACGTTTACGGAAAATGGCAGGATCGGGTTATCTGTTCAGGAGAGTCATTCGGAATTAGGAAAAGTGACAGCACAATCATACGGTCACGAAAACTTTATTAATGCGGACAGTACACAATATTTTCTTCCGAGAAGCTTTACCGTAAATTCAGAGACTGCTCCGGGAGGTGATATTCTGCTGCGTTTTTATATACCAGATGCGGCCATGCAGGCTGTACGCGATGATACAGTGTGTTATAGCTGCAGCAAGCCTGTGGAAGTGCAGCAATTGGGTATAACAAAATATTCTGACCCAAATAAGGATAAGGAAAATAATTTATTGGAAGATAATACTACCGGTACTTACACCTTTATTCCCAAAGAGCGTATCGTATGGGTTCCTTATGATGCTGGCTATTATGCGGAAGTGAACGTAAGTGGATTTTCTGAATTCTGGTTTAACGATGGTGGGCCTACCGGCGACCAGGTGGTGCCCAACCGCCTGTTTGACTTTGCAGCACAACATCATGGTCCACGTCATGCTTTACTGAACTGGACCAGCAGGGTGAATGCCCACGTAGCTTATTATGAACTTCAAAGCACTTCGGATACCGGGTTTAAGACCATTGATACCTTTGTGGCCACAGATGCGTCTACGCAGACTTATAGATATGTGGATACGCCATCACTCACCAGTTCCGGGTTATTTTATCGTATAAAGTACACCATGCTGGATGGAAAGAGTTATGTAAGCCTGGTAAGGAGATTGGATTGGTCGGGAGAAAAGCCGCAGGTAAAAGTGTATCCCAACCCGGTGCGTAGCGGTATTTTAAACATAGAATGGTTTAAAGGTACAGAAGACGGTTTGCAATGGTCGCTGATGGATATAACCGGCCGGGAAGTGACAAATGGACTTGTGGATGCTAATAATTTCAATGGAAGCCTGGTGCTGGAAATGAACCGTATAGGTATCCGGCCCGGAGTTTATGTATTGAAGATCGTCAGTGCCAGGGATGAATGGGCATTTAAAGTGGTATTCCAGTAGATATTGGAAGGTTTTATAATAATCAGGAAATCAGTAACTGTTATTACAACAAGTGAGATAAATATGTGAATCTGTCCACCAGAATAACTATTACGACTACACTCCCATTAAATACGTCATCATCGTATTTGTAAGTCATCGTTACCAGAATCCGGTGTATTTTACCCTGAAATAGAATACTGCATGTAACAACCCTGTACCTGCTATATCTATATATACTGAACACGACATAAAAATAGGTAATCATTATTTTTCATTGCTTGTTTCCCTCACCACTCGTTTCCTCCTCCTTCGGAAGGGGACTAAAGGGAGGTGATGGGAGGCTGAAACAACGTTGCACAAAACCATCCGGCGAGGAGTGTAACCCAACTAAAATCTCCCTCACTTTGTACTCCGCTGGGAAAAACTAAACATCCGGGTCTCATTAAAATTTTTAAAAAACAACAAAAAATGAACGTTCATTCATTTTTTTAACTAATATTGTGTAATGGATAAGAAGCAGGCGATCTTGAAAAGTGTTTTAAAGTTGGTCAACCGGGAAGGTTTTTATCATTTGAATATGAAAAAAATTGCCGCGGAGGCAGGTGTAGCCGCCGGTACAATCTATCTGTATTTCAATGGTAAAGAAGACCTGATCAATGCATTATATGCTATGATCGTGGCGGAGTTTAACCAGGTGGTATTAGCCGGCTATGGTGAGAACAGCGACGTGAAAGACAATTTCTTTAATATGATGGACCGCGCTATTGACTTTTATTTAAAAGAGCCCGATAATTTTAGCTTTATCGAGCAATATACCTACGCACCTTTTTTATTTAAAGAGAACCAGGAGGAAAATTTTCTGTTATTACTACCCATATATAAGATGATGCGCCTGGGTAAAGAGCAAAATATTATAAAAGATATTCCGGATACCGTATTATTATCTATCATTCACGGATCGATGAATACGATCATAAAGCTGCACCTGGCACGCAAAACCGATCTAAGGCAGAAAGGTGCTAAACAAAAATTCCGTGAAGCAATATGGGAAGCGATATCCCGAACCGGTTAAAAAGTGCCGGTAAGGGGTAACATGACCGGGCTCTGTGCTATCGAGGCACGACGTAATTAATATGAATTGTAAATAAACTCAAGGATATAAACAATGACGAACAGAATCATAAAGAAAGTAGCGGTGCTGGGCTCAGGCGTTATGGGAAGCCGTATAGCCTGCCATTTTGCCAACATCGGCATAAGCGTTTTGCTTTTGGATATCCTGCCGAAAGATGCGCCGGAAGGAGATAAGAAGGCAAGAAATAAAATAGTCAACGACGCCCTCGCATCAGCACTTAAATCCAATCCTTCGCCTATTTATAGCCGTTCCTTTGCAGGGAGGATCACCACCGGAAATTTTGAAGACGACTTCCCGGCTGTTAAAGATGCCGACTGGATAATTGAGGTGGTGGTGGAGCGGCTTGATGTCAAAAAGCAGATATTCGGTAAAGTGGAGCAATACCGAAAGCCCGGGACCCTTATAAGCTCCAATACATCAGGTATCCCCATTCATTTAATGAGTGAGGGAAGAAGCGAAGATTTTAAAAAACACTTTTGCGGCACCCACTTTTTTAATCCCCCCAGGTACCTGAAGTTACTTGAAATTATACCCACGGCGGATACGGATAAAGAGGTAACTGGTTTTCTAATGAGCTACGGTGAAAAATGTTTAGGTAAAACGACCGTGCTGGCGAAAGATACACCGGCCTTTATCGGTAACCGGATCGGAGTGTTCAGCATGATGAGCCTTTTGAAATATGTAGAGGAAAGCGGAATGAGCATCGAAGAAGTGGATCGCCTCACCGGCCTTGTTGTCGGACGGCCGAAATCGGCGACTTTCCGTACGGCAGATGTAGTAGGCATTGATACTCTGGCCCTCGTAGCTAAAAATCTTGTGGAAGGCCTCCCCAACGATGAATATCGCGATTACTTTAAAGTACCGGATTTTGTGAACCGTATGATCGATAACAAGTGGCTCGGCAGTAAAACAGGGCAGGGATTTTTCAAAAAAGTTAAGGCCGGCGGCGGCCAATCAGAGATACATGCATTGGATTTAAAAACACTGGAGTATCACCCCTCACGTAAAGTAAAATTTGCGTCACTCGAATCTGCCGGACAGGTGGATGATCTGCGGCAACGCCTTAAGCTACTTATCGCCGCTCCCGATAAAGCCGGTGAATTTTACAGGGCAACTTTATACCCGCTGTTTGCATACTCCGGCAACCGCATACCGGAAATAGCCGATGAGCTGTATAAGATCGATGATGCCATAAAAGCCGGTTACGGCTGGGAGTTAGGCCCTTTTGAAACATGGGATGCATTGGGTGTGGCCGATACTGTAAAAGCTATGGAGCAGGCCGGCTACAAACCCGCAAAGTGGGTGTACGATATGTTAGCACAGGGCAATACCCATTTCTATAAACTGGATAATGGTCATAAATATTACTACGATATCTCTGCCGCCACCTATAAAATCATACCCGGTACCGAAGAATTCATCCTGTTGGATAACATAAGGTCTTCCCGTACGATATGGAAAAACAACGGAACGATCATTACCGATCTTGGAAACGGAATCATCAATCTGGAATTCAACACGAAAATGAATAGCATAGGAGGAGAGGTGATCGAAGGAATTAATAAAGCCATCGATCTTGCAGAAAAGGAATACAAAGGCCTGGTGATATACAATGAAGGTGAAAACTTCAGCGCAGGTGCTAACTTGGGGCTGATCTTTATGATGGCGGTCGAGCAGGAATATGACGAGCTTGATTTTGCCATACGCCAGTTCCAGAATACCATGATGCGGGTTCGCTACTCTTCCATACCTGTAGTGGTAGCTCCGCATAGCATGACTTTAGGCGGAGGTTGCGAGCTCTGCCTGCATGCCGATAAGGTAGTGGCACAGGCAGAATCTTATATTGGCCTGGTAGAATTTGGGGTAGGGCTTATTCCCGGTGGCGGTGGCTCTAAAGAATTTGCCGTAAGGCTTTCCGACAGTCTGCAGGAAGGCGACGTAGCGCTGAACCGGTTCAGAGACCGCTTTATGACCATAGGCCAGGCAAAAGTATCCACCTCGGCTGAAGAGGCTTTTGAACTGGGATACCTAAGACGTGGTACAGACACGGTAGTCGTATCATCAAGACGCCAGCTGGCACAGGCTAAAGCCGAATGCCTCTTGCTGGCAGAAAGGGGATATGTGCAGCCCATACCCCGGAAAGACATTAAGGTATTAGGTAAAATGGCGCTGGGCTTAGTCTATCTCGGAGCTAATTCCATGCTTACCGGTAATTACATTTCAGCCTACGATGCTAAAATTTCCGGAAAGCTCGGTTATGTATTGGCAGGAGGCGATCTTTCGGAACCGGCTCTTGTAAGCGAACAATACTTGCTTGACCTGGAGCGCCAGGCTTTCCTGACCCTGGCAACCGAGAAAAAATCACTGGAACGTATGCAGTCCATACTAACGGGAGGTAAAGTCCTGAGAAATTAATTTAAATCAAAAATCAAACGGAAAGCAAAATAAACATTGTTGAACAGTCACAACACAGAGTCAGCGACCAATAGCCACAGTAAGATTTACTGTATTGATTAATCACTCTGTATAAAATAGAGATACCATTATGAATGCTTATATAGTTGCTGGTTTCAGAACCGCTGTAGGTAAGGCTAATCGGGGAGGTTTAAGATTTACAAGGCCGGACAGAATGGCTTCGGGTGTGATTAAACATTTATTAGCCGCGGTACCTGAAGTGCCTCAGGAGGACATCGACGACCTCATTGTTGGAAATGCAATGCCCGAAGCGGAACAAGGACTGAACTTTGCCCGCTTTGTTTCCCTGATGAGCTTTAATACGGATAAAGTTTCTGCAATGACTGTCAACCGCTATTGTGCCTCAGGTCTGGAAACCATTGCAATAGCCGCCGCCAAGATCCATAGCGGCCTGGCACACTGTATTATTGCCGGCGGATCGGAAAGCATGAGCCTTATCCCGATGGGCGGCTGGAAAGTGGTGCCGGATGCGGAGCTTGCCCATCGGCACCCGGATTATTACTGGAACATGGGCCTGACAGCAGAGCAGGTAGCAAAAGAGTACGGCGTAACCCGTGAAGACCAGGATCTGTTTTCCTATCAGTCTCATCAGAAAGCAATAGCTGCCCTGCAGGCCGGCCGGTTTACAGATCAGATCGTACCGGTAAAGGTAGAAGAAATTTATATCGGGGCAAACTGCGGTAAGAAGAAAACCCGGGAGTTTATAGTAGATAAAGATGAAGGTCCGCGCCCGGACACTTCTTTGGAAGCTCTGGCAAAGTTAAAGCCGGCCTTCGCAGCCAATGGCAGTGTTACTGCAGGTAACTCTTCGCAAATGAGTGATGGGGCTGCCTTCGTAATGGTGGTGAGCGAGCAGTTCCTGAAACAGCATAACCTCAAGCCTGTAGCGCGTATGCTAAGCTATGCCTCGGCAGGTGTGCCGCCCCGTATTATGGGTATTGGGCCGGTAGAAGCCATACCTAAAGCTTTAAACCTGGCAGGACTAAAATTGCATGATATAAGCCTGGTGGAGCTGAACGAAGCCTTCGCATCACAGTCGCTGGCCGTGATCCGGCAGCTGGGACTGAATCCGGATATCGTTAATGTGAACGGAGGAGCTATTGCATTGGGACATCCCCTGGGCTGCACGGGTGCTAAGCTTACGGTACAATTGATTAATGAGCTGAAGCAGAGACAACAAAAATATGGTATGGTAACTATGTGTGTAGGTACGGGGCAGGGAGCAGCTGGGATATTTGAGATGATGTGATTTGAGACGTGAGATGTGGTATTGAAGAGACAGGGCAGAATGCCATTAACTTAACAGGTGATGTGAGATGTAGTACTACAATGTCATTAATTAAATGGATGTTTTAGTACAACCCCATTTGTCATTCCGGGAGGGAATCTATACTCCTTGGTAATATAGGACTGTAGATTTCTTTTAGTGGAGATAATTGTTAAATATATGCATAGCATTAAAGAACTGAAAATACGGACTAAGGCAATAGAATTGTATATGGCTACTAAAGAATTTCCGAAGGAGGAACAGTTTGGCCTTCTGGCTCAGAGTAGGAGGGCTTTGGTATCTATAGCTTCAAACATAGCAGAAGGAGCAGGAGGAAGTTCAGATAAAAGTTTGTTTACTTCCTATCGGAAGCATACGGTTGCCAGGGAATTAGATTATATCGATACAACTTCCGCCGACAATATACTTATACAAATTGATGAACTGGAAAAAATGGTTTTCTGTCCAAGAAATAATAATAATATTAAAGAAAAAATAAAACTTTTAAATAATGAGCAACCAACAAGAAAGAGCAAATGAGAATCCCCAATCTCAAATCTCCAATCCCATAAAAGGTGGCGAATTTCTCATCAAAGACACCCGTGCAGAAGATATCTTCATACCCGAAGACTGGAATGAAGAGCAGAAGATGATAGCAGATATGTGCAGGGACTTCTTAAAGCAGGATATAGAGCCTAACCTGGAGCGTATAGACCAGCAGGAAGAAGGCCTGGTTCCCTCTTTGCTGGATAAGGCAGGTAGCTTAGGATTGTTAAGTATAAGCGTTCCGGAGGAATATGGCGGGATGGGTAAAGATTTTGTCACTTCTATGCTCACAACAGAAGTGATGGGTGCCGCACATTCTTTTGCCGTAGCCTTGTCTGCACATACGGGAATCGGTACCTTGCCCATCTTATACTATGGCAATGAGGAACAAAAGAAGAAATATATTCCTAAGCTGGCCACCGGCGAGTGGAAGGGATGCTATTGCCTTACCGAGCCTTCTGCAGGATCTGATGCCAACTCTGGGAAGACAAAGGCTACGTTAAGCAGTGATGGCAAACACTACATCTTGAATGGGCAAAAAATGTGGATTACCAATGCCGGTTTTGCCGACATATTTACCGTTTTCGCCAAGATAGACGATGACAAAAACCTTAGCGCATTTATTGTTGAAAGAACCTTTGATGGTATAACCCTGAATGCCGAAGAGCATAAAATGGGCATTAAGGGCAGCTCTACCCGGCAGGTGTTTTTTAACGATTGTAAAGTTCCGGTAGAAAACCTCTTGTCTACAAGAGAGAACGGTTTTAAGATCGCGGTTAATATATTAAACCTCGGACGTATTAAATTGGGCGGTGCAGCCGTAGGAGCCTCTAAAGAAGTGATCACCCAGTCGGTACGCTATGCCAATGAAAGAGAACAATTCGGTCGGCTTATTTCCAAATATGGAGCTATAAAATATAAACTGGCAGAACAGGCTATCTGTACTTATGCTTCAGAAGCGGCTACCTACCGTGCATCACAGAATATAGAAGATGCCACACATGCTTATATAGCTGCAGGTATGGAACACGCACAGTCTAAGCTGAAGGGCACCGAGCAGTTTGCAATTGAGGCAGCCATTATAAAAGTGCATGCCTCCGAAACACTGGATTACGTGGTAGATGAAGGTGTACAGATATACGGCGGTATGGGATACAGTGCAGAAGCACCTATGGACAGGTCATACAGAGATGCCCGTATCAACAGAATATTTGAAGGTACAAACGAAATCAACAGGATGCTGTCCGTGGATATGATACTGAAAAGAGCGCTGAAAGGAGAGCTGGATCTTATGGGCCCTGCACAGAAAGTAGCAGGAGAGCTGATGAGCATCCCGGAATTTGGTGAAACGGCAGAGGGGCTTTTCGAAAAGGAGAAAAAATATATTTCCTCTTTTAAGAAGGCGATACTGATGACAGCAGGAGCAGCAGTACAAAAACTGATGCAGTCATTAAGTAAAGAACAAGAGGTGATTATTTATCTCGCGGACATGCTGATGGAGCTATATGTAAGCGAATCCGTATTGTTACGTGCAGAAAAGCTGGCGGCGAAAGTGGGCACTGATGCAGCCAGAGAGCAGGTAGCTATGGCCAGAGTATACGTCTTCGATGCCGCACAAAAAATATATACAGCCGGAAGAAATGCCCTCAACAGCTTTGCTGAAGGTGATGAGCAAAGAATGATGATGATGGGATTGCGGCGCTTTACAAAAGTGGAAGATCTGAATACAACGCAATTAAGACGAATAATCGCCGATCGTATTATTGCTGAAAACCGGTATTGTTATTAAAGACAAGGTTGTCTAAAAGATATAGTTAGCTTATTTCACACAAAGCGAACAGAGAAAACCACGAAACAAAGATAGATAGTAGACGTATTTTACGTAGTGACTTTTGTAATCTTTGCTTCTTTGTGTGAAAATTACATACTTTTTAGACAGTCTTCTTACATATCATTGTTACCCTGACACTAAGAAGAGTTTTATCATCCTGCTATTAATTTTTATTTTTTACCCATAAAAAACGCTAAATGCAAAAATCAGTTTTGTTTACAGTCGCTGCGTTGCTGGCAGGAACATTATCCTTTGCCGGCAGTTTCCAGCTTAATTTACAGGGTATCAGGCAGACGGCTATGGGAGGTAGTGGTGTAGCATGGCCCTGGGATGCTTCCACTATTTTCTTTAATCCCGGCGGACTGTCGCGTTTAAGCGGTATTCAGGCCTATGGAAGTATTAACTTTGTCAGCCCTAACGTTAAGTTTGTCCAGACACCTACGGGTGGTTATTCCGCTTCCACGGAATCACATTTAACTACGCCCTTCTCTGTTTATGTCGGTGGCCCGATAAAAAAGGATAGCCGCTTAGGCGTGGGTGTCGGGATATATACACCATTTGGAAGCAGTGCACGTTGGGGTGATTCGTGGACGGGCAGGTATATAATTGATAATATTTCTTTGAGAAGTATTTTTATCCAACCCACCATAAGCTATGCTATTAACGATATCCTCTCCGTAGGAGGTGGCTTCGTCTATGCCGTCGGCAGTATGAATATCGAAAGAGCTATTCCCATACAGGATGTAAACGGTAAAGATGGTAAAGCCGCACTTGAAGGAAATGCCAACGGCGTAGGATTCAACTTAGGCGTACAGATCAGGGCAAATGAAGACCTGCAATTCGGACTTTCCTACCGTTCTGGAGTATCCATGAAGGTGAACAACGGAAGTGCCCATTTTACCGTTCCTACTTCGGTACAGCCTAATTTTCCTTTAAACGGTACGACATCCTTTTCTACTAAATTGCCCCTACCCGGTATTTTAACAGCAGGTGTTGGCTATAAAATTTCTAAAGACGTTACCCTCCAGGCCGATGTCGTATTTGCAGGCTGGAAAAGATATGATTCCCTTTCTTTTGACTTTGAAGAAAATACGGCAGCATTAAATGACAGCCATGATCCGAGATCTTATAAGAATACATTGGCTCTCAGGTTAGGTGCCCATTACCAGGTTACCGGTAAATTGGCTATAATGGGTGGAGGAGCCTTCGATCCCACGCCAACGAGAGATAATTTGCTTTCACCTGACGCAGTAGATGCCGACCGCTGGACATTGTCCTGCGGAGCCAGCTACAGCCCCATATCCAGGCTAAATATTATGGCAGTTCTCAACTATACGACAACAGCTAAGAGAGATGTAAGCTACGATCCTGCAGGCTTTGCCGGGGCTTACCAGATCAAAAGCCTGTTGCCGGGTATAGGCGTGTCCTACTCTTTTTAATTAGTTAACTGAACAAAAATGAAAAGCATAAATATACTTTCAATAACTGTTGCAGTATGCATTCTGGCCTCCTGCAAATCCAATATAGAGCCTGCAAAACCTGTTGCGGGCGATGCAGATTTCTCTACTTATCTGGCTATAGGTAATTCATTAACTGCAGGCTTTGCCGATGGTACACTTTACCGGAGCGGACAGGAAAACTCCTATCCCAATATGCTGGCCGGACAGTTTGAGTTAGTGGGTGGGGGTACTTTCAAACAGCCCCTTTTGCCTGGTGAGAATGGTTGGCCGCTGAACCCCGCTATCGGGCGTTATCCAAAACGTGTATTGGATTATACCAAAGATTGTTTGGGAAATACTTCCTTAAGCCCCGTATTGTTTTCCGGGTTAAATGACACGGCCGGTAGTGGACGTAATATCGCTTCTGAAGGACCATTTAATAATGTCGGTATTCCGGGCATACGTTGTATAGACTATAATTTTTCAGGCTATGCAGTACTGAATCCCTACGCCGGCCGCTTTTTTAAAGATCCGATGCAGAAGCCACTGGAAGCCGCTTTGCAGATTGTGCCCACCTTCTTCACCTTGTGGCTAGGTAATAATGATGTATTAGGATACGCAACATCCGGAGGCGAAGGAGAAAGAGAAGGTCTGGGACTCGATGATATTTCTCCACTGGCATTGTTTCAGGCCAACTACGATATGACCGTTAAAGCGCTTGTGGATATCGGAGCTAAAGGGGTGCTTATCAACATCCCGGATGTGACCAGCATTCCCTTTTTCACAACCATCGACCCTAAAGGGCTCACCCTGTCTGCAGAGCTGGCTGTTCAGCTGACGGCAGCTTATGGCGCTTTAGGTATCACCTTTAATGAAGGAGCCAATTATTTTGTTATCCAGGATGAAGATGCCCCGGGAGGAATGAGGAAGATGACAGACGGAGAATATTTATTATTGACCGTTCCCGGCGATTCACTGAAATGCGGAGGTTGGGGAAGCATGAAGCCGATACCGAAGCAATATGTGCTGACCGCAGATGAGGTACGTAATATACAGGATGCCACAGCAGCCTTT
>JBEBVI010000076.1:0-13725 GCA_040392805.1 Taibaiella helva
TGTAGTCGAAGCGATCTAAATTTTCGAGTGCCCGGTCGCCAATAATTACGCCTGCAGTATCGCCGCCGATGAGCTCAATATAATTTTCGGGTGCCTGCAGGTATTCTACTTCTTGCTGCCAGTAATGCCCGAGTAATATCTGCACCAACTGAACTGATGTTCTCGACTGGTAATCAAGATAAACCTTTTTCATTTTTTCCACCGGCACCTGACTGAAAATGCAGACGGAAGCCACGGGCCCATCGGCTGCTATACCGTATTCCGATATGATTGTTGCATTGCCTATATGTGGAATGGCAGCTACAGGTACCAGTCCTACGTCGGTATTGTTATGTTGAAGATCGCGGGCAATTAAGGAAGGATATTCGAGCTTTAAGTCAATATCGCTTATTATATTGTGCCGTTGCAGACCATAGAGCAGGGGTTTGGTATTGAGGTAGCTTACTGCAGAAACTTTTATTTTGTGATCCAAGGTTGTAATTTTGAGCGCAAAGGTAAAGAATTTAAACCCTTTACTTATTCCGTAACAGAACACAAACAGGATGTCATTAATCATTTATACAGACGGTGCTTCGCGAGGAAATCCGGGAAGAGGGGGATACGGTGCTTTGTTGATATGGGGAGATAAGCGGAAGGAATTGTCGCAGGGGTATAAGCTGACCACCAATAACAGGATGGAGCTGCTGGCGGTGATCAAGGCACTGGAAGCTTTGACAAGAGATCATTTAGAAATAAAAATTTATACGGATTCCGAATATGTGGTGAATGCGGTAGAGAAGGGATGGGTTTTCGGGTGGGAGAAAAAGAATTTTGCCGGGAAAAAAAATGCGGATTTATGGCAGCAATTTTTAAAATTGTACCGTAAACACAATATTAAATTTTCCTGGGTAAAAGGACATGCAAGCAATCCGTTCAATAATAGGTGCGATGTATTGGCCACTGCGGCGGCAGATAGTGAGCATCTTTTGCCAGACAGGGTGTATGAGGAGGAGTATTATGCGGGGTGAGTGAAAAGTGAAGAACTAAAAGTGAAAAGTTGTAGCGGAATGTGATGTGAACGGTACGGATTTGTTTTTTGTGCGTGTGCTTACCGGATGAAATACGGAAGTGTGTGTCTTTTTTTTGAAAAATTCTAAAGTGAGTTAAATAATATATCGGATATTGTATGCGTATTGATAAACATAATAAATAGTTGGCATTGAATATAAAGGCACTTGTTTTTACCGTTGGTTTCTTTTTCCTGTATGCTTTTTCCTTTGGACAGAGGGGCTACTGGCAGCAAAGGGTGGATAATGATATTACGGTACAGTTAGACGACCAGCAGCAGTTGTTGCGCGGGCATATCCGGATCATGTATCAGAATAATGCCCCGGATACGCTCAGCTTTATATATTTTCATCTGTATCCTAATGCCTATAGCAGCGACCGTACAGCTTATGAGAGGCAGGCGGTCGAGAACGGGGAGACGGATCATTATTTCAGTGAGCCGGAAGACCGCGGTGCAATGGACAGCCTGCAATTTGCCATTTCAGCAGATGGGGAAAGTTTTAAAAATGCGGGGTTTGTACAAACGAAAGACCCGGATATTATCCGGCTGATATTACCGGAACCTTTATTGCCCGGAGGGAAAATAGAGATCACTACGCCTTTTCGTGTGAAAATTCCTCTGACCTTTTCCCGCTTAGGCCGTTACGAACAGTCTTACCAGATATCACAATGGTTTCCCAAGCCTGCCGTGTATGATGCCAAAGGCTGGCACCCCATTCCTTACCTGGACCAGGGAGAGTTTTATAGTGAATACGGATCGTATAACGTGGCGGTTACCCTGCCTGCGGATTATATTATAATGGGCACCGGTAATATACAGGAGCCGTCGGAGCTGGAGTGGTTGAGCAGATTATCGGCGGCTAAGGCGGATTCTGTTGATGCTTCACTGCGCGACAGCCGTGCCGGTAAGGTGAAGACCGTTACTTTTAAAGAAGATAACGTGCATGATTTTGCCTGGTTTGCAGATAAGCGATGGCTGGTTAAAGAAGATACGGTATTGATCAATGGAGAACAAGAGGTTCGGATCTCGGTTTGTTATCTGCCGGAAAATAGCGGTAAATGGCAAAAGAGCGTTGATGCCGTAAAAAAAGCAATGCATGGATATAGTGATCGTGTAGGCGCCTATCCTTATCATACCGTGAAGGTTGTGGAAGGCAGTCTTAAGGCAGGTGGAGGTATGGAATATCCTACGGTCACTATAATTGGTAATACTAAGGGTATGAAGGAGGGGGATGTGCACAAGGTGATTGTGCATGAGGTGGGCCATAACTGGTTTTATGGAATACTGGGCAGTAATGAGCGCCTGCATCCCTGGTTGGATGAAGGTATTAACAGCTATTATGAAAAGGAAGTTTTACAAACCGATTCTATGCAGTCTGGTTGGGGAAAGATGAGTGGCGGCTTCTGGGTTTATGCTGCATTATCTGCAACCCACAACCTGGTTCCGGCAGATACGGCGGCGGATCTTTATCCTCATCTTAACTATGGAGTTGATATTTATCAGAAAACATCCCGCTATATGAAATGGCTGGAGGCATATATGGGTAGAGCGCAGTTTGACGCCGCCATGAAATCTTATTTTGATAATTGGAAATTCAGGCATCCCTATCCGGAGGATTTTGCAGCGATTTTCAGGGCGCATTCGGAAAAGAATATAGACTGGTTTTTTGATGCGTTGATGAAAAGCAGTCGTCCTGTAGATTTTGCTATCGGTCCGGTTCGTAAGCATGATAAAGGCTGGGAAGTGACGGTTCATAACAGAACCGGTTTGTTAGCACCCGCATTGGTCTGCTTATATTCGGAGAAGGGTGATTCTTTATGTCAGTGGACAAAACCTTTTACGGATGAAGAGAAGATCGTATTTGATTACGAAGGAGATTATGAAAAAATAGTACTGGCCCATGTCATACCTGATTATAATTTTAAAAACAATACGTCCCGGGGTGGTTTGCGCATTAGGTCGTTTTTTGGATCGAATATGGATGAAGGAACTAAAATATGGATAACTCCTGCCCTGGGTTTCAATTATTATGATGGGTTTATGGCAGGTCTTCTGGTACATAATCTGACTATTCCCCTGAATAAATTTCAATTTGCAGTAGCCCCGTTATTTGCTTTCGGCAGTAAAACATTTGCCGGTACGGGAAGAGTGAGTTATACGTCTTATTTTGATGAAGGGTTGTTGCACGATATAGAGTGGCGAATGGATGGGAAAACATTTTCTTATTATAAGAGTAATTTGAATATCCCCCATTATATAGAGAGCCGTTTTGTCAAGCTCGCGCCCGAAGTAATATTTACCATCAGGAAGCCTTATTGGAGAAGTAGTGTAGAGCGTAAGCTGAGTGTAAAGGGGTATTGGATCAGGGAAGATAATATGGGATTTTCCTTTGACCCTTCCGACAGCTTATACCGTCCGTATCCAGGGGGATATAGCGACCTTTTTTATGGACGTTTGCGGTATACGCATGTGAACAGTCGTACATTCAATCCGTTTTCTTATGCTGTTGAAGGTCAGGTGGGCGAAACTTTTGCTAAGATCAGTGCTGAAGTTAATTTACGTGTGGATTATCATGCACGTAATAAGGCTTTGCACATAAGAGGATATGCCGGAAAGTTTTTCACTTTGTCTAAAGATATAAGGGCGGCCGACCGGTATCGTCTGACCACTACTTATAGCGGGAAGAATGATTACCTGTATGATGAAACTTATTTAGGACGTACGGTACGGACTGGTTTCTATGCGCAGCAGGTGAGCATAAAGGAAGGCGGATTTAAGCTGAATACCTTACAATACGGTGCCCCCTTGGGCATGAGCGATAACTGGTTGCTGGCTTTGAATATCAAAACCGATCTTCCGTTATGGAATTTACCTATACGTCTTTTTGCAGATGTGGCTACCTGCTCCAACATGAAGGAAAACAGTCCAAATGGCGCTTCGCTGCTATACGAGGCCGGTGTGGAACTGTACCTGGGCAGCTTTCTGTCGGTTTATTTACCGGTAGTGAGCAGTAAGGATTTTACGGATTATGGCAATTCCATTTATCCGCAAAACCGTTTCCTGAAAACCATTGCCTTTAGCATTCAGCTTGGAGATATTCAAATGAACAAGTTGTCTTCATTTATATTCGGGATGTAAAGGACAAGCCCTAATTGCTTAACTTTGCTTTGTAAAAAATGATAATTCTAAAATATGGCATCCTCCCGTAAATTAATTACACTCGATGAATTCACTATTCTGCAAACGCGTAGATTTCCTAAAGCAACCGGTGAGCTTTCCGCTTTGCTCCGGGATATATCCCTGGCTTGTAAACTGATTAACAAGCAGGTAAATAAAGCCGGTCTGGTGGATATTATAGGCCGGTATGGCGCCACCAATGTGCAGGGCGAAGAGCAGATGAAGCTGGATGTATATGCTGATGAGATGCTGATCAATGTGTTGCGTTACAGTAATGACTGTGCCGGTATTGCTTCTGAAGAAAATGACGATTTTATCGCCTTTGAGGATGAATATTCGGTTAACTCAAAATATGTCGTTCTTTTCGATCCGCTTGACGGTTCTTCAAATATAGATGTGAATGCTTCGATCGGTACCATTTTTTCTATATACCGGAGGGTTTCGCCTTTAGGCAAGCCTTGTACAAAGGAGGATTTTTTACAACCGGGCAATAAATTAATGGCTGCGGGTTATGTGATCTATGGCAGCAGCACCATGCTGGTATATGCTACACGTTTAGGTGCGAACGGTTTTACGCTGGAGCCCTCAATAGGCGAGTTTTGCTTGTCGCATCCCGATATGAAATGTCCGGAGCAGGGTAAGATCTATTCTTTAAATCAGGGTAACAGCGCGAAGTTTGACAAGGGAATGCTTGAGTATCTTAACTATTGCATGGAAATGAACAAGGAGGAAGGCAGGCCTTATGCACATCGCTATATAGGCTCTATGGTTGCAGATCTGCACCGTACACTGATAAAGGGGGGGATTTTCATTTACCCGGGTGATAAGAAGAGTCCGAACGGTAAGCTGCGTTTGCAATACGAATGTAATCCTATGTCTTTTATTATTGAAGTGGCTGGCGGCATGAGCACTGATGGCAGACAACGTCTGCTGGATGTCGAACCTTCGGAGCTGCACCAGAGAGTGCCGATCTTTATCGGGTCTAAAAATATGGTCAGCAAGGCATTGGAGTTTGTAAATAAAAGTGTAGCTCTGGCATAAGTATAGTAGTGGTTTTGCGTGTGGAACCGATTTCTTCAAAAATAAATATATGAAAGTATTTATATCCGGGGCATCCGGCTTGCTTGGAGGGAATTGCCTGCGGTATTTTAAAAGCCAGGATTGGGAGGTGACAGGTTCTCATTTCTCCTATCCTACACCCGATACGGTTTATTTTAATACCCTTGATTCACATGATCCGGAGAATTTCGATATTTTATCATTTCGTCCTGATGTTATAGTTCATTGCGGAGCCCTGACACATGTGGACTATTGTGAAAGTCACCCGGAAGAGAGCTATGAGAAGACGGTGAAAAGCACACTTAACCTTATTTCGCTGGCTAAAGCTTCAGGTGCGGCTTTCGTATTTATTTCAACAGACTATGTTTTTGACGGGGTAAACGGCCCTTATACGGAAGATGCGCCGCTTAATCCGCTGTGTATATATGGCCTTCATAAAATGCAAGCGGAGCAATATGCACTTAATAAGATTGAAAATACACTGGTACTGAGAATTACAAATGTATATGGAGATGAGGAGCGGGGAAAGAATTTTGTATCGCGGATTATCGACCAGTGTAAGAAGGGAGTAAAGCTGACGCTTAAATTACCGTACGATCAGTTTGCCAGTCCTACCAATGCCTGGGATATTGCACGTGCTCTATTCCTACTGCTCAGGGACGGGAAGAAAGGTATATATCATATATCCGGCAGTGACTATATGAATAGGGTGGAGCTGGCCTTAAGGGTGATCAGTTATTTTCCCGGTACGGGATTCGACCTTCAGCCGGTGTCTACGGCAGAGCTGAATCAACCTGCACAACGTCCGTTAATCGGAGGATTTGTAAAGCGAAAATTCAGTACTGAATATCCTGATTTTCTTTTTGGTACTGTGGATAGTTATTTGCAGGAAGTGGTATCGAAGGGGAAGGGGGATTAATTGTTGTTTAGTGAGTTTTTTTTCGCAACGGCGCGAAGAAGTCGCAACGGCGCAAAGACAATTCGTAATTGAAAATTCATAATTGATTCCTATGTCCATTATTACGGTAACTGATTTGGTAAAAAAATACGGTGATTTTGTTGCTGTAAACGGTTTAAGCTTTAGTGTGGATAAGGGGGAAGTATTTGGGTTGCTGGGCCCCAACGGCGCCGGGAAAACGACGACGCTCGAAATAATGGAAACCCTGCGGCAAAAGACTTCCGGTAAGGTGTTTATTGATGGTATGGACTTAGACAGCGAGCCCGGAGGTATTAAGAAGGTAATAGGTGTACAGCTGCAGGCAGCCGGCTTTTATCCGAATCTGAATCTGAAGGAGCTGATTGAATTGTTTGGAGGTTTGTACAATGTGCAGGTGCAACCTGCGGCATTACTGAAGCAGTTTGACCTGGAAGATAAAGCAGGGAGTAAGTTCAAAAATCTTTCCGGCGGGCAAAAGCAGCGTTTTTCTATTGCGACAACTATAATTAATAAACCCAGGATCATTTTCCTTGATGAGCCTACTACCGGCCTCGATCCGCAGGCACGGAGAAATCTGTGGGATCTTATCCTGAAGCTTAAAGCAGAAGGTACTACTGTAGTACTAACCACGCACTATATGGATGAAGCGGAGGTATTGTGCGACCGGGTTGCTATTGTAGATAAAGGTACGATCAGGGCGATGGATGTACCCGGTAAGCTGATAGATGATCTTATAGCCAGTGGTTTTGAAAAGCAGAAAAAAGCTAAGGAAGCCAACCTGGAGGATGTGTTTATTACGCTTACCGGAAGCAGCCTGAGAGAATAAGAAATGTCAATAAAATGGACTTTTACTCTGTCCTTCCCTGCTCCTTCTTCCCGTCTTTTAACCCGCTTATTACTGCCTGTAAAGCCTCTACTTGGCCTTGTAACGCATTTATGGTTACTTTTTGAGCACCGATCACCTCTTCCCGGTCATCACATCTGGTACATTGTCTGGTTGCATAAGGCTTTTCGTGGTCATTAACAACTTCATCCCATATGCCTTCGGCGTTGTTTTTTACAGCGCCGTATTTCTCTTTTTCCAGATCTACTGTAATGAGACGGCCTACATCTGTGTTAAAATATAAAGCGATCTTAAAAATTAAATCCAGACTGGGTTCAGATTTTTTGTTTTCCCAATTGGACCATGTATTTCTACGTATGCCAATATGGTCCTGTATTTCATGCTGCTTGAGCTTACGCGATACCCTCAGAAAGTGCAGGTTCTTGGCCAAAAAGTTTTCTTTTTTCATAAAAAAGTCCAAAATGTTTGGAATATCAAAAAGTATGACTATTTTTGTTCTGCAAATGACACTAACGTAACAAATATAGTTAAAATTGGCGTTATCATTTTGAGTTAATAAACGAAGGGTTACTGCATCAGGCTGACCCAATGAATAAGTTGAGCTGATATTACTGCTTACGCGTAAAAGCAATCTTTTGTCTAAAAGACTGTTGGTTATATCTTTTTTGTTTCTGTCTGCAATATTTTATCCGGGCTTTTCCGGATGAATAGGGAAAACTGTATTTAATGATCTTTTCCCGTCGGCTTACTCTTACTTGTAAGGGGAAGGCGGTTAGGGGGCTATTGATCTGTGGTTTGTTATACAAGGTTTGTCTTCTGATGTGCCGAGGAGCCCGGTAGGGTAATAAAGCGGCATGGTGGTTTACTGATAATGGAATTGATTCTGGCGTCTTTCTGTGTTTCTTTCTTAGTGTGTGGTTATAACTGATTTATTTATTTGTTTAACTTACAAAAAGTATAGATATGGAAAATCATTTGAATATGCAGGGAGCCGGCGGCTTTCCGCAATGGCATTCCAAGCCGTTTCTGCTGACTTGTGCGGAGATGAAAGATCCGGCAGGTGTGATCGGTTCATTTTTTAAGGATTATGATCTTTCCCTGCTGAGGATAACATTAAGCAAATGGTTGGCGCAAAGCAGGTTTGACAGGGGGGAGGATGCTTCATTGTTTATCCGGTTCAAAACGCAGCTGCTCCGGTTACTGGAAGCCGTTTATGTATACCGTGGCCAGGCCCCGGCAACGGGTGCGGAATCTGTTTCGGGTACGGCATCAGCAAGGGAAGAAGATAAAGAGCGCTATTTCCTGGATCTTATGGAGGATAACCCTGGAGCATGCTTATGTTCGGTTTTTGATTTCAGCAGGGACGATTCCATTAAAGATATTATTGAAAGATGGTTCCTGCTGGCTGTGTGCAGCGGACATTTAAACGATTATGATGAAGGAGGAAAACGTGGTGCATTGCATCGTTTCTGCATGGATGTACAGCATCTGACAGAGGCGGCATTTGCCTGGGCACAGCAGGCACCGGATCACTCGTTAAATGATGCCGGACCGTATATACACCTGACAGAAGAGGAATGCGCGCAGCCTCTGCTTGTTTTTAACAGATTTAGTGAAAAATATTCTTTACGGTATGCAAGAGCTGAATTATGGCATCTTTTGGATGCTGTGATCAGCTATGATGGGCCGGAGCAGGTAAAGTCTGGTAATTTGTTATTTGAGTATGAAATGCTGCTTTGTGTGATAATGTCCGCCTATCTGATCACCGGTGAACCTGTGGCCCGTGCTAATGATTGACTGTATGTAGTTGTTGGGTAACCGGATATTGTAATGTATACATCCGGCGCATTTATTAGTAGTGTTGTATTAAGTATAAAATGTACATTGCCACTAAGACTCATTGAAGGCATAAAGATGAATATCATCCGTATTTTAACCTTAGCGCCTTGGTGACTTTGTAACCAAAATAGACTTAACATAACAGTAGCTTAAACAGTCTGATTGTTTCTCGCAACGGAGCAAAGATTATTTTGAAGGGCAAAGTTTTTAACAGAATTCCTGCGAATGATATAAGAGAGTATCGGGCTTTTGTATGTTTTTGCGCTAGGCCTAGCTCAATAATACCATAAAAAATACTATAAAAAATTCTGTTCAACACACTGTCCGAAAGTGTAATGCGGTGCAGTTGTTTTCAGGTAAAAATGTGAAACTATGAAACCAAGAATACTTAGTGCCGGTTTGAGCGAGGCACTTGAAAATATCGTTCAATACAGGACACCTTTCCTAAATAATGAGGATATCCGGGCGATCTGTAAGCAGGTGCTTAACGAAGACGGTGAAGGGCGATTCGGGTTTTATTATTTTGATGTATTGCCGCAGGTGGATAAAGTGTTTGATTTTGTAGCCCAAGCCAAAAAGGAATTGGAGAGCAACCCGGCAGATACGGTCGCGGGCAATGAGCTTGTATACCGGAATGAAGATATGGTATTGAATTGGATTACTGCTATACTGGAACCGGAATTTGTTGTGGACCTGAGCCAACAGAACGGTAATGCCGCACCGCAGAGGGATTTGATGATCGTTTTACCGAGTAGCAGTACGAAAAGTTTTAAAGACTGTAGCTCCACGATCAACACCCTGAATACAGGTGATGTAAAAATTGATTTTACCCTGCTGCATATGGACCGGCTGGAATATTACATAGAACAGGGGGGTATCTTTTATATTCATGCCTGCAGGCCTCCCAATATAATATATAGTCGTAATGATGAGGATCTGCTTCAGGTGCCTTCAGAAAAGGTTAATGAGTTGGTAGAAAAAGCCCTGTTTGTTATGAAGCAGGGATATCAGAAAAGCCGGGCTTTTCTACAGGGAGCATACTATTATCTTGAAGGGGCGTATTATAATATGGCGGCATTTATGGTGCATCAGTCGGCAGAACTGTTGTTGCGGAATCTGGTTTTGGGTTTAACAGGTGGAGTGGATGGCCGGCATCATTCTATAAAAAAGCTGATGCAGTATTGTTGCCGGTATGCACCATCTTTGTACCATTCATTAGACAAGAAAGTGAGGATGGATGATGGAATGTTGTTGCTTATGGATGCTGCGTATCTGGATGTCCGTTATAAAAATGATTTTTCAATAAGTGGGGAAGAGCTCAGACAGCAGGTCGCCTGGGTGAAACGTCTGCAAAAGGAAGCACACAGTTATATAAAGGAGATCGCAAACAGCTGGAAGGATTGAATTTGTGTATTTTGTTTTTTTTCTTATTAATAGGCCAGGGAAGTATGGAAACAGAAAAAATTACAGGTAGAAAGAGCTGATAAATTCCGGGAGCATTCATCAATTATTGGTTTTCTCCTGTTACAGGTATTGTCCTGGCATTGACTGCCTGTTTGAGGTGTCAAAAAGTAATTAAACGCCCAGACTTACTGATGTAATTTCCTGTTTTTAAGTTATGTTATAGCGTTTTAACAGCAGGAGAGCATGTTTATATATTCCTTTGTCATATAAACTGACAATCTTTCATTAATTGTTAATGTGGCATATTCCTTGACGTATGGAGAATAAAGTGTAAAGTGAATTTATCTTAAAAGGAGCAAAATCAACATAACTATGAGTAAAATAATCGGAATCGACTTAGGTACTACCAACTCATGTGTTGCCGTAATGGAAGGTAACGAACCGGTAGTTATTTCAAATGACGAGGGTCGTCGGACCACACCTTCTATCGTGGCGTTTTTGGCCAATGGTGAGC
Organism: Taibaiella helva; assembly: GCA_040392805.1. Lineage (GTDB taxonomy): Bacteria > Bacteroidota > Bacteroidia > Chitinophagales > Chitinophagaceae > Taibaiella > Taibaiella helvus_B. The sequence goes on from JBEBVI010000076.1 coordinate 10,823, forward strand.
GCAAGGTGGGAGATCCGGCCAAACGTCAGGCTATTACCAACCCTACCAAAACTATTATGTCCATTAAGCGCTATATGGGGCGTCGCTTTGATGAAGTAGGAAGCGAAATGGAGCATAACGCATACAAAATTGTTAAAGGTGATAATAACACGATCCGTGTGGATATAGACGGACGTATGTATACGCCTCAGGAAATTTCTGCGATGGTATTGCAGAAAATGAAAAAGACGGCAGAGGATTTCCTGGGACAGGAAGTGAAAGAAGCGGTAATCACCGTACCGGCTTATTTTAATGATGCGCAGCGTCAGGCTACTAAAGAGGCTGGCGAGATTGCTGGTCTTAACGTTCGCCGTATTATTAACGAGCCTACAGCCGCAGCCCTGGCTTATGGATTGGATAAACAACATAAGGAAAGCAAGGTGGCCGTTTTTGACCTTGGTGGTGGCACATTTGATATTTCTATACTGGAGCTGGGCGATGGTGTATTTGAAGTGAAGTCTACCAATGGAGATACACATCTTGGGGGAGATGATTTTGATAAAGTGATCATGGACTGGCTTGCTGATGAATTCAGGAAGGATATGCCAACTGTAGACTTACATAAGGATCCTATGGCATGGCAGCGTTTGAAAGAGGCGGCTGAAAAAGCAAAGATCGAATTATCCTCTTCCCAGGAAACAGAGATCAACCTGCCTTACATTACAGCCATAGATGGCGTGCCACAGCACCTTGTTCGTAAGTTAACCCGAGCTAAGTTCGAGCAGTTGGCCGACAGTTTGGTGGAGCGTACATTAGAGCCATGCCGGAAAGCATTGAAGGATGCCGGAATGAGCACAAGCGATATTGATGAAGTAATATTGGTAGGCGGCTCTACACGTATTCCTAAAATCCAGGAAGTGGTAGAGCGGTTTTTCGGTAAGAAGCCGAACAGGAGCGTTAACCCGGATGAAGTGGTGGCTATAGGTGCTGCTATACAGGGTGGGGTGCTGACCGGAGATGTAAAAGATGTATTGTTGCTTGATGTTACTCCGCTTTCCTTGGGTATCGAAACTTACGGTGGTGTTATGACTAAGCTGATTGAGTCTAACACAACTATTCCTACTAAAAAAAGTGAAACTTTCTCTACAGCAAGCGATAACCAACCGAGCGTGGAGATTAATGTTATACAGGGTGAGCGTCCAATGGCTAATCAGAATAAATCCCTGGGTCGCTTTATCCTGGATGGCATACCTCCGGCTCCGCGTGGTGTTCCCCAGGTAGAAGTTACTTTTGATATTGATGCTAACGGTATATTGAACGTTACTGCTAAAGATAAAGGTACCGGGAAGCAACAGAATATCCGTATTGAAGCGGGTAGCGGATTGAGCAAAGATGAGATTGAAAGAATGAAAAATGAAGCGAAGGCTAATGAGGAGAGTGACAGGAAAGTGCGGGAGCAGGTAGAAAAAATGAACATGGCAGATGGCCTTATTTTTAATACGGAAAAGCAACTGAAAGAGTTTGGCGATAAAATCCCGGCCGATAAACGTGGTGCTATTGATGCTGCATTAGATAAGCTGAAAGAAGCGCATAAAAACCAGGATTATGATAATATCGACAAAGTAGCAGAAGAGCTGAATACTGCCTGGGCTGCTGCCAGTGAAGAGATATACAAAGCTAATCAGGATACTGCCGGCCAGAACGGTGGCCAGCAGGCGCAACAGGGTAGCGCATCGGGAGATCAGAGCGATAATGTTGCGGATGCGGATTATGAAGAAGTGAAGTAATTATCTTCTTAATTTATACTAAAAAACCTCGCAGGCCGGACCTGCGAGGTTTTTTAGTATCGCATTGTTCGGCGTAGTCAGAGGCTACGCCGAATTGCATTAGGAGGTTTTTGTGCCTTTTAATTTAAATATAGCCTTCCATCATCTCTCTGTACTGTGCTGCAGCTTTAGCTGCCTGGTCTGCAAAGTCGGTGCTGCATCCGGCAAAAATTATAGCCCGGCTTATATTGACTAATATTCCGATGTCTTTATTAATAGTGGTTTGAGCAACGGCGTGTAAATCGCCACCCTGTGCTCCTACACCCGGTATCAGCAGGAAATGATCGGGTACTAATTCCCGCACGCGTGCCAACTGCTCGTTACGTGTGGCACCGATAACAAACATTGTATTGTCGGTGTTGCCCCACGAGGATACTGTTGATAATACCTTTTCATACAGAAGACCGTCGCCGGAAGGTTGTTGCTGAAAATCGTTACTGCCTTCGTTGCTGGTAAGGGCCAGTACTATCGCCCATTTCCCCGGAAACTGTAAAAAGGGAGCCACACTGTCTTTACCCATATAGGGAGCTACGGTGATACTGTCGAACGGGAAGGTATCAAAAAATGTTTTGGCATATTGCTCGGAAGTGTTGCCGATATCTCCTCTTTTGGCATCTGCGATGGTAAATATGTCCTTCGGGATATAATCTATTGTTTTTGATAAGCTACCCCAGCCTTTTAGTCCCTGGGCTTCATAGAAGGCGGTATTGATCTTATAGGCTACTGCATGATCTTTGGTAGCGTCTATGATGGCTTTATTAAAAGCAAATACAGGATCTTCTTCTGCAAACAGATGTGTCGGGATCTTAGTAATATCTGAATCCAGCCCTACGCAGAGAAATGATTTCTTTTTCCTAATCTGCTCTATTAAAGTTTTTCTGTTCATAGGGGCAAATGTACAAAAGCATTAAAAAAAACCGAAATGATAAAAAAAGGATATTTTATGCAGTTTGCGCATATTATATGTATGCATTGTATCATGGGCTTTAGTAATTGTTTGTGTTTTATAAATTTAAATGTTTATAATAATATCAGACGATGAACTTAATCTTAATAAGGGGAATTGTTTAGCGTGTTTCCTTTCAATATCCGCCTGCT
>JBEBVI010000077.1:0-13711 GCA_040392805.1 Taibaiella helva
GTTTTATCACCCGGAATTTATACGAGCCTTTAAAGTTGATGACATTGTATTTATGATAAAATTATCATTTTTATTCCTGTTCTTGTGTTGATAATTTTTATATCATGCCCGGAAATTATTTGAGAAACATCTTTCTAAACAACCGTTTTCTCATAGTGACCGGAGCTTGGCAAATGGGCAAGTCTACGTTGCTGCGGCAAATGGAAGTGCATTGCAAAACGTCCGGTATTCTGCTAAGCTTCGTGTGGAGGCATCTCTTTGATGAGCACTTTTTCAGGCGATTGGGCTACTTCAGGTGATCAGTGACGGGTCAATTACTAATCACCCGCTATTATGGAAAGACCGCAAAAAACAGCAACTTTGCCCATAATTCAATTTTCCCCTTTTTGACATGGCAAAACTTCGCCTTAATACGACGCTGATGGAAACGGACTTTTTCTCCGGCAGTAGTCTGTATGCCTTGGGGGCAACGATACCTGCTTATACACTTTGCTGGTGGATGAACAGGGCTTTTGGGCTTGAATTTGTACGGGAGCCGGAATTAGATGTATGTGTTGCACAAAAAACGGCTCCGACAGCGGCTCCGGGACTGTTTTCCGGTATGACAACGGAGGTGGCCGGACAGGAGATCTATTACCCCGTATTCCGTCAGGAGCTCTATAACGAAGAGGCGGAACTGCTCTTATATACCAACAGGAATGGCGCCGCACGACTGCTTCCTGAAATAAAACATGCCGATTATCTTTTGCTGGTAAAGAATGCGGCTTATCTCGATCTGGACATCGACTGGGTCACTCATCTACATCAGTTAAACTGTATCAATTGGGTCAGGGCAATAGATCTGCCCACTGTAACAGAAAAAAACCGTCTGATTGTATGATGTTTTTGCTTTCCCGGCTAAAGTCGAAGGGGAATAGGCATAAATAAAAGATCCTTTTTTATTACTTTTGCCCGATTTCCTTTTTTATAAAAATTTAATTAACCTGTTTAGCAAATGGCCGAAAAAATTAAAGTGCTCAATCCCGTCGTGGAACTGGACGGAGATGAAATGACTCGGATTATCTGGAAATTTATTAAAGATAAACTTATCCTGCCTTACCTGGATGTGGATATTAAGTATTATGACCTCGGCATGGAGCACCGTGACGAAACCGACGACCAGGTAACGGTAGATGCCGCCAACGCTATTAAAGAGTATGGTGTAGGTATCAAATGCGCTACGATCACTCCGGATGAAGCCCGTGTAAAAGAGTTCAACCTGAAGCAAATGTGGAAGTCGCCCAATGGTACGATCCGTAATATCCTGGATGGAACGGTTTTTCGTGAGCCGATAGTGATAGACAATATTCCGCGTTTGGTGCCTAACTGGACAGCGCCTATCTGTATCGGGCGTCATGCTTTCGGCGATCAGTACCGTGCTACTGATTTCGTTACCAAAGGCAAAGGTAAGCTTACGGTAAAGTTTGAAGCTGAAGATGGAACGGTACAGGAGTATGAAGTGTATAATTTTAAAGGCGACGGTGTGGCTTTGGCTATGTACAATACCGACGAAAGCATCTTCGGCTTTGCACGGGCCTGCTTTAACCAGGCGCTGAATAAAAAATGGCCTTTATACCTGTCTACCAAAAATACTATTTTGAAGAAATATGACGGGCGTTTCAAAGATATATTCCAGGAAGTATATGAAAATGAATTTAAAGCTCAGTTTGATGCTGCCGGTATTACATACGAGCACCGCCTTATAGATGATATGGTGGCTTCTGCCCTGAAATGGCACGGCAACTTTGTATGGGCTTGTAAAAATTATGACGGTGATGTGCAGAGCGATACCGTAGCCCAGGGATTCGGTTCGCTTGGCCTGATGACTTCGACACTGGTAACACCCGATGGTAAAACAATGGAAGCTGAAGCAGCACACGGAACTGTAACCCGCCACTACAGGGAGCACCAGAAGGGTAATCCTACATCAACTAATCCCATTGCTTCTATCTTTGCCTGGACAAGGGGCCTGGAGTTCAGGGGAAAACTGGATAACAACCAGGAGCTGATCAATTTTACACATGCTTTAGAGCAAGTGTGCATCGAAACCGTAGAAGCCGGTAACATGACCAAGGACCTGGCGGTATGCATACATGGCAATAAAGTAAACCACGGTGAGCATTATCTCTATACCGAAGAGTTTCTTGACATATTGGATCAGAATTTAAAAAAGAAACTGGGTTACTGATAACCTTTTCTTTTTTTACTCACGAAGCCGGTCTTATTGGCCGGCTTCGGCATTTTGAAAAAATACAATCGAAATGTTGTTGATGAAAATACCAACAACGGCGCGACATTCTTAATTTTCACTTTCGAATCCACTCCCACACTAATCGTTGCGGTCGTTGCTCCTCGTTGCGCCCTTTGCGAGAAACAAGAAACCATTCAGAAAGTTATTTAAACAGAATTATCTAACTTGCAGATAGCTTAACCATTGGTGCATCACTCAAAATGAATATAAAAATTGCCATAGCAGACGATCATACTATAGTAGCGGAGAGTTTGGGTAAGATGTTGTCAAAGCAGCCCGGTATGAGTGTCGTGGCTAGTTATGGAACAGGTACAGCGCTACTGGAAGGTCTTAAAATGCAACAGCCGGACGTATTGTTGCTGGACATTCATTTTCCGGATAGTACGGGTAATGAACTAGTACGCATGATTAAACCTTTGTATCCCGATTTGAAAATACTGGCCATTACCAGTGTGGACGACCCTTACAATGTACAGGATATGATGCAACAAGGTTGCTCCGGCTATGTGCATAAGACGGTTACCTCCGCAATGCTGGTGGAAGCAATAGAAACAATACATGCGGGTGGTGAATTTCTGCAACCTTCGCTTAAGGAAGGACTGTTAAAGACTATATTGTATCCGGACAACAGCAAAAATCTCAGGAGTATACAGCTCACCTCAAGAGAACAGGAGATTTTGGCCTTGATCTGTGAGGGACTGACCAATATGGAAATCAGCGATAAGCTTTACCTGAGCCACCGTACGATAGAATACAACCGGATGATCTTGTACCAGAAATTCGGCGTTAAAAATACGGCAAGCCTGGTAAAGCTCGCGGTGCAGCATGGGTTGATTAAATGACGGAGATTTGAGATAGGAGACGACCCGGTTTTTTCCCGCAAATCCGCTGAGGAGCGCGACGTAACAAAGATTTTGCCGCTTATGAATTCTCTGCCTGTGCTTTGTACTCTATACAAAATAATTCTATTGTGCATTAACGAATAAGCGTTACATTACCCGTGTAGGTCTCTTCCCTTCCGTTGATGCTTATCACTATATGATATACATAGCTCCCTTCCGGTTGATCTTTACCCTGATATTGACCATCCCAGCCGCTACCGTTTGTATGGATAGTTTCAAAAACGATTTGTCCCCAGCGGTTGAATACCTGCATTTTAAAAGCGGTTACATTACCCGATAATAATTGCCTTGGGAAGAAATAATCATTGATACCGTCACCATCAGGACTGAAAGCGTTGGGAATGTCGATATAGCAATCTTTCTTTACCTCAATGGTTTCTGTAGTACTGCAGCCCAGTGGTACTCCCCTGACAGTCAGGCTGTACATACCGGGATGGGTTATATGTAGCGTTTCTGTGGTATCACCGGTATTCCATAGGTAATGTTGAACATCTGCTGCATGCCTGTTTTTCAAAATAACCGGAGAGCCGGTTAAGCAAAGTTTCGTATCCTGCCCGAAGTCAATTAAAGGTAAAGGAGATACGTAAACCGTATCTGAAAAAGACGATGTCGGGCAGGCACGAAACTGTGCCGTTAGCATTAAAGGCATTGTCCCCGGACGGTCATAAGCGTGTCTTATTTCATTGTCGAATGTAGAAAAATCATTTCTATCACCCGTTTGCCAATGCAGGTCTGTTATTGTTTCCTTATTCATGTTGTGCGTAAACATGATGCTTTCGCCTTGACAAATACTGTCTTTATCTGTAATAAAACGGGCTTCAAGCCTGGGATCGATCACAATGATTTGTTGAGCTGTATCAGGACAAAGACCCTTGATCGTTCCGGTAAGGGTAACGGTATAGCTTCCAGCCTCCGGATATACATACTGCGGATCCTTAAGTATAGAAAAATCGGAAGCGCCGAATGACCATTTGAAATCATCAAAATGAGGGTCTGATGTGTTTTGGAAATGGACAGTATCATTATGGCAAATCAAGGTGTCAACCATAAAGGATACTCTGTACTCGTCCTCAGGGTAAACCACAATGAACGTATCGGCAAACCGTTCGCATAGGGAATCATTCTGGTAGCTGACCCAGTAAGTTCCTGTTTTGTTTATTTTTCTGCCTGTTGCTGTACTTCCATCTTCCCACAAGTAATTCGTTTCATTTAGATTATTAGCCTGCATGAAAAAAGTATCTGCTGCACACATACCTTCAAATTCAGTTGTGGTGTAAGTTCTTTTTATTTTGTTCAATACTATTTTGAAGGTGTCTGTATATTCTTCGCATCGTCCGGGTGACGAATTTAAATAAGTAACCCAATAAATTCCTGATTCATATATGTATCGATCCGGGCTCGTACTTCCATCTTCCCATGTGTAGTTTTTGCCATTAAGATTATTGGGTTGGAGCAGCATGCTATCTGAACAATAAGCAGTATCCACCACATTATCAATATATATTTCCTTATTGGTAACAATAGCAGCTATATTGGGCAACCCTGTTCTGCTCCTACCCCCTATGTTTAAATCAAATCCATGCTTTTCAAACACACAGGATGTGCCTTTTAGGTTCGGATTATTAACGACACTTAATGATGACGAAGTGGCGGCGATGACGGGATTAGTTACGTAGATCTTTCCATCAGGTCCCAGCCTTAATTGACCATAAGTTCCGTCATCAAGAGTTACCCTAGAATTAATTATTGCTAATGAATCTCCGGCCAGGAGATCATATTGTATTAATCCGCGTAATGGATCGCCAGCAACAGCATATAGTTTAGTGTTGTCTTCCGAAAATGCAGCGCTATAATAATAATCATAGCCATTACCGTTTCTTAAAATAAAGGGATTACTAATTTCTCCGGAGCCGGAATCGAAATCATACAAAATCAAAGCATCCCCATCAGCGCATATTAATTTGCTGCGGTCAGGACTTATATTCAAGAATCCTATTCGATTAGACGTTTGAGCGTTCCATATGCGATAAGAGCATAAGGGTGTATTGCTGATCCCGTCAAGATCTATGTTATAAGTCTTAAAGATAGTATCTTCCGCAGATACAATTAACCAGATATTGCACCCGTTACCAGCAACACCAATCATTCCCTCCATTAAAAATGAATCTAATAAAACACCCTTAAAGTTGCTATCAACATCACCCCAACCATTATTCATACTCATATCAACAATGCTATAATACACCCTGCCGTAGAAAAATCGATCTTCTTTCATCCCTAAAGAAAACACATAGTACTTATCCCGGTATCCCGGCATCTGGATAATAAGCGCTCCCTGCGCAGCACTATGAGTAATATTCTTACGTGAACCAGGCAGGTCTTTGCCATTAGGCATCACCTGATGATTTCGATCCCAAACTTGATCGCCATCCGTATAAAACAACAACTTGCCACTCGAATCGCAGACGACCGACGACGCCTCCAAGGTGGTCCCTAGGGTAGTACTGCCTATGCCCGTTTGAATCGCCTTGGGGGGGGTAAAGTTGAAATCAATACCAGCACCGTCGCCAAATGCCCAAACATTGTCATATTGAGCATTTACGGACAAGCACAAATATAGATGGCTTATCGCTAGCACCAATATAGATCTTATATTCATAGTCTGATAATAAAATCCAGGCAAGGTCATAAGCCGTGCTTGGGTGTATGTTTAAAAATTATCTTTTTACCCCTTTTACCACTTTCATCAGATTCCCGTCTTTATCGTAAATACGCATTAAATAGAGACCGTTTGCAAAGTCTTTGAGAGAAACTTCTTTTGCATCACTAACGTCGGTTAGTAATGTGCCTTCAATACTGAAAATACTGACATCAACTGCTATAGGACTTTGGATGTAGATAATGTCATCCGTAGGGTTAGGATAAAAATTAATTTGCGGAGCTACAGCACGAACTCCCGGAATAGCAGCCTCATCGGCATTAGTCACTTTATAAATATCAGAAGTATCAGTGCAACCTGCTTCATTCTTTACAACGACCCGATAATCTCCATTTCCGGAAACAGTGTAATTACGCTCTGTGGCTCCGGAAATGGGATTACCATTCAAAAGCCATTGATAATGGTCGTAATTAAAGCTTCCGGCTATGCCTAAATCTAACATGTTTACGTTAATAACCGGCCTAGGGAAGTCAAATACATTTACAATAAAGGTATCAACATAGGACTGGCAGCCATCGGTCTGAACTATCCAGTAAACCCCCGGTTTATCAATTATTCTGTCGGATGCTGTAGTGTCGTCATTCCAAATGTATTGTTGTTGATAATCGATCTTAGGTTTTAATACTAAATGGTCATTGGGACAAATAATAGTGTCCAAAGTCAGAGCAGTAATTGTATCATGGGACAAAGGAAAAACAACATCGTTAGGAAGCCCTGACATGGAAGAGTCTCTTGGTACTAAAGGAATTGCATTTATCTGAAAATCACAAGCAATGCCTGAAAGATTCGGTTTATTGATACGGTGTATATAGGTATTTTTCTCTCCTCCTCTCAATGATATATTGTATATGATATCGTCATATTGCTTCATCATGCCAAAAGGTTGCGACATGATAGATCCCACAATCTGCATTGAGCTGGATATGGCATTAGAATCATACCTACTTAAGTCATATTGATATATGTGGTTCATTGATTGAGAGGAGTTCCACAATTTCGCAGCACCAATATATAGTTTAGAATTATCCGGTGAGAAACAAACTCCGTAGGAGTGAAAATTATTAGTATCATTCTCAGCATAGCCTATAGAAAGAACATTGTTCACCTGACCTGTATTCGGATCAAATTGACCGATTAGGATGCCGTAAGCCGCATTGCCACAGGTAATAGCAATCTTTTGACGATCTGGGGAAATAGCCATTGTGCTAACTGTGCGCTGCCTACGGGGGCCGACAGTAAGAGAAGGTGAAATTACCGGGACCGTGTCGATACCATCTTGTGTAATATGATAAGCCATGAATTCTTCTTTTGTCGGCAAATACCTATGTAGCATAAGCCAAATGTCACAATTATTCCCGGGGACAGCAATCATACCTTCACTAAGGAAATCCTCTTTATTGAGAGGAATATTTTTCTTACTGGAATCAACATCCCCAATGCCATTATTTAATTTCATATCCACAACGTTATAAAATAAGCTTCCATAAGATGTTCGCGAACCACTTGTTATACCACTTAAGGAGAACAAATAGTACTGATCCGAAGTGCCAATAACCGGAACAATGCATACGCCTTGGGCCGTTGAATAGGGACCTGTAGACGGAAAATAAGTAAGTGGATTTCCTAATAAATCATACCCATTAGGCATGATCCGATGATTAGCATCCCACACCTGTCCTCCGTTAGAATAAAAAAGTAATTTGCCAGTAATCGGATCCGCAACGGAAGCACAGCCTTCTTCAGAGAACAGCTCAGTATGAATCGCCGTAGGCGTTCCTCCGTTAAAATCCAGGCCTGCATTTTTCCCAAATGCCCATACGCTATTCGCTTTCAAAAATTCCGGCCGCTGGTTGTAATAAGGTTGTTGGGCATAACTAAAAAGACTACATAATAGTAACGCAAATAATAATTGATTTACCTTCATAATAAATTGGTTTAAATGATTAAAAGTTAAAAAAAACAAGGTTGTCTAATATTAGCCTGATTTCTCTTATATATTTCAATTTACAAACTTAGTACCCTAATTTTATGCCCACAAGGGTTCAACTACCTTATTTATTTTTGTATTTATCTTTATTTATTTTCGTATATATCCTGTATCTTTAATGTGTCAAAGTTTTTTAGCCTTGCTATGCAATATAAATTATCTTTTTTAGGTATTGTACTGCTCCTGATGTCCTGTACCGAACAGCATACAAGGAAGCCTACAGCTGTTTGGGTAGGGCAACAACAGACAGACAGGAATATGCAGATCAATACAGATTCGTTGAGACGCGACGATACTGCACGGGTAACGAAACTGATAAATGATGCATACCGGATTCGTCCGGAATTCTCCGATAGTTCTATGAACTATATAAATAAGGCTCTGAACCTCAGCTATCAGATAAATTTTGTGGATGGAATCGCTGCCTGCTTATATTATAAAGGACTTTATTTCCTTGAAAAGCCTGATTATAAAGCTGCTGATCTTTATTTTCATAATGCATTGTCTTATTGTAAGCTGGTCAAAACAGCAGACAATAATTTATTACCATGGACTTATCAGCGTCTGGCACAGATTTACGGTAATCAAGGTGAATATGACTCCGCAATCTATTTTTATCATAAGGCTTTAGGTGCAGCAAAAAAAATGAAGGAAGTTGATACAGTACTGTTAGTAGCGGTTAATGCAAGCATTGGTGCTGTTTTGGGTAATATCGGCCAACTTGATCAGGCTGTCCGTTATTTTAATTCAGCAATTGAGCTTGCAGTCCATAGCGGTAATACTGCGAATCTGTACCTAACTTACTTCAATATGGGTAATTATTATCGTAAGAATCAAAATGCTGGTTCTGCCTTGTATTTTTTCTACCAATCACTTCCGCTATATCAGGCTCTAAAAAGTACATTCGGTAAAAAAGGTGTTCAGCGTGTTTATACTTACATTGCAGATGTGTGGGGTAGGGAAGGAGACAAAAAGCAGCAAAAGCTTTATCTTGACTCTGCTGTTGCCGCTTATAAAGAAGGCGTAGCACAAAATTATAATTTACTTATTCAATTAGGATATGTCCATTTTATAAGGGGTGAGTTTGAAAAAGCGATTCAGTTTAATCAGCAATCGTTAAAATTCACTGAGGGCCAGGATCTAAAATTAGGCAGGCTGAATAATTATACGGCGCTGGCAGTGCTCTATGACACCATAGGCAAAGGTCATCTGGCTTATCAATATCACAGGAAATATGCTGCATTGAAAGACAGTATGCTCAATGAAAAACGGCTGAAAGACATCAACGAGCTGGAAATACAATACCGCAGTGCAGAAAAAGACAAGGAACTGGCAAGAAAGGAATTATTAATTGCCCGGCAGCAAAACAAGATCCAGCAGCAATACCTCTGGATTGCCGGGGGAATAGGGAGCGCCCTGTTATCCATTATCATTGTGGGCGGACTGCTCTACAGGAGAAAACATAAAATAGCCATTGCCCGGCTGAAAGCCAGCCTTGAAGGTGAGGAAAAAGAACGTTTGCGCATGGCTGCTGAGTTGCATGACGGTATTGTCAGCAAACTGTCTTCTGTAAAAATGAACCTGGATGTCCTTTCCTCCACCTATGCTGGCGATCAGGAAGAGGCGGAAGAGTTTATAGAAACGCTGCAATTGCTGGATCAGAGTATTGCAGAATTACGAACTACTTCGCAGAACCTGCAACCATCCATATTGAAAAAAGCAGGGCTTGAACTGGCAACGGCTCTCTATTGCCAGCAAATAAGCAAAGTATCCACGCTGGATATTCATTTCCAGGTAATAGGTAAACTACCGCCTTTAACCGAAGATTTTCAACTGAACATTTACCGTATCGTACAGGAGCTGGTGCAGAATATTGTGAAGCATGCAAAGGCAGATAAAGCACTGGTGCAGTTTACCGTATTGCTTGAGAAACTATTGATCACCATAGAAGACAATGGCGTAGGCATGCTTTCCAAAAAAATGAATAATGAGAATGGCATAGGATTATCTAATTTGCAGGGCCGTTTAACTCTTTTAAACGGCAGTATGGAAATCGTTACCCATAACGGGACGTCCATACACCTGGAATTTGATTTAAAACAATTTGTGGCTCATTCAAAATGAATATAAATATTTCTATAGCAGACGATCATCCTATAGTAGTGGAAGGCCTGCGCAAGGTGTTGGAGAAACAGGCAGGGCTAAAGGTTATAGCAAGTTACCTAAGCGGCAAAGCATTGCTGGAAGGCCTGCAAGCACAACAACCCGATGTGTTGCTGTTAGACATCCGCTTCCCTGATACTACGGGTAATGAATTGGCGCGCACTATCCTGCCTTTGTATCCATTGCTCAAAATACTGGTCATCACCAGTGTGGACGATCCCTTCGATGTCCGGGATATGATGCGCCTGGGCTGCTCCGGTTATGTACAAAAAACAATACATCCACATCTGCTGGTAGAAGCTATAGAAACGGTACATGCCGGAGGTAAGTACCTGCAGCCTTCACTTAGAGAAGGGGTGATTGGCGCTATGTTGCGGCCCAGGGCAACCAGTGTTAAAGATATACTGCTTACCGTACGGGAGCGTGAAGTCCTGGAGCTGATCAGCGAAGGGCTTACCAATAGCGATATCGGCGCCCGGCTGCATTTAAGCCATCGCACTATTGAAAACCACCGGGTGTCATTATACCAGAAATTCGGTGTGAACAACGCAGTCAGCCTGGTAAAGCTTGCCGTACAGCACAGGCTCGTTCAATAACCTTAAGAATGTACAACTCATTTGTTGGCTGGTTCGTTGTTGGTGAAAATACCAACAACGGCGCTGTGATAACCTGAACCAGCTGTGCGGAACTTATAGTTACCCGCGTATCCTCCATAGCGCCATGTTCGTGGGACAGTTGTGACACTTGTGGCAACGGACCAATGTCCCACCGAGTCCCACTGTCCCCCGACAATACTCTGTGTCCATCGTTTTCTGCTATGCCCAATTGTCTGAACCATGATTTTTGTGATTTTTATGATTGCCATGATTACCGTTGCATCGTTGCAAGAAACAAAAAATCTTTGCGTCCGTTGCCCATCGTTGCGTCCTTTGCGTGGAATACCCTTTTCGAGAAACCTTCCCATTTTCCATTTTATTTATTATCTTTCGGTATGAAAAAAAATAGAACTCTTCGCCTTCTTACTCTTTTATGCCTATTGGTATTTATTACTTATTCCTGTATCAAGCGTAACTTCGATCATCCTCCCAATAAATCTGGCTTCGACCCGGACCTGACCGTAACCCATACTATTGCACAGCTTAAACAAATGTCCCCGTATGTACCAATAGAAGAAGACGTGGTCATAGAAGGCATAGTGACCATGAATGACCAAAGCGGCAACTACTTCCGGAAGATGGTGGTACAGGATACCAGCGGTGGAATAGAGCTGCTGGTTGACGCCAGCCAATTGTATCTGGATTACCCGTTGGGAAGAAAAGTATATATTAAGTGTAACGGATTGTACCTGGGTAGCTATGCGGAAAACCCGCAATTAGGCTATACGCCGGACCTGTCCGGTTTACTGACCGGCATACCGGCGCTGCTGACGGAGGATTTTATTATTAAAGCAAGCTTTCCGCATCCTATAGTAACGGATACATTATCGCTCGCCGACCTGAAGCCGGTTGATTCGATGCAGCGCTACTATAATACATTGATAACATTGAAGGATGTGGAATTTGACACGCAGAGTATCGGTCGTTATTATGCGGAACCGGCAACATTGGCTTCGGTAACGATGCATTCGGTGGGTAACTGTATAGAAAGAAATGTTCGTTTAAAAACGAGCGCTTATGCCCGCTTTCGCATGGCCGCTATACCTGCAGGTAATGGCACAGTTACAGGTGTATATGTACGCAATTATAAAGAGGCCCAGTTGTATATACGTGACACATCGGATGTGCGATTAAACGGTTTAAGGTGCAGGGAGATGGTGACTACTTTATTGTTCCAGGATTTTTCAGCGATGGGGGACGGTGCGCTGATCAGTTTGCCCGGCTGGAATAATTTTCCCGAAGAAGGAAATAAATCATTTCGTAAAGAATCTGATCCTTCGGGTATTTCTTTTGCCCGCATAACGGCCTTTGGCGGTAGCACACCCCCGGTTGTGCGCTCCTGGCTGATCACGCCGCTTATTGATCTTAGTGAAAAGTGGCATGCGCAGCTATCATACAAAATAAGGGATGGCTATGATAACGGTGCCACTATCCGAGTCTATGTGTCCACAGATTATAAGGGGTATGGACACCCGGCCGAAGCCACCTGGAAACAATTGCAGGTACCGGTCAGCCAGGGCTCTACTACAGGTTATGCACCTGACTGGACGGTGGTCTATACCAACCTGCCTTCACAGCAACCGGTGTATATCGCGTTTTGTTATTATGGTGGTACTGGTAAAACGACCACTTTTGATATTACGGATATCAGGGTATTTTCGGAGTAAGTATCTGATCCGGATTTATAAGATTACACGAATTGTAGAAATGAGGCAGGTGGATCTTACATCAAGGAATAATCCGGATAGCGAGGTGCTCCACTGCTCGTCCTTTATTTTTCAATAAGACGACGATACATCTTTTGATATTTGGGAACTTCAAGATGATACTTTCGGGCCTGCTCAACGATATATCCCGTTAAAGACTGGACTTCTGTTTTCCCCTTTTTTGATAAATAATCCGAGTGCATGGAAGTTGTGGTTTCAGGTGAAAAACCTGAAAACTTTTCCCATACCTTTTCCCTGATATTAGCCGGTAGTGCTATGTTTTTATGTTGGGCAACCATACTACATTCATTAATGAGTTGCCGGAGGTCTTTGCTACACGCTTCACATTGTTTTATTCCGCCGAAGGTTTTATTATAATAGGAAGTGACGGTAGCTGTTGCTGAAATGAAAATAAATTTTTCCCAGACAGGTGTTGCTATGTCTTTTGTGAGCGTGGCATCAATTCCGGCCTGTCGCTGGATGTGGGTGTTTATCCGAAATTAATAAGCGATTAAGCGGCAATTAATAGCCGTTATACAGTACTGTATTGACATAACGCCGTACTGTTTTATGCCTTTGCCGTACTGTATTGCTTCATTGCAGGGCATCTTTATCTCTATACACTACGGTATTACCTTTATACACTGCGGGTTGACCTTTATACAGGGCTGCTAAACGGCTGTTATGGGTGGTAAGATCATTAATCAGCCATGTTTGACGCTTTTACAGGCATGTATAGCGATAAAGATGGCCGGTTATATCCTTATACAGGGTGGGATAGCCTTCATACACCCCTGTATAGACATCATGCAGGGGTGGAAAAGCTTTATACCGTACGGTATGGTCTTTATACGGGGTGGTTTAGTCTTTATACACCCCTGTATAAACGTCAAGATGGCGTGTATAAGCTTCATACAGGGCTGCATAAGGTTTAAACAGTACGGCGTCACGCTTAAACACTACTGCATAAATGTTAAAACCTGTTAAAACAGGCCCAAAAGGGTTAAAAACTGTTAAAAAACAAGACGCAAAAAGCCTCTTACTTCCTGATTGCGAAATTATTTACGATCCGGGAATTCCGTTTTTCTTTTGCATTTTACCTTCAAAAAGAGCATTGAGCGATAATTTTTTTCTGATAAATAGAGAATTGTATTAATATATAAATCGTTTTACTTGCTTATAAGGCATACATTAACTCTTTTTTTATAATGCTTTATTTATCCACATTCAGATTAGAATGGAACAATCCCGCTTCTCCCACAGTAAATTAGAAGATGTCTCCACTCCC
>JBEBVI010000078.1:0-13650 GCA_040392805.1 Taibaiella helva
TTTACCACTCATTTGTTAATATCTTTTTTGCCTCGTAAAAATTACCGGACTATTGATTATAGAAAATTGTTTAAAAATTAAGAGTCTTTTGTTCTACTGCCGGGGTCACATCAGAAAACTATGTATTATGTATCAGTAATTACATAACAAAATTACTCTTTGCCTTATTATGAAAATACTAAGTAAACTTAGAAAATTGAATGAAGCATTACAGGCTTGATTCGACTATAGGCAGGCCTGATCGTAATAGGCAAGATGTATATAGAATCAAAAAAGCATCCTGTTTTCATAAATTTATAGCCTCTACCGACCATAAAAAACATAATACTTTATCTTATATCAAGCTATTTTATCTTATCAATGTGACATTCCCCACATACCGCTCTTCTCTACCATTGCTGAATACGGCCTCTATGATATAAATATAAACCCCTCCGGGCTGCTCCTTTCCGTTAAATTTACCATCCCATCCACGGCCTTTTGTATTTGCTGTTTCAAATACCTTTTGCCCCAAACGGTTAAATACCTGCATATAAAATCTTGTAACACCCTCAGCCAATAACTGCTTCGGAATGAAATAATCGTTTACACCGTCGTCATTGGGCGTAAAGGCATTGGGGATGTCTATATCACAATCCTTGCTTATCTTAATATGCTCTTCCGCCATACAGCCGAAAGGATTATTCACCCGTAACCAATATTCGTCGTGGTGTGTAGCCTGTATGCTCTTCGTTATCGCTCCCGTACTCCATAAATAACTGTCGCCATCTTCCTCCGGATTCAGGTTCTGTATTGTTATGGGTGCACTGTTCAGACATATAACAGAGTCCGTCCCCAGGTTAATTAAAGGAACAGGGTGTACAGAAATCGTATCGGTAGAATTAATGTCGGGACAGGCACGGAACCGGGCAGTAAGACTGACTGGGAATCTGCCATCCGTATCATAAGCATGCCTTATCATTTTGTCATCAGAAGAAATGATGTTGCCGTCACCGGTTTCCCATAAAAAAGAAAGCAGGGTACTATCTTCCGTAATGTCGGGTATAAACAGTATGCTTTCCCCCCTGCATATTTCCTTTTTGTCCGCTTCAAAGTATAAAGAACTCCATGGAACATCGGCTGTAATGGTACCATAAGCCGTATCCCTGCAACGTTCGCCTACACCTGCCAGCATTATGGCGTATACGCCCGGCCGATCGAAAACATGCACAGGATTTGTTGCTGTCGTAACAGTACCGGTATCTAACTGCCATTGAAAAGAGGTATAGTAATTGTGTGATTGATTGCGGAACTGAACCGTATCTCCTGCACAGATAACGCTATCTACAGGACTGAAAGCAAGCCGGTAATCCAGTATCCCGATGGAAAAATGAATTATTTTATCACAACTCTTTTCCGAAAAAATATGCACAGTATAATTACCTGCGGGCAGATGATCCAGGCTATCTTTTAAGGAAATCGTATCTCCCTCTGCATTCATCCAGTAAGCCCGGTAATCATCATCTACAGGAAAGTCGAATGTTACATAAGCTGCCCCTGTGCCCTGGTTAAAACATGCAGGTTTTGTTTCTACTTTCGGATTGAAAATATCAACATGAAAAGTATCGGTATAGATATAGCAGCTTCTTTTATACTGCACCCAATAAGTTCCGGAATATTGAACTGTTATGACTCTGCCCGTATCTCCTGTGCTCCACTGAAGATTCCGGCTATCATCCATCGAAGGTGAGAGTGATATTGATGGTTGAAAACAAACATTAACAGGATTACTACTGATCTTCGGCTCATCATTCTTCCCGGCATAGGATAGAATATTAGGTACACCAAATACACTTTCCGTACCGGGGTACAATGGAAAATCACCATATACAAACTTGCAAGCTGCCCCAGAAAGATTCGGATAATGAATAACGGACAGGGCATGTCTGGATTCATGTCCGGATGCACAATAAATCTTACCGTCCGGGGCTCGCTGCATTCCCATAACGGAGTGTTCTGAAATGCGCCGTTTTGAGTTAATAATTGTAGCCGAATCTCCCGAACTTAAATCATACTGATAGAGTCCCTCTTCATCTCCCCTGCGTATACTATAGTATAATTTACTATTGTCCGGTGAAAAGCAGACACCATAAAGTGCATCCATACCCCGCAATTCAGCAGGAAGCACATATAAAGTGATGGGGTGGCTTATATTTCCTGTATTAGCGTCAAATTGATATAACAGAGCCCGATCCTGCATAATGGCCAGCTTCTTTCCATCCGGAGAAAAGGCTATATGGCCAATCATCTCATCATCTGAAAATAATTCTTTTGTTATCAAGCCCGGAGAAACGACCGGCAGTGTATCAATTCCTTTTTCGCTGATGTTATAGGCTTTAAAACTATTTTTTTTCCTGTTCACTACAACCAGCCACACATCACAGTTTTCGCCGGGAACAGAAGTCATATGCTCCGTCAAAAAACTGTCCAGTTGGATGGGCCCATCCACCACACTACCCAATCCATTATTTCTCGTCATATCTACTATGCAATAAACCAATGTTCCAACCGATGCCCTGCCGGACTCCCAGCTCTTCATAGAAAAGAGATAGTATTTATCAGGGTTCCCCGGCATAGGTACTATTAATGCGCCTTGAGCAGAGCTGGCCGTTGAACCATTATTACTCACATTCCTGCCGGTGGGCATTACCTGGTGGTTACGATCGTACACCCTGTCTCCTTCCGTATAAAACAACAACCGTCCATACTCATCACACACGGAGGCTCCCGCCTCACCTGTCATACTGCCAGAAGCTGCCTCAAAAGGCTGAGGTGGGTTAACATTAAAATCTATACCTGCACGTAAGCCGAAAGCCCAGACATTATGGTATTGGCCTACAGCTATTGTACTACCAAAGCATAGCAACAGACTTAAAAATACTTTTGAAAATATAAAACATCTCATTACACTCATTTTGAAAGTCGGCGGCTGTTCCAAAAAATATGTGACTGATACCGCTTTTGAAAAAACGGTATCAGTGAAAAGCCGGTAAACACATATGTTATTTAATTCATACACAATTATACAATAGAAGTATTTGCTCCATATAATACATAATTATACAACAAAATTACTCCTTACCTTATAAGGGGAATACTAAGTAAACTTAGAAAGTTGAATAAAGCATTACCAGCTTGATGAAAAAAAACTATTTTTGAAATAAATACACTTTTGATTAATATTTATTACACCTTGCCGGCACAACCTCACATATTCCCCAAACCAATTTATACTAAAGTGTCAGGCTTACACTATATAGTCATTATATTGCTGTTTATAACCGATCCTCATCCGTGTATAGCGCAAGAGCACTCCTTATCAGTAGTTAGTAATATGCCTGCTCCGTCTATTAAGAGAGAGATTGAAATGATCATTAATAATGTAGAAGAAAAACACAGAGACAGTGCCATTCTACTTTACAAAAATCTGTTACAAAACAGTTTAAAAAAGCCAACGCCAAAAGAAACCGTTCATATTCTGCACCGGTTAGGCATATTATCTGCTTACCAAGGTACATACACCCAGGCCATCCAATACCATGAGAAAGCACTGGCCAATTGCGACTCTACTATACCCTGCAGCACTTTCACCGATATTCATACGGAAATCGGCCACGCTTATTATGCAATAGGGTTGTATCAGAAAGCAACCGATTCTTATATTAAAGCAGCCGGATATGCAGAACATTGTGAAAATGCCGGCGCTCCTCCTGCATACTTATACAATAATATCGGGGCTGTAATGGCTATACTCAGACAATTTGAACAGGCTATCAGCTATTTTAATAAAGCAGTTGAGTATGGTATTAAGGTAAAAGATACCGTTCTCATAGCGAACTCTTTCAATAATATAGGAGGAACTTTTGTAGAAATGGGGCAAATAGACAGTGGCCTGAAGTACCTGGACTCATCTATCCGGTTGAAAAGAATAAACGAAAAGCCCCAAAATCTATATACATCATTGGTTAACATGAGCCTTACCTATCTGCGATTAAATTTACCGGATAGCGCATTACGTTTCGTCAATGAAGCCAGGGCTATTTCAGCAAAACATGATCTGCATCACCAGCTACAATATGAAGTCATTTTAATCAGCGGTAAAGTGTTCATTGACAAAAAGCAATATAAAAAGGCTGAAGAACAACTTTCAATGATGTGGGAAGACCGGTATAGTCTAACGCCACAGAACAGAAGAGCCATTATGAAATATATGGCACAGCTTTATCAGGCCACAGGAAGATATAAACAAGCCAATGCCGTATTAAATGAATTTATACCATTAAGTGACAGTTTATCCGGTCAGGAAATTTCTTTAAAAGTAGCGGAATGGGAGGCATACTATCGAAATACGGAAAAGGAAAAAGAAATAACACAAAATAAGCTATTGCTTGTTGCCCGCGATAAACAATTAGCGTTGCAACGCCTGTGGATGTTTGTTATCATAGCCTTTCTCGGCCTCACCATGATCTCTGTTCTGTTTTATCTTCGGATAAAAAAGAAGAAGTTGGAAAAAGAAAGAGAAATAGAACGTTTAAAAGGCATTATTGAAGGAGAGGAAAAAGAGCGAGAGCGCCTGGCCCATGAATTGCATGATGGCGTCAATAGTCAGCTGGCCGTAGCACGTATCCTGTTGCACAAGATGAAAATCGGTTATCATTATGACTATGAAACCCTCAACAAAATGGGAGACGTTATTGAGATCACCGACAAAGAAGTACGGAAAGTAGCCCATAACCTGGCGCCGGATGACCTGTTAGTAAGAGGCTTGCCAGCAGCAATTGAAACCTACTGTACAGACCTGTTTACCGAAAGCAGCATCAGGGCTGATGTACAGGTTTACGACACATTTGAAGATTTACCCGTACTGCTTCAGCTCAATATCTACCGGATCGTTCAGGAGCTGGCACACAACGTTGTAAAACATGCAGAAGCCACAGAAGTCACTCTCTTGCTTCACAAAGAAGGCAATGAAATAGCTTTGACTATAGATGATAACGGTAGTGGCATTTCTGAAGAAAATAATTTCAACGGAATCGGCATAAGTAGTATCCGGGAAAGAGTAAAAGCCTATAACGGCTCATTCCAGATAGATTCAACACCGGGTAAGGGAACGCATATACAAATAAGGCTGTCAACGATAAATGGTTAATTGTTAATTTTAGTGAACAATGAATAATTGTTGCCCATTTTCAACCTTCAATTTGCAGTTAAAATGAACATACGCGTTTTCATCACAGACGACCACCCATTGATAAAGGACGGGCTACAGAGCGTCTTACAAGGCCATGAACACATCACGCTGACCGGGGCATTTGAAAGGGGAAGCCAGCTTTTGGCTGCACTAAGAGAACAGCAACCCGATGTACTGCTTCTGGATCTGCAACTTCCCGACAAACCTGGTGACGAACTGTTGAAGACTGTCAAACAAACCTACCCTAAAGTAAAAATTATTATACTAACTTCTAACGAGAATCCCTATGCTATAAAGATGCTATTAAAAAGCGGCGCAGACGGTTACCTGCTTAAGAATTCTATTGCCGGCTCTATATTAAAAGCTATTGAGCATGTTGTACAATACGAAGGCGAACCCTATCTGCATGAAGATGTACGTAACATTATTCAGAAAACTTTCCCCAGGGATACTAAGCCTGCTAATACACTTACACCAAGAGAGCTGGAAATACTGGAACTGATCGCACAAGAAATGACCAGCCAGGAAATTGGCGAGAAATTGCATATCCATTTCCGCTCTGTAGAGATCTACCGCGTAGGCATTATGCGTAAGTTGGGCGCAAAAAATATGGTGGGTATGGTAAAGAAAGCTATGCTCATGGGACTGCTGAGGGTATAGTTGAACGTGGAAAGGGGAGGAAATCTGTGAATGGCAAGTAATTTGTAACCGGAAATTAACTATAAGCATTTACATTCCCCTCAAACAGGCTCACCATAATACTGAAACAGCCGGATACATTCTGATGCCTCCCTGACATCATGTACTCTTAAAATATGAGCTCCGTTTTGCAGGCACAGCATATGCAATGCGGAAGTTGCGCTCAGGCTTTCCTCTGCGCTGGTATTCAGCAAGCGGTATATCATCGACTTACGGGATACACCAGTCAAAAGAGGTTGATCCAGTATACGGAACTGCGTAAGGCCTTTCAGCAATTCATAATTGTGCTTTATGGTTTTCCCGAATCCAAAACCCGGGTCAATAATGATATCTTTTATACCTGCTTCACTGAAGATTTTTATTTTTTCTATAAAATACTTCAGTATATCCAGAGTAACATTTTCATACCGGGGATCATTCTGCATATCCGCAGGTGTACCCTGCATATGCATAGCAATGTAAGGTACATTTAAACGGGCAACCGAAGCAGGCATATCCGGATCAAGGTTACCGGCACTTATATCATTTACTATATCCGCACCGGTTGCTACGGCTGCTGTAGCTACATCTGCCCTGAAGGTATCAACAGAGAGGAAGGTTTCGGGAAAATTCTCTTTTATCTGCTCTATTACAGGCAGGATTCTTTTTTTTTCTTCTTCAACAGATATAGCAGCAGCCCCGGGACGTGTGCTCATACCTCCTATATCAAGGATGGCAGCACCTTCCGACAACATCTTCTCTGCTTCATGGCAAAGTGCGGAAAACGAACTGTCTCTCCCTTTGTTATAGAACGAATCGGGTGTTGCGTTCAGGATACCCATCACGAGGGGCTTATCAATGACTAAAAGCCTGCCCTTGCAATTCAGCGTAAATGTTTTTCTAAAATGGGGCATTTTCAATTTCTAATTTTAAAGCCAGCTCTTTAAGCTCACTTATTACAGAATCCTGAAGCGGTATACCATCACGCGTCCGTACCTGCTCCTGCTCTCTTTCCGGGTCACCGGGTATCAATACCCTATCCTGCCCCAGCGCCGGCTTTGCATTTCTGAACCTCGTGATCCAGTTATCCATATGCTCCTTAAAGCTTTCGGCAGTACGAAAAGCATCTATACGCATCGCGCCGAAGAAATGCCCCAAACCCTTACCCGGCATCTGCTCCGGCATAGGCACATACGCGGGAAAAGGCGGAGCCCAGGGGCCATACGAAGCTCCGCTCAATACGGCAGAAAAAATATCTACGATGCTTCCCAGCGCATAGCCTTTATGACTGCCATGCTCGAAATCACCGCCCAAAGGCAAAAGGCTGCCTCCTTTTTTAAGCTCATCTGCACGGTTCGATGCCCTGCCTTCTTTATCCTGCACCCAGCCCAAAGGGGCATCTTCTTTTTTCCGCTGCAGAATCTCCAGCTTACCATTTGCTGCAGTGGTGGTAGCCATATCCGCCACAAAGGGAGGCTGATTACCGGCAGGTATAGCCACTGCAATAGGATTGGTCCCCAACATACGCTCCACAGAAAATGTAGGCGCAACCAGGGCGCTTGCATTGGTCATTGCTATACCGATCATATCCTGCTCCAGCGCCATCATAGCATGGTAGCCTGCTATACCGAAATGGTTACTGTTGCTGACCGCTACCCAGCCGGTGCCGGCAGTTTCCGCTTTCTCCATAGCCAGCCGCATAGCAAAGGGAGCAACCACTAACCCTAACCCTTTATCGCCATCAACAACGGCAGTAGAAGGGGTTTGATGCGTAATTTTTATATCCGGCGTGCTATTTATCCGCCCCGCCTCCCAAAGCCGCACATAGCCGGTAAGACGTGCAATGCCATGACTTTCTATACCTCTCAGATCTGCGGATAAAAGTGTCTGACTGGCCAGACGGGCATGCTCTTCAGAGCAGCCTATAGACTGAAATACAGAAACAGTAAATAATTGTAATGCAGAATAGCTGTAGCACGTGCGTTCCATACACGCAAAATAAATCATTATTTAGTGAAGAGCGGCTAAAAAACGGGCTGATATAATAAATATATTGAAAGATGCATTTATACTTACTCCTGCAAAGTCTTTATACGGAAACAGTGTGGGCAGACTCCCCATTTCCTGCCCTGAGCCTTATCGAAGGGAGAGTAACAAAAGAGGTTGTTTAGCACTCCCCATTGTCTGCCTTACTTTCTAACTAAATGATAACTACAATTTGATTTTTATTTTATGCTGCTTTTTGTAAAATGAATATACGTATTATTTAATTACAACTCCATAGAGGTTCGTTACTTGTTTTGAGTAGCAACCGACCACATATTTCCTGCAAAATCTTTAAAAGTTCCTCTTTTGTCGGGATCATTTTCCTTTACATGAGGTTCATCTACTATTTCACAGCCTGATTTTATCGCTTTTTTAAACGTATCATCTACGTTTGAGACATATACGTGCATCCAATATTTATTCGCAGGGTATTGAGCCGTTGAATCACTTAACATAATAATTGAATCGTCGACTCGGAGTTCAATGTGCATTATTTTCCCATCAGGTTTATCATATCTTCTACAAATTTTTGCATCAAATATAGCTGTCAATAGTTTGACCATTCGGTTGGCATCGTCAACCATAAAATACGGTGAAACTGAATTGTAATTATTTGGTTTAAAGATGTTCATTTCAATAACATTTTTGTACCTGTTATCTGACAGGATGAACTTTTTCGTTAACATCAATATTGCAACAACCATTCTATTTTTTCCCTGACTTTTTCTGCATTGGGTAACATAGCTTCCTCCAGCAGCGTGTTCATAGGTACTGCCGGAAGATTCATAGCCCCGATGGTTTGCACCGGTGCATCCAGGTAGTGGAAACAGTGTTGCGCAATACGACCGGAAAGCGCTTCACAGAAAGAGTTATTCAGCTGCTCTTCGGTCAACACGATACATTTACCATGACGGTTTACCGTATTATAAATAAGTTCTTCATCTAAGGGGAATAACGTTCTGATATCCACAATTTCAACCGACCCTTTGAAATGCCGGGCTGCTGCTGTAGCCCAATATACACCCATACCATAAGTAATGACACAAAGCGAATTGCCGTTTTGTACTTCTTCTTCGTCTGCTGCCAGCACTACATGGCCTTTGCCGAAGGGTAATACATAATCTTCATCAGGCTCAATAGTTTTGGCCTCATCCGTACCAGGCACCTTACTCCAGTACAATCCTTTATGTTCCAGCATAACTACAGGATTAGGATCCAGGAAAGCCGCTTTCATAAGGCCTTTCATATCTGCTGCGTTGGACGGGTAAGCAATTTTTATGCCTTTAATTGTAGCCAGGGTGCTTTCCACACTTCCGCTATGATACGGCCCGCCACCGCCATAGGCGCCAATCGGCACCCTGATAATGGCGCTAACCGGGAATTTACCACAGCTGAGATAATTCGATTTGCTTATTTCGGTGACCAGCTGGTTCAGGCCCGGATAAATATAGTCAGCAAACTGCACTTCCACGATCGGCTTTAGCCCCAAAGCGCTTAATCCCACTGTTGAGCCTATAATATAGGCTTCCTGTATGGCTGTATTAAACACGCGGCGGTCACCGAATTTATCTGCCAGTGTAGCTGCCTCTCTGAATACGCCACCTAATCGTTTACCCACGTCCTGTCCATAAAATAATGCTTCCGGGTATTTTCTTAATATTTCTTCAACAGCGTGTAATGCCGCATCTACCATAACAGTGCGCTCTTTCCCCCGGGGCACACGTACACCACGCTCCTCTGTAACCGTGGCAGGAGCAAAAACATGATCACCAACGGTTGAAATATCCGGATCCGGCGCAGCTACCGCAGATGCGAATTCAGTAGCTACAAACTCTTTTTCCTCCGCTTCTATTTTCAACAACTCTTCTTCACTGACACCTCCTTTCTTTAATACTTTACGAAGCTTCGGGCCCGGATCGTTCTTCATATGCTTCTTCAGGTCTTCTTCCGTTCTATACCATTCTTTTCTTACCCCGGATGTGTGGTGGCCCAGTAAAGGCACTTTAGCATGTACCAGAAAAGGTATCCGTTCAGCTCTTACCCTGTCTATAACATCCTTCATAGTACGGTACGAAGCTTCGAAATCACTGCCATCTACCCGTATCCTTTCCAGGCCTTTAAACCCGGCTGCATATTCATATGCATCCATCGTCCTGGCTTCGTCGCTGCTTACCGATATGCCCCAGTCATTGTCTTGTATCAGATAGATAACAGGTAACTTGTGTAATGCAGCAAACTGTAAGGCTTCGCTTACTTCTCCTTCCGTTACACTGCCATCGCCTAAGGAACAGATAACAACAGGCGGCTCCGGGTAGTTTCGCAGATGATGCGATTCTATATAAGCAATACCCTGGGCTACTCCGGTAGTAGGTATGACTTGCATCCCGGTAGCACTACTCTGGTGAATGATTTTGGGAAGATCTTCTCTTGTGCTGTTGGGGTGATTGTAATAGGCACGACCACCGGTAAAAGGGTCATCGCCTTTAGCTAAAAGTTGCAGCATCATTTCGTAAGGGCGCCAGCCCATGCCCAGCATCATACTTTCATCCCGGTAATATGGACTCACGTAGTCGTAAGGTTTCAGCAAAAAAGCAGTAGCAAGCTGGATGGCTTCATGGCCCCGTGAGGTAGAGTGTACATACTTGCAAACAGAGCGGTTGTTTTCATAAATATCCGCCATTGCTTTGGCTGTCATCATTAAACGATAGGCCCTCAACAATATATCTTTAGATTGCATATTTCCCGTTTTGTGCGGCGCAAATATAGCGATTTGCATTGAGTAACCTTGCCGTTTTTCTTACCCTGCAAAGCAGAATGCTTATCTGCTGCCAGCGGGAAGCTTCTCCTGATCCTGCTTTATCCACAACCAAATAGGCTTATCTTTGCACTTCAAACGATCATTCCTGAAATGAATATTCAGCAATTTATACAACTTTCGCTCGAAGAAGATGTGGCAGCAGGAGACTATTCTACGCTGGCTTGTATACCGGAGGAGGCACAGGGCAGGGCGATTCTTAAAGTTAAAGAAAATGGTATATTGGCCGGTGCACATATTGCAGAAGAGATTTTCAGGTACCTTGAGCCTGATGTGCAATTTACCTGGTATAAGGCGGACGGGAATGATATCCGACCCGGAGATATAGCATTTGAAGTACGGGCAAAAGTACATACCATTTTAAAAGCAGAAAGACTGGTGCTGAATTGTATGCAGCGCATGAGCGGTATTGCGACGCTGACGAAACAATATACGGAGCGTATAAACATGTATCGCTCAAAAATATTGGACACACGGAAAACCACCCCTCTGTTCAGGCAGTTTGAAAAAGAAGCAGTACGCATCGGTGGCGGGTACAACCATAGAATGGGGCTGTATGATATGATTATGCTCAAGGATAACCATATTGATTACTGTGGTGGAATTAGACAGGCTATCCTTCAGACCAATGAATACCTGCACAGGAACAACCTCGATCTTAAAATTGAAGTTGAGACCAGGAGCATAGAAGATGTGAAGGAAGTAATACATACGGGTAAAATCCATCGCATTATGCTGGATAATTTTACACCGGAACAATTGCTTGAAGCTGTGAAGATCATTGACGGGCAGTATGAAACAGAGGCATCGGGAGGCATTAACCTGGAGAACATTACCGGGTATGCGGAAACAGGGGTTGATTATATCTCTATAGGAGCATTGACACATCATGCAGTGAGCCTGGATTTAAGTCTGAAGGCCGTACGCTAAATCATCGGGATGAAAAAAATACTTTTTATTATTAATCCCAGGTCAGGGGTTGACCGGGTGAAAGCTTTGGAGGAAATAATCGACAGCCACCTGGATAAAAGTAAATTCCGGCATGAAATTGCTTTTACCCAATATGCGAAGCACGGTACCGAAATAGCACGTCAGGCAGTATCGGACGGTTATGATCTGATAGTAGCAGTTGGTGGCGACGGGTCGGTTAATGATATTATTGCAGGTATTTATCAAACGGATGTACCGCTGGCTATCATTCCCAAAGGCTCGGGAAACGGTTTGGCCCGTACATTAAATATCCCTTTGGATGCCTCCAAAGCTATTGAGCTGATCAACGGGGAGCATTATACCCGGATTGACCTTGGCAGGGCTAATGACCATCTGTTTGTCAGCAATACCGGTGTGGGTTTTGATACGCTGGTGGCAAAAAAATTTGCAAAAAGTAATAAAAGAGGTATCGCTGTCTATGGCTGGATCGTAACCAAAAATCTGTGGAAATATAAGGAGTGGACCTGGGAACTGGAAGTAGACGGCCGGATATATTCGGAAAAAGCTTTTATCCTGACCGTGGCTAATGCAAGACAGTTTGGTTATAATTTTAAAATTGCCCCGCTGGCAGATCTGCAGGACGGTTTGTTTGATGTGATTGTACTCAGGAAATACCCTAAGCTTTTAGGTGCATTAATTGCGATCCGGGCCTTCAGGGGAACGCTATTGAAAAGCAGGTTTGTTCGCTGCATTAAAGGGAAAGAGGTCACTATACGTCACCCCGAATTAAGCATATTACAGGTTGATGGCGATGTGCATCCATGTAAAAAAGAAGTCGCGGTGCACATGTTGCCGGGTGCTTTGAAAATTATAGCGCCTGGTTAATAAAGAATGAGAAGCAAGTGATGCGTTAAATTTATTGCAGAGAATTAAATCGTAATAACAAAAGAGCAATAAGTGCTATATTTTATGCTACATACAGTATAAAAGATTGATCCCCTTTACTTATTTTCTTAACACGTGCTCCAGGGTTCTCTCTAAATCATCTCCGCGTAAATCGGTTGCGATAATTTTACCTTCCGGATCCAGTAAGAAGTTGGCGGGAATGGCACGGAGACCATATTGATCGGCTACTTCCGATTGCCAGCCTTTCAGATCACTTACGTGAGTCCAGATAAGGCCATCTTTAAGAATAGCATCCTTCCATTTGGTTTTGTCCTCATCTAAAGAAACACCCAATATGGTAAAGTTTTCTTTATTGAATTTTTTATAGGCAGCAACAACATAAGGATTCTCAGCCCTGCAAGGCGGGCACCAGGAAGCCCAGAAATCTATAAGGAGATATTTTCCCCTGAAAGAGCGTAAGCTGATGCTTTTATCATCTATACTGTTTAAGGTAAAGTCCGGAGCTATACTTCCCACTTTAGGGCTGTTGGAAGCGTTGTCCTGGTCAAACGCTATTTTTTCTTTGACTTTGTCCCTGAATTCTTTGGACAGCTGGTTGCTTGCAAAGCGGCTGGAAAGGCCGTCTGAAAATTTCTTAATAAATTCTATCTCATCGTCGTTATTCAGTAGCTTGCTTGCTGCAAACAAAGCGACCGGGAGACTTTTCGTAGTATCTGAGAAATTCTTTATATATTTAGTAAAGGTTATTGATTTATTGTTCAGCTCTTCCTGAACCATTGCCAGCAAACTGTCCGGAGCCTTGGTTACCTGCAGGCTGTCCGCAACCATTTCGAGCGCCATCATTTCCTTGCTGACATTGAGATATTCTTTCCTGAACGTATTGAGGCTTTCTGTACCGGGCGATCCTTTTGAGACAAAGCTTCCAGGATCCTCCCAGGTAGATCTGATCTTAATATCTTCCCCGTCAATCACTACAAGCATAAATTGATTACCAATATTAACACGATATAACGCCGGGTCATTATAGGTTCCTTTCAACTTGAAA
>JBEBVI010000079.1:0-13556 GCA_040392805.1 Taibaiella helva
GGGATATGGAGTATGTACATATGAAAGATATGCGTGCTGCCGGTTTCGAGCCTGTAAATGTACTAAGCACTTATAAGTACCAGGGCGGCTTAGGCTATTATGAGAGTACCCGCGACCTGGCAACAAATTTCTTCTTCAGCTATCTCCGGAAAGGAACTTATGTATTCGAATACCCGGTATTCGCAACGGCTAAAGGTAATTTCTCCAATGGCATTACGACTATTCAATGTATGTACGCCCCGGAGTTCAGCAGCCATACGGAAGGAATTCGTATTACAGTAGACTAACCGGATCCTTATACAATATCCGCTATATAAACAGCCGGTATCTCTGTTCTATCTGAGATACCGGCTGTATTTATAATACAGGTACTATATTCACTTACCGGAAGTTTCACACAAAGGGACTATGGGGTGCAATGATACAACGATTTTTAACCCGGGCAATGTTCGGAAGTATGGAGTATTGATTTCTTCAGAACATCGGGAGCATAAGGGTATATCAATGTCTGTTTAGCCTGCCGGTATTATACATCATCCTGTTGCCGGGGTGTTTCTTCAACCACCTCGGCTTCTTCAATCTCCCGCTCTACGGTTATGCTGCATTCACCTATCAAAGCAGCAACAGCACCTACCGCAGCCAATACCGGTGCAATAAGGGCGCCGACCAGGCCTATTGTTAAAGGAAAGGACAGGATCTCCTTACCTGATTTATCCGTAATGGTAATTTTACGGATATTACCTTCCTTGATCAATTCTTTCACCTTCTTCAGCAATTGTTCACCA
The DNA here is from genome assembly GCA_040392805.1 of Taibaiella helva. GTDB lineage: Bacteria > Bacteroidota > Bacteroidia > Chitinophagales > Chitinophagaceae > Taibaiella > Taibaiella helvus_B. The sequence goes on from JBEBVI010000079.1 coordinate 786, forward strand.
TGCAGCGCAAACGATTCTTTCGTTGTCATAATAACTCTTTTAAATGTACAGGCAATTTAGGTACTTAGGCGGAGATGCCAAAAAAACATTTATTGTATTACCGTTAAATTTTTCCACGATATGCACATGACGACCGGACGACTATTATAAAAAACCACAGAAGTGACCTTACTTAAGCAAGGTCACATTACCTTTTTTAACAAAAGTCTTACCCGAATCCGTAACCGCCTCAATCACATAAATATATACGCCCAGAGGTTGTGGCTGTCCTTTATAGGTTCCGTCCCAGCCCTCGTCTATATCGGTAGTATAAAATACCTTTTCGCCCCAGCGGTTAAAAATGGAAAAGTTATTCAACTGCACTATACCTTTCTTGGAAGGTTTAAATACAGTATTGCTTCCCGACGGCATGAAAGCGTTAGGCATATCAATAATGCTTCCTTCCACCAATACATCTATAGAGTCCTGCACAGCGCAACCATGTTCTGTATGAGCCGTTACAAAATACCTTGTCCTGACTTCCGGATGCACAACCGGATCCGCTATGTCCGTATTACTGATTCCGGAAGGCGGGAACCACTGGAAATACACGCAATTGGTACCAGGCGTTATATGATACTCTTCACCCGGATAAATCGTTACGGAGTCAGGTAGATTAAGCGTCGCGGCAGGAAACAGGTTCACAAAAACAGACTGCGTGTCCTTACAATTATGCTCATTGGTGATATAAACGGTATAACGGGTCGGCGTAGCAGGCTGAGCCACAGGATCAGGTACCGTAGTATCACTTAGCCCGTATGATGGTGTCCATAAATAAGAAGTTCCCCCCTCGGCCCATAACTGAACGGTATTACCCGGACAGAAACCCGTATCATTAATTACAGATCCGAAATCTGAAGGATATACGGTCACTTTGATCTGCCCTTTGCTGGCACAGCCTATAGGAGTAGTTACGGTCAGGGAGTACACTGTTGTTTCTTTTGCTGTCAGACTGGCGTTCGGCCCTTTACTGCCGGTCAATCCCTCATCCGGCTCCCACTGATAAGAATAATCGTTTCTGAAAGGAGATACCTTTGCGTCCAGGGCCACTTCCGTTCCGCTACATACCGCTTTATCGGGCCCAAGTGTCAGCTCCGGCATATGGTGCATGTCAATGGATATACTTACCGTTGTATCAGTACATCCTTCGTAAGAAGCGGTTAATGTATACACTTCAGGTTTCAAAATAGTAATATCAGGTTCCAGCGCCGTAGTATCGCTTACCCCATCTGCAGGTGTCCACCGGTAACTGTAAGCCGGTGTACTCCACGCCCTGATCTTCACTGCGTCACCTTCACACACCGTCGTATCGCCGTTGAGGATACGCAATTCCCGTGGAGCCATATCAATATGTACCGTATCCGTTGTGGACAGGCCACAAATTCCCGGTATAGTATCTTTTACAGTTACATAATAGCTGTTGAACATCTGCGGGTTCACTATGACTTTAGTTTTATCCGCACCGGAAATAACTCCGCCAACCGGCTCCCATGAAATCACCGTATTAGCTGTGGGATTTTCAATATCCACATTCAGCTCCAGCTCTGAAATAGCCGAGCAGATAATGGTGTCACGCACTGTTATTACAGGAAGATCGGTGCGTAAGATAGTGATCTCCATAGATGAAGTATCATCAGTAACACATGCACCGGGATTATTAGCATATAGTGTAACAGTAAATGTGCCTGTATCCGTAAATATATGCTGCGGATTCTTCTCATAAACCAGGGGTGTGTTATCTCCGAAATCCCACACATAGTTTATTGCTGCTGTCGAGTTATTGTTAAACCGGACGGTATATGGCGCACATCCAGTATCGTTAAGCCCGTCAGCAAGGGCAAAAATTGAATTTACACCGGAGGATTCGAAGTCAAATTTAAAGCTCACCACATCCTGCCCTATACTTGGCCATTTTGTTTGTGCATAACTGTTGGCCGTTGTGCCCGGGTATGAGCCGCTGTTGCAGCAGACGGAATGATAAACTACGCCTGCTGGATCCATCCGGCTGATACCACAATGCCCGTGGTCTCCGGAAACACCAAAGTAGGAACCGTACAATAATCCCTCAAAATCCGGCTTTAACACGCCAAACCAGAAAGAAGCAGGGTTTCTCTGGGCTGCATCTTCAGACAGTGGCTTATTGTTTCCCTGGGAATTATAACCTGCCACATAAACATTACGGCATATATCCACAAGAAATGCCGATGGGAAATACCTGGCTGAACCGAGCCTCAGACTATTGCCCAGGCGTGTAGAGAGCAGGGATTTCTCCAGGAAAGGATCCAGCTTTTCCACAAAAATATCACCGGTTGTATCGCCCGTCCATACACCCGGGCTAATAGGGTAATCACCCGATGTCGTTCCCAGTATATACACCATATCCTGCCGGTCCGCCTGCACCGCTGCTGCTACATCAGGTGCTGATGTACCCAGATAGGTAGAACGCACCATAGTTCCGTATTCAGGATGAATCATGGTAACAAAACCATCTTTATTACCAGACGCCGTTGTCCGGAGCGCTCCCGGTGTAGTGGGGTAATCACCGCTTAGCGTCTGTCCGCTGATAATGATCAGTCCTGCATTATTAAATATCATGCCTGTAGGCGCGTCATCATCCGTTCCCCCCAAGTAGCTGCTGTATAGAAGGCGAGAACAGGTGGGGTCTACTTTAAAGAGCACCACATCAAATCCACCGCTCAAGGTATCATTATTTCTCCAGGGTGCTGTAAGAATTAAACGGACCAGGCTATCACAACCGTTCTCCCGGCTGAAGCTTTGGTAATAGGTTCCGGCTTCTGTAAGCGTCCTGCCGAAGAAGTAATAAGTACTACCCTTACAATATTGTTCTACATAGGTAAAGGTATCCGGATACTGCATCAGGGTAAGTATTACCGTGCTGTCACAGTATGCCCCCCGAAATGTATAGGTATATACTCCGGTATCCGTCAGCACATCAGTACCAAATACATAGTTTTTACCCGGGCAAACCCTGCCGGTAATGCGGGTAACAGCAGGGGCTATATGAATAAGATTCAGCGTGACTATACTATCGCAAAGTGAAGCCGACTTCAAAGTATCCCTGTAAGTTCCGGGAACGGTCAGTATTTTGTCACCAAAAATATAAGGGACACCTGCACATATACTATCCGTCACCTCAGTAGCGAATAACGGTAGCACGTCGAACGATATGGTCACTGTACTGTCACACCCCCATCCGGAAACAAAAGTTTGTGTATAGAAGCCCGGCCGCCGAAGTGTATCGCTCCCCCAGGGATAGTCACTGCCATCACAGATATGCACACTGATCGTATCATGTTTATCCTTCTGAATATAAAGTGAGAGATACACCATACTGTCGCAGGAAGTACCGGCGGTAAAAGTATGATCATACACACCTTCCTCTTTAATATCCTTATCTCCGAAATAATAACTGCTTCCCGGGCATATTGTTACGGTATCCCAATAAACAGATACTTCTCCCTCCGACAGACTCAGGGTAAATATAACCGGGCAACCCTCCTCCTGAGCAAGTGTATCGGTATACATACCGGGGTCTTTATACTCTTTTTTGTTATGATAATAAATACTTCCCTTACAGAAGGTCGTCTTGAGCGTATCATATACATAAGGTAGAACAGAGAGGGACAAGGTTACAATGCTGTCACACTCCACAGTATGAAAAGTATCCACATAAATAGCTTCCTCATTCAGCAGCTTATCGCCAAAAAGGTATGTTTCCATCGGGCAGATCTGCACGGCAATATCATGACGTATATATGCTCCTTCTTCCAGGTTCACGACCGCAATACTGTCACAACCGCTATCTGTCTTAAAAGTATCCACATACATTCCGCCGGCATGAATTACCCGGTCTCCGAAAGTATAAGTGTCGCCGGGACAAATCCGGACATTAACAGTATCTCCTACGTTATACTGCCCCATTTCAAGAGCCAAAATAGAAATGCTGTCACAGCCCGTCCAGGAGCGGAAAGTATCAATATACATTCCCGCCCTGTTAATAATACGATCGCCGAAAGAATAGCTGCCACCAGGGCATAAAGTAGCCCTGAGTGTATCGGTAATAACGTAAGACCGGATCTTTAGATTCAGTACGGAAATACTGTCGCAGCCCAACACGGAGTTGAAATGTCCCGTATATATACCCGCCGTATCAATTACCCGTCCATCAAATGTATAGGTCCCGCCGGGGCATAATGTAACAGATAAAGTATCCCTGAATTGTCTTTCTATAACGAGATTCAGCTTAACTATACTATCACAGCCACTGGTGGTCTTAAATCGTTCTTCATATCTTCCCGAACGGCTAAGAACTTTATTCCCGAAAAGATAAGTGCTCCCATAACAGATTCTTTTGTTTACCGTATACGAGTTAGCAGAGGGCAAATCAACAATCTCTATATCCTGTGAGTTGGAATTCCCCGCTATCCATATATTATCATCTTTGTCAAAATTCAGCTCCATAGGACTGAATATAGCATTATTGTTGTCTGAGAAATTAGCCGGTATTACAGATACGCTGCCGGTACCATAGCTCCTGAACTCAGAACCGGAACCACCTAAATAAGTTGCCCCGACAAGCGCAGTACCGCCGGTATTAAAATGAGCGACAAATATATCACAGATCCCTCCCAGGCTTTTATCATAACAGCTGTCGGTCACAGGGAGGTTCGAAGAATTAGTGCTTCCTATTACCACAAGCTCATTATTGGCATTCACTTTCATCGCATTCGGAAATTCGAGATTACTGCCTCCGTAGTAAGTGGAATAGATCAGTTGGCTGCCGTCGCTGCTGTATTTATTTATGGTTACATCCCGGTTACCGGCAAAGGTAGACTGGAAAGCTCCGGTCGTTACCGGCCATCCTAAGTGATAGGCTCCGGAGGAGGCATAAGTATTACCCTCCCTGTCGTAAGTAGTGCTGTAAGCATAGTAGCCACTCCCCGACCCTTTACCGCCGCTGAATGTGGCAAACTCCAATGTAGGATCAATAATCAGCGGGTAGTTCCGGTCATATCCGCCAGGGAAAATAAAGCTTAGTACATTTTTAGCTATTTTATAGCGGCTTTTCACAGGAACCTCTTTACCATTAATAAGCTGATAACAGTAAGGCGCCAGCTCCTTAATCTCATTTACCGAGGTCCTGATCACTACGTTACCAGCATTATCCAGCACCGGCTGTACACCCTCAAATAAAAGATTGATCTGATCCGGGTCGGCTCCAGCCGCTACAATAAAGTCATATTTCATAGAAGACCCGTGTGCATATACAGCCAGGTCTACACCGCTATATATGTTCTTCCGGATTACTTTTCCATAGGCTTTTACATTACCGGCCCACTTTGAGGGATCATTACCCAGGAAGAAATTGAGATAGTGACCGCGCTTATCATCCGGCAAGAAACCTGCAGTCTTGTCAGCGCCGGAAAATATCACTTTATAAGCATGCATGGATATTGCCGGTGCGGCACCAAATCCTGTACCTTCATCATGCTTGCCATGTTGTTGTTCATGCAGGCCTTCCAGTTCTTCCCTGCTTGCATAATTATACACCAATCCTTCATTGGTCATAAAGACAGCACCATAAGGCAGATCAGCCCGGAAACGTGCCTCTTCATTCCACTGGCCTTTGTTTTCTACAAAATCAATAACTGCACTTTCGGGTAGCTGTCCTGTTTTTCCTGAAGGGATATTTTGTGCCTGTAATGTACCCTGAAAACCTAAAGACAGTAAGATGAGCCACAGATGGAATAAACCGGATTTCCGGAAATAGAGTAGATTTTTCATAGAAAGAGATTTAATAAGAATTTAAGAAGTTCCCTTAATTTTTACATAAAAGAAGACATAAAGATATTATTTTTTTCAAATAATTCACTTTTATTTTAATTTAAGGAAAGGCATATTCAAGGAGGAAATGTTCCGGGGAGCAACAAAATTATCTACAATGCTCAGATATCAAGATACACCGGATTAAAAAATAGGCAGTATCAATAAAGTTGTCATTTCACCTCTCCGGCGCTTCCGTTTTATGAGTATCAATTTGCTGTTTATGTATCTATGGTATATAGAACAAATTGTTTCGTTTTTGACAAAATAAGGAGGAATAGTCCGGCAAAACCAACCATAAGTCACAAAAAGTGTGCTACAAAATATATTTAATGTCACAAAAAGTGTTATAATACTATTTTAATGTCGTAAAAAGTGTACATTTGCATTAGATATATGTCGTAAAAAATGCAAAGAAGTAAGATAAACAAACTAATTAACTGGAAGTTATCTTCTGAAAGAAAACCTCTTGTTATTTTGGGAGCACGGCAAACAGGCAAAACCTGGTTATTACAAGAGTTTGGAAAGAAAGAATACCAACAAACAGTATATATCAATTTTGAACGCGCAACCACTTTAAAAGATGTTTTTTTGCCTGATCTTGATGTGAAGCGATTGATCACCGCTTTTGAACTTTATGCCGGTAAAAAAATTTCTGCCGATGATACACTTATCATTTTGGACGAAATACAGACAGCACCCAAAGGCATTACTTCACTGAAATATTTTTACGAAGAAACCCCCGAATACCACATCGTGGCTGCCGGTTCTCTTTTAGGGCTGAATCTGCACCCCGGGGAATCTTTCCCTGTTGGGAAAGTATCATTTCTGGAATTGCAACCGATGTCATTTTACGAGTTTCTGTTAGCTATGGGAGAAGATGGGCTGGTACGTATTTTAGATGAAAAGATCTGGGATATGCTGCCCACTTTTTCCGGAAAATTCAAAGAATATCTACGGTACTATTTTTACGTGGGAGGAATGCCGGAAGCGGTATTGCATTTTTCGCAGCACCGCGATTGGAAAAAGGTGCGTGAGTTGCAAAATGACATATTGAAAACTTATCAAAACGATTTTTCAAAGCACGCGCCGAAAGAAATCATTCCCCGTATCAATATGGTTTGGGAAAGTATTCCCGCCCAGTTGGCAAAAGAAAACAAAAAATTTATCTACGGCATTATCAGAGAAGGTGCAAGGGCAAAAGACTTTGAACTGGCTATCCAATGGCTGACCGATACGGGTTTGTTGCACAAAGTGCACGCGGTATCAAAACCTGCTTTGCCGCTTATAGCCTATCAGCAATCATCTGCTTTCAAGCTCTATCACAACGACATTGGTTTGCTGGGAGCAATGGCAAAGCTAACAGCCAGAACCATCATTGAGGGCGATGCTATATTTACCGAATTTAAAGGAGCGCTGACAGAACAATATGTCTTTCAGCAACTGAAACTAAACAGCAATTTGTCGGTTTACTATTTTCCTTTTGAAAATAGCAAAAACGAAGTGGATTTTGTGGTTCAGAATGAACAGGACGAAATCATCCCGATAGAAGTAAAAGCGGGAGAAAATATAAGGGCCAAAAGCTTTAAATTTTTCTGTGAAAAATATCAACCCAAAATCGCTGTCCGGAGCTCTCTTTCCGATTACAGAGAAGAAAGCTGGATGACCAATGTGCCTTTATATGTCATCGACAGATTCCTGGGGTAGCAAGTTTTGAAAATTTAAGATTATGATACAGCGAAGAAAGGATATATAATTATGAGGAAATAAACATAATTCAATTCCTCAAAATTAATAAAATTAACAAGTTTAGGGAGATAAACTATATTTTATTCCTCAAAATAAGTAATTTTGAACTATGCCAGGAATAAAAAGACATAACTATATAAAAATACTGGAACAACTACAGTATAAAAAACTGATAAAGGTGGTAACTGGTGTAAGACGTTGCGGTAAATCAACACTAATGCTTCAGTTCCAACAATTGATATGGAAAAAAGACGATAATGCCCCCATTACTGCTATAAATTTTGATATCCCCGAATACCGGTTCCTTGCGGAAAGTGGCTGGAAAGCAGTGTATGACTTTATTGCAAAATCATTGGTACAGGGAAAAACAAATTTTGTTTTCCTGGACGAAGTCCAGAATGTGGCCGGTTTTGAAAAACTACTGGAAGGGTTATTCGTGCATCCGGACGTTGACCTGTACGTCGCCGGCTCCAATGCTTATCTGCTTAGTACCGAACTGGCCACTTTACTTACCGGCAGAGCTTTTGAGATAAACATGCTGCCTTTTTCTTTTTCAGAGTACCTGGAAGCACGTAAAAATGTAGCAGAGCCGGCAAAAGCCCTTAGCGATTATATAAACACAGGCGGCTTCCCCGATGCGGTAGGGCTTGCCGAAGTGGGCGCCAACTACGCTCATCAATATGTACATACCGTATTTGAAAATATCTACAACAACGATATTCTGAAACGTTACCAGATCAAGTCGATGCCCGCATACCGTGAGGTGGTTAATTTCCTGGTCGATTCGGTAGGCTCAGCGGTGTCTGCCCGAAATATTGCAAACGCACTACAGGCGAGTGGTCGCAAAACGGATAATAAAACCGTCGCCAGATACATCGACACACTGGTAGAAAGTTACCTGATCTACAAAGTGAACCGGTTTGATATAAAGGGGAAACAACACCTGGCCACCCAGGAAAAATATTACCTGGTAGACACCGGATTAAGGGGCGCACTATTAGGCAAAGAGCTGGGCACAGACCACGGGCATTTACTTGAAAACGTGGTGTACCTGGAATTACTGCGGAGAGGAAACAAAATATGGATCGGTAAAGTGGACAACAAAGAAACCGATTTTGTAGTGACAACACCCGAAGGTTATACACAATATTACCAGGTAGCTTTTTCAGTCAATGATCCCAAAACTTTGGAGCGGGAACTCGCTCCTTTTGAGCAAATAAAAGACCACAACGAAAGAATACTGATCACGATGGATTACCAAACCGGTTCACGCAATGGCATAAAGCAGGTAAATGCTATAGATTGGCTGCTCAAAACTTGATGGATTGCTATTGAGCGATAAATCAGAAGCTTAAACCCAATAGGAACAGAGATGCAAAGTGTCAGCACTACAGGAGATTAATATCAAACAATAAGCACACTATTTTCCCTTAACTGCCGCACGCTGGTAAGAAGCAGGAATAGTAAATGGTGTTTCCACGGGCACATTAAGTTCGGCTTTGCTGTATTCCATATCCAGTTTCACCGTTTCGCCCTTGTTTTCTATGACTATATTCCTGTTAAAGGCAAATGGCTGCTGCAAGGTTACCGGCCCGTATTTACCATACTTGACCACACATTTAAAGGGCCGCTGGTCTGATGTCAGCTCCAGTTGCAGCAGGATACGCTTATACTTATCGTATGTCAGCACCTGGCTGAATTCTCCTTTTGAAAGGGTAAGGACAACCATGCTATCCCTGTCTTCTATTCCCTTAACTGCTCCGTCGGTGATCAAAGGGTTACCGACCAGCAGATTCTGGAGAGAGGTAAAAGGTACATCTGCTTCCAACAGTTCCGCACCTTCCTGATAAGTCAATGCATAAGCCTTTTTGTTGAGCCTTACTATAGCCTGAAGGCTATCCTCGGTGATCATAGCCCTGGCCACTTCTGCTATGCCCAGAGCAATAGCGGATGCCCAGATGCTCTTATCCTTCTGCATACGGATATTGGCTGAAAAATCCTGTTGCTCCCCCTTTTGCTCCAGATGAACGGATGCTTTACCGGAGAATGTACGGTAGTCCAACTGCAGGCCCAAATATTCTTCCGGCTCCAGTGCAGGCAAGGCTTCTTTGACGGTTTCCTTTACCGGGATAGCTTTATGGGTACGGCATGCATGAAGCAACAACGTACAGGACAGCAGAATAAAAACACTATACTTAATTTCCCTAAACATACCGGTAACTTTCATCAATGCCTTAATCATTTTCTTTTTGCTGTTTAATTTTGAGTTGTATCTGCTGAGCCGGGGCTCCTTTTTGTACAGCCTGCTTCCAGTGCTGTACAGCTTCGTCCACATTCCCCAGCTTCAGTTCTATATCTCCCATATGATCCCACAGGGTAGCATCAGAGCCTTCTTTACTTCCTTCTATCGCCCGCTGTATATATTCTTTGGCCTCTTTATATTGTCCTTGTTTGTATAAGATCCATCCATAGGTATCCAGAAACGTAGGCTCTTCCGGCCTTAAGGTCAGCGACCGGGCAGACATAGCTTTGGCCTCATCCAGCTTCTCTCCCCGCTCGGAGAGATAGTAGCTGTAATTATTCAATGCCGTTGCATTAGCCGGATCCAGTTCTAGAGCGGCCTGGTAACAACTATCCGATAAAAGAAACTGCCGGTCTTCATTATACACATCACCTAAAGCCGTCAGCATATCTGCAAGCATTTGCGTACCTTCTTCTTCCCGGTAGGTAACGAGCGCCTGGTTAAACAACTGTATCGCTTTAGCATGGTTATGTGCAAGCATATTACCTACGCCACTTAGGTAATAAGCCATAGACTCTTCCGGGAAAAGGGTTATTGCTTTTTCGCCGTATCTGATCAACCCGGCGGTATCATTCAAAGACAAGCAGCTCAACAGTAATTGCTGCCATACGGCAAAGCTGGGCGGTTCTATAGCTGAAGCCTTTACCAGCTGCGCCTTTGCACTGTCCGGAAACTATAAAACTGTAAAGCATTAACCTGGCCCGGCTCTGTATGTGCCAAAATACCTGACAGTTCCATAGCCAGCTGATGCTTCTCTTTAAATTGGAGTAGAGGTATCACAAGTTTTATGCGGTCATCCAGAGAAGCCTCTTTATTCACTATTACTTTCCGCAGGTAACGGGTGTAATTTGCTTCGTCTTCTCTCTTCAGATAAAACATGACAAGTGCAAACTGAGCCGCAATATCTTCCGGAAATTTAACTTCCAGGTCTTTAAAAACCTTATCCGCTTTTTGCTCAAAGCCGTTATTCTGATAGATCTCCGCCAGCAGTATCATATACTTCGACTCATACGGGTAAAACTGTATCAGCTTTTTTATTTCACCGGCTGCTCCCTCCACATCGTTGAGGTTCAGAAACAGTTGCTGCCTTTCCAGAAGCACCCCTTCATCATCTTCGCCCAAAAGTACTTTCAGCTTATCGGTAACAGCCAGCGCCTCACGGTAATGTTCTGCCTTTTTGTACAAAAAAGCCTCCCGCATCAGGTAATCTTCAGGATGCCTGTCTTTCTCTGCCAGCTGATGAAATACCGAAGCCGCTTTAAGGTATTGGCCATCATAGGCCAAAAGATCAGCATACTGCACCTGGAACCATTTATTTGCAGAGTCCAGCTCCACAGCACGTTTTATCTCAGTTAAAGCCCGGGGTATATTGTTCCTTTGCAGCCAGATGGAAGAAAGTTCGTAGTGAGGTGTGGCACCAAGTTTATTATGGGCAGCAAGTATGGAATATTTATCAAAAGCAAGATCTTTGTCGCCGGTGATCTTAGCTGTTACCGCTTCCATAAATATGGCTTCCGCATCTTCCCTGCTTATGCTATCGCCGCTGAAATAAACAGTACCCGCCTTTTTTCCCGTATCTACATCAGCAGTGGCCTTTGCCGCAGCTGATCGATTAAAAAACGCCAACAGGAAACAAGCGACCAGGAAGACCGGTTGCCTCCAGGCCCTTCGCTTCAATAATACACCTGTCAGATCACTCATAATAATGTTGAAAAATCGCCCAAGCTCATCTCTTCCGACTTTCCTGTGTAATGTACGTTTTTTCCCAACATGGTATTGGTTATCACGGTATTTTTAACAGTTGTTTGCGCGCCTATAATGCTATTGCTGATACGGCTGTCTTCTACTGTGCTACCGGCTTCCAGCGACACATGCGGGCCTACAACGGAATTACGGATGGTAACACCATCACCTATAAAACAAGGGGCGATCACTGTACTGTTTTCCATACGTGCCGATCCGCTATGCAATGATTCTTTTCCCTGCTTTATTTCCAGTATACGCTGGTTGGTATAAACAGTAGCATCCTTATTACCGCAATCCAGCCATTCTTCCACCTGGTCGCAATAGAATCGGATACCTTTGTTCTTCATATTCTCCATCGCTGTGGTCAACTGGTATTCCCCTTTATCGGTGATCCCGTTATCCACCAGGTATTGCATTTCTTTTCTCAGGTTCTCTCCGTCGCGGAAATAATACACACCGATTATAGCCAGGTCGGATACAAACTTCTCCGGCTTCTCCACAAAAGCATCTATACTTCCGTCAGGACGGACCGTTACCACACCAAATGCTGAAGGGTCTGCTACTTTCTGTGTCCATATAATTGCATCCTTACCGGTATCAATTTTAAAATCGGCCTTAAACAATGTATCGGCAAATGCGATAAAAACATTTCCATCGAGGCTGTCACCCGCACAAAGTATGGCATGCGCTGTTCCCAAAGCTTCCTCCTGGTAACATATCTTACCTTTCGCTCCCAGCTCGTCCGCAATCTGCAATAACATGTCTTCTGTAGCCTTACCAAAATGCGGGGCGATAATAAAAGCAATCTCCCCCACCTTTTCATTGGCTGTGGCTATAATATCTTCTACCAGGCGCTGCACTATAGGTTTGCCGGCTATAGGCAATAAGGGCTTTGCTGTTGTTAAGGTATGCGGCCTCATGCGTTTTCCCATTCCCGCCATCGGTATAATAATATTCATAAATATAAATTTATTGGTTAATCAATTACAGGTATCCGTTTGTATCTGCCGCCTTACGATAAGACTGTATAGGCTTCGCGGAATAATTTTTTCTAAAAACCGGCGCGAAGTTATTTCATTTTTCAGTTATTA
>JBEBVI010000080.1:0-13303 GCA_040392805.1 Taibaiella helva
TTTTCTCTTTCTGTTTTTGTGCTTACTTTTGTACGCATAGCCTATATGTGTTTTTAAGATTTTGTAGCAAGTTAATTGACTACTCCAATACACACTATAGGCTTTTTTTAATTACATGGATACTCATCTGCAAGGTTTTAAGGCTGAATGGCTAAAACTCTTTGCAGAGAAGTATAAAGAGATATTGCTCAATTCGTTAGTATTCAATAAAATGTTAGTTATTTAGCAGACCCTATTTATACATAAATGTAGAATGGGCAAACGGGAGCAGGGAAAGCTACTTAGGGAATATAACTTTAATACGATGATCGCCACATGCGTTTCTTTTGTTCCGGCCCGCATGACCATATTTAAGGAAGTTATTCCGGCAACATTCCAAGATCACCTTATCAGGATAATATCTCCTTTAAGGTCAATCTGTTTTCCGAATGGGTCGGTAAGCCGCGCGGTGAAGAAATAAGTGCCTGCATCGGCGGGAATATTCTTATAGGTGCCATCCCATCCCTTTTGAGAGCCTATGGTTTCAAATATTAATTGGCCCCAGCGATTAAAAATGCGGAGAAACACCAGTTGCTCGAACCTGACATTTTCTAACTTAAACAGATCATTTGTACCGTCTCCATTAGGTGAGAAAGCGGTTGGTACGAAAATATCTGGATGGTAGGTAATATTGACACGTACTGTTGCCGTATTACTGCATCCATATTTATCATAGCCGGTAAGCGTATACACCATATTCTCCCGCGGCCATGCATAAGTACTGGCTGCCGCCGGGTCTTTAAGATATTTCCCGGGCTTCCATAACCAGGATATAGCCTGGCTTTCAGAGATAAGCATTATCGTGTCTCCGTATTGTATTGTGGTATCCTGTGTTATTTCTTCAAAACTAAAAAGAGGAATAACATTAATTATAAAACTGTCTTTGCTTTGACAACCGGATGATGAGGTCATGGTAATTACTTTTTTGTATTTACCTACCGGTGCATAAAATTTATTATGAGCACTGAAATTATCCCTTAGGAAGCTTGCCGGAGCCCAATTATAAGAATAGCCGGCGTCTTGTGCCTGAGCAAATAGGATAAGATCTATAGAATCGGGTAAACACAATGTTGTATCGGCTGGTATATTAAGTTGCGGGTAAGATTCAACTGTTACCCGGTATTGCAGGGTTCTCGGCGGGCAAGTGGGAGGGGCATCTTTCTGACTTACAGTTATAGAAAAAACAGTTGTCGTATCCACCTTAGGGTGGATCGTCAATGACCGGGGATCGGGTATTAATGCTTCGGGCTCCCATTTAAAATCCAGCCCCGAATCAATTACGGCCTGGATGGTAATCTCCGTACCGGCGCATATCGTATCCGGCGGGGTAATAATATTTGCCTGCAGGGAGTCCTGAATCTTTACTGTTATTGTTCTTAATATGCCTTCGGTACCTCCTGCCATACAGGACTGTCCCCATACCTGAATAATAGCCTCTTTGGTTCCCGTGAGGTTAGAGATCAATAGTGGTTTGACTTCCAGTAAAGCGTCTTTTTGATTGGCCGGTATATAAAAGATACTATCTATATGCCGATAGTCGTAACCATTGGCAGCAGTACCGTTTATCCGCAGTTTAAAAGAGTAGGGTGTTGCATCTGCTTTATCGCGGTGAAAATTCACGAATGCCGAACGGCATCCCCTTACTACGCTTATTGTGGTATCGCCACCGCCGCTTAGCGTCCCCTCACCGATTTCACAGTTGGCAAAATCACCAGCCAAAGGGAGATATCCCTGTATCGGGGAAACATTTACTGTTGTATCGCCGATTATCCCGTATTTGGGCCCGTTGTCATAGTAATAAAGCCTGTCGCATATTATGGCAAGGGCGCCTGAAGGACCGAAAGAAGGGGCGCCTACAAGTTTCCATTCTTTAAGCAGATTTCCGTTGGGGTCGTATTTCCTTAGCCATTGCTCCGGATTCAGGGTTCTTAATACATAAAAATTGCCGAAAATATCTGCTACAATATCAAGCGCACCAACAGAAGATGAAAATCCGGGTATTGTCATCAGGAAGGTAGCATTGCCGGAGCCGTCATATTTCCATATTTCTCCTCCGGGAGATTCAACGGCATATATATAGCCGCCTCCACCACCAATATTCACTGCAGTGCGTGGTACCGTATGCCCGGTATTAACCCAGCCTGTCCCGTTATAATAATAGAAAAGGCCGTTTAAGACAGTGTAGAATGTGGGCGAGGGGCCGCTGGCATTCAGGTTCCTGCTTATAGCCAGGCCGTTGCCTGAAATAATTATTGTGTTTAAGGAAGGATTTGCAGAAGAAATAGGCTTCAGCGGATCCCAGTTATATATATTGTTCCCTGCATGTAAATAGACATAGCCGACATCTGTCGGACAGGTTGGCAGCTGGGCAGCCGACTTATAAGATAGAATAAGGCCGGAAAGCAATGACAATAAAACGCTTGTTAAACTATTTTTCATCTGTTAAGAATATTCAGGAAATTGATCGTCTTTCTTGGTTAAGGAATAACAGCTTCTCTGCAAAGCTTGTAGTAATAAATACTTTAATATAGGTTGTTATTCCGTAATTGCTAATTTCCTCCGTATTGTCCTGTCGTACTCCGATATTTCTATGAAGTATATACCCGGCACATAATCTTTAACATTGACAAAATGCCTGTAGCCGCTTATATGCTGCTCTGATAGTATTTTCCCGGTTATATTGTACAATTTAAAAACAGCGTTGCGGAAGGGAATACTGCTTTCA
Organism: Taibaiella helva; assembly: GCA_040392805.1. Classification (GTDB taxonomy): domain Bacteria; phylum Bacteroidota; class Bacteroidia; order Chitinophagales; family Chitinophagaceae; genus Taibaiella; species Taibaiella helvus_B. Next base: position 2,765 of record JBEBVI010000080.1, read on the forward strand.
ATATATAAATTATTGATTGCGGGATTAGGGTATATAAATATAGATGCCAGATCAATTTGCTGTATGCCACTTTCTTTTTCGTATGTATAACATGATGAGGTATCGGTACACCCGTTTTCAGTAATGATCACAGCGTAATTTCCCTCTTTTTGCGGTGTGAAAGTTTGCCCTACAGCACCCTCAATAGCTGCATAGTTATTGTTGCAGTCCACCCATTGATAGGCCGAAGCGCTTAAATTGTCGGCGGAGAACGTGCCTCCTGTTACCGTAACGGAAGTATCGGGCCGGATAATGGTCAGGTTGAGTGTAATTGTGCTATCGCAACCGGCAGCATTAGGCAATATCTGTGTGAATTTTCCGGATGAAGTATATGTTTCCCCATTCAGCATGTAGCTGCCACACCCGGTTTCATTAACTACTGACGATGAAGTGTCGTTGCAAAGTAATTTCAGGATAAAAATATCATCACTATTAGTGCCTTTATTAACCAGGCTGAATGGATTTGAGCCACTGCCAAAGCTTGCTGTTGCCTGGAAAGTGCCCTGTACGAATATATTTCCCTCTCCTAATGCTATGGAAGAACCTCTGTCTGTTTGTGGGCCACCCACATTTATAGCCCAAAGATAGGCTCCGTCATTGTCCAGTTTGCAGACAAAGGCATCTTCGTTGCCCCCGGATAGGAGGTTGGCTGCCTGTGGGCCGGGATCAAAATCTGCTAAATCTTTAAATGTCCCTGTGAGCAATACATTTCCTGAAGCATCTACTACTATAGCGTTTCCCTGTTCTATACCCCCGAAGGAAGATCCGCCCATACTTTTTGCCCATACATAATCTCCGTCTTTATTTAATTTACATGCAAAAATATTTACGTCAACAACACTACTGGCGTTTAATGGCGCAGTGCTACCGGGGCTGGGGTCAAAATCAGCACCGAACCCGGTAAAATAACCGGTGAGATAGACGTTTCCGCCTGCATCCAGGGCTATGGAATTGCCCATATCCTGGAAACCGCCCCCCATACTTTTTGCCCACACATACTTCCCGTCTTTATCCAATTTAAGCGCAAAAATATCAGGCGCCCCTTTTGAAACTAATTTTTTATTGGTTTTTGCAGGATCAAAATCCACGCCTGAAGCGTCAGATGAATAATAACCGGTGATATAAATATTATCAGATGGGTCCAGTACAATATCCGAGCCCTGGTCGATCCAGGCACCACCTATGCTTTTTGCCCAGATATAATCTCCGTCATTGCTCAGTTTAAGTATAAATATGTCGTGAGAAGCAGAAACCGAGTTGAGCATAGCTACCCCGGTTCCGGGATTTGCATCCATATCCCCGGCATAATATCCTGTGATATAAATCCCTTCCTTCCCTGCCGCTATGCCCAGGCCCACATCAGTAAGCTGCCCGCCTAATCCTTTAGCCCATAACAGCTTACCATCCTTGTTCAGCTTACATACAAAAATATCTTCTTTCCCTGTGCTCTTCAGTATATAATTGTTGGTTCCGGGCTCAAAATTTACACTATCCGAATATTGACCGGTTATATATATGTTGCCTTCTTTGTCTGTTGTTATCGCCTTGGCAGCATCATATCCTGTTCCTCCTATGCTGTTGGCCCATACAAAACTTCCATCCGACTTTATTTTGCATACAAAAATATCAGAGTTAGGCCCGGTTGCTTTGTAGGTTGCTTTGCCGCCTTCCGGATCAAAGCTTACGCTGTCGCGAAAGCCGCCTGCAAAATAAACATTGTGCTGTGCATCTGTGGCAACAGAACGGCACTCATCTATGGTCTTGCCGCCTATACCCTTAACCCATTCTATTCCCTGGGCATGAACTGCTGCGTATTCAGTTAATATACAGGAGAAAATCATGAGTGATTTAATGTAATTCTTTGTCATAACTTTTTAGTTTACTGGTAATTTAAGAATAAGCTGTCCTTCTCTTCTGCACGAAATTAAAAGAGTTTGCATTTATGTGTTAGTGTATAATTACTGTATGTGAAACTAGTGTTTACACTATATGCTTTAATGCCGGTAAAAGAATATTGATCAGACTGTTTTTCGGGCCGGGACCGTTAATACAAAAATTAAATTCTGATCGGGTATTAAACCATTAATGAAATTGGGTATGGTAAGGGCTGTTAAGTATGTGTTACTTACAGCTCTTACCATTTTAGTAACAGTGTCAAAATAATTTCCCGATTTACAAATTCTGGATTATTATATTTTTTCGTATCCGGAACCCCTGCTTTCACGTCATGTCGACCGTAGCGATAGCAGAGTGGAGACATCTCCCCGGCCGCCTGTCCTGAGCTTGTCGAACGGGCTGTAGTAGAGGCGCTCCTTTACTTAGGAGATGTCTCCTCTTCACAAAAGAAACTCTACTACGTTCCGTAACTTTTGCTCCGGTCGACATGGCGCCAACCGGGGGAATTATTTCGTTGGTGTCCCTTAAAGAGTTATTGTTTTAAAATACTATTGTTTGATGATCTTCTTTACATCAATTAACCTGTCGTCCCCGTCTCTTACCTGTAGTAGATAAATGCCTGCGGCCAGGGTATTAATATCAACCTGTTTTGCATGGATGGCCTCACGGACTATTTTTCCTTCGAGGGTTACCAAACGGATATTTACGTTAACAGGCGATTCTATATATATCATATTTGTTGCAGGATTAGGATAAATATTGATTTGCCTCGCTAATACATCTATTGAGCCGGTACCTTGGTAATCGGTAACCTGGTACGTTGCGGATGTATCTTTACACCCGGCATCGTTTGTTACAGCTACGGTGTATGCGCCATTTTCTGTTACCGTATATGTATTTTCCACTGCGCCATTAATGATTGTATTGTTTAATAGCCATTGGTATGAGCTATAAGCTTCTGTTGTTTGCAATACATAATTATTTTCCCTGATTTCAGCAGAAGCGATATTCTTTATGTTAAGGTTAAGCGTTACTATACTGTCGCATCCGGCAGCGTTGGTAAAGAATTGTGTTGCTATATGGTCGCCCCCCGTATTGACCCTGATACCGTTCCAGTAATAAGGAAATTCATTGCTGCAGATTGTAATATTGTCCACGGTATTTACCGTATCTTTTACGGTCAGGTTAAGGGTAACAATGCTATCGCATCCTGCAACATTGGTATAGATATATTGTGCAACAGCCTTACCACCGGTATTGATTGTTTTTCCATTCCACCGATAGGGCAGTTGGTTGCTGCAAATCGTCTTATTTTCATCGGTACTTATAGTATTGCTTACGGCCAGGTTAAGGGTAACAATACTATCACATCCTGCAATATTGGTGTAGGTATATTGCGCTACAGCTTTTCCTCCTGCATTAATTGTTTTTCCATTCCATTTGTAGGGCAGCTGATTGCTGCAGATAGTTCTGTCTTCATTGGTTTTCACCGTGTTGTTCACCGTCAGGTTAAGGGTAACAATGCTATCGCACCCTGCAATATTGGTGTAGGTGTATTGCGCCACAGCTTTTCCTCCTGCATTAATTGTTTTTCCATTCCATTTGTAGGGCAGCTGATTACTGCAGATAGTTCTGTCTTCATTGGCGCTCACCGTATTGTTTACCGTAAGGTTGAGCGTAACAATGCTATCGCATCCTCCTACACTCCTGAAAGTATCTTTGGCAATAGCTTTTCCACCTGCATTAAATTTTTTCCCGTTCCAGGTGTAAGGTAGCTGGTTGGAGCAGATATTGATTGCTACAATACTGTTGGATGTATGATTTACTGTCAAATTAAGAATTACAGTGCTGTCACATCCGGAAGCGTTTGGAAATACCTGCCTGAAAGTACCGGATGTCGTATAGGTTGTTCCGTTTAAGGCAAAGCTGTCGCATACCGTTTCTGTAAATACGGAAGATGAAGTGTCATTGCAAAGTAGTTTCGCTATAAAAATATCATCACTACCGCTACCTTTCGCGGTGACCTTAACGGCGCTGGTACCCGGATCAAAATCGGCAGTACCCTGGAAGGTGCCCTGTACAAATATATCCGCACCGTCCAGTGCCAGTGACCAGCCTCTGTCGGTTAGTGTTCCGCCCATATTTACCGCCCACAGGTAATTCCCGTTTTTGTCCAGTTTGAGGACAAAAGCATCTTCTTTGCCGGCGGTTGAAAGATTAGTGACCGTAGAGCCAGGGTCGAAATCCGTTGTGCCGTTAAAATTTCCGGTAACCAGGACATTGCCTATAAGGTCAACAGCAATACCGTTACCTTGCTCAATACCAGAGCCACTGCTTCCAAAGCCTTTGGCAAACAGGTAATTGCCATCCTTATCCAATTTACATACGAAGATATCCACATCAACGATGCTATGTGCGCTTAAAGGAGCCGTTGCCGCCGGGTCAGGGTTAAAATCGACATTGTTACCTGTAAAGTAGCCGGTGAAATAAACGTTACTGTAGTTATCCACGGTTATTGAATTACCCATATCCTGGAAGCCGCCTCCAAAGCTTTTCGCCCACACATATTTCCCGTCCTTATCCAATTTAAGCACAAAAATATCAAGCGAACCTTTTGAAACTAATTTTTTATTGGTTTTTGCAGGATCAAAATCCACGCCTGAAGCGTCAGATGAATAATAACCGGTGATATAAATATTATCAGATGGGTCCAGTACAATATCCGAGCCCTGGTCGATCCAGGCACCACCTATGCTTTTTGCCCAGATATAATTTCCATCCTGGCTGAGTTTAAGTACAAATATATCAGCAGAAGCTGATACGGAGCTCAACAGAGTTGTTCCTTCTCCCGGATCGGCATCCATATCACCTGTATAATAACCGGTAACATATATTCCGTTGCTTCCGATAGCTATAGATTGCCCTATATCGCTGACAGCGCCACCCAGGCCTTTTGCCCAAAGTAATTTGCCATTCTTATCCAATTTGCATACGAATATATCTTCCTTACCCTTGCTTTTGAGTATCCACTTGCCCGTTCCCGGTTCAAAATCTACGCTGTCGGAAAATTGCCCGGTTACGTACACATTGCCATCTTTATCGGTTGCTACTCCTTTAGCTGCATCATAACCTGTTCCTTCGATACCTTTAGCCCATAAAAGATTCCCGCCGGCTTGCAGTTTGCAAACAAAGATATCGGCATTAGCCCCTTTTGCAACTATTTTTTCCTTACCGCCATCCGGATATAAATCAGCAGTATCGCGAAATCCACCGGCGAGATATATATTATGTTCTGCATCGGTAGCTATAGACCGGCATTCATCTCCCGATTTACCACCAAAACCTTTTGCCCAGCCGAGCCCCTGCGCAAAGGATGTAGTCATACAGGTAAGCAAACATAATACTGAAAGATACAGTTTAGTGCATATTTTTGCCATACATTTTATTTAATTAAGGGTTAGTTAATAGATTATAACCGGACAAAATTAAAAGAACGTGGAGGCGGGGGTTAGCGCATAAGTACTGTAATTTGGACTAGTGTTTCTACGATATATTTTTTTATAGTTAGCTGGTTTTTTCCGTTATTTAAGTAAATTTACCTATGAGCTAACAATTTATACGCATCCGTAGGATATGAAATACTGCATTTGTTTGGTAATATTGTTTTTCACTGTTCTGAGCAGGCAGACATCCGGGCAGATTCCTGAAAGACAAACTATAAGTAATCATATTGATAGTTTTGCGATTTTGCACAGTATGGAGCGGACGGCTGCATTGGATAATTCAAACTATTTATACCGGAATACAAGCGATGACACGGCATTGTCTAACAGCATCAGAAAGGCGATGCTTAATTTGATTGTAATTGATTGTAATGTGGGGCAATATCAACAGGCGCTGACACGTATTGATAAATTGCTTAAGTATTGTGACTCCTCGAAAAACCGGGATATCATGGCTATATCGTATTTTTTTAAGGGCTCGATATATCGTCGGCAATCAATGCTTAGGAATGCTTTCGAAAACTATAGTAAAGCACTTACTTTTGCTAAGGACTCAGTTGCTTTTTTGTTTGTAATCTATCATGATATGGGTGACATCCTGAATGAATTGTCGCAATATCAAAAGGCTTTACCCTTTTTTAACACGGCCATCAGATATGCCAGGTATGCCAACTATTTTCCGGAAACCAGTTTGATATATACTAACATGGGAAAAGCATTTCAGGGGTTAAATGCGTTTAAGGAAAGTGAACGGAGTTTTGATTCGGCTATCGTTATTGCCCGAAGATATAATAATCTTGGTTATCTGGCTTCAGCCTTATCTTTTAAGGCAAATTTATATAATGAGACCGGGCAGGCGGAAAAAGCGTTAATGGCGATACAAGAAGTGGAGTCGGTAAGCCGGAACTATAATATATCCCGTGAAAATTACTTATACCTGATAGCGGGTGATACTTATACTAAACTTCATCAATTAGCTTTAGCAAAGCAGTATTACCAGAGGTCCAGAGCGTTATCAGAAGGTACGTCACTATTGGTATACAGTGTAGCATCACAAAGGCTGGCCGACTTGTGCTTTAAAACAGGCAATTATAAAAGGGCTTATTTGCTTTTACATGACTCACGTAAGATTTTAGACAGCATTATTAATAAGGAAGTAAAGCTTAATGTAAATGATCTTGAAACGAAATACCGTACTGCAGAGAAGGATAAAGAAATAGCAGTAAAAAATCTGAAAATAAGTGAGTCCGAACGAAAAATTGCGAAAAAAAATAATGTAATATTAAGTGTTGTTTTCAGTTCGGTTATTTTGGCGATGATTGGTTTGTGGACCTATTTATACCAGAGAAAAAAAGCAAAAAGCGAAAAAGAAATTGAGCACCTTAAAGGTATCATTGAAGGCGAGGAGAAAGAGCGGACACGCCTGGCACATGACCTGCATGATGGTGTGAATAGTCAATTATCTGCAGTACAGTCTTTTTTGCTTGCCGAAGAAAATATACACCCTTTTCTGGCCGATGCACAAAATTTTACCGCTGCACAAAACCTCATTCACGAAACGGCTTTAAATGTAAGGAGAATGGCGCATAACTTAGCTCCGGAAAGTTTGCTGAATAAAGGTTTGCCCAATGTAGTTAAAGAATTTTGCATAGGAATTTTTACGGGAAGAGGAATAAGGCCGGAAGTAACCGTATATGGAGAATTTAAAGACATCAATATTTCCTTATCATTAAGCCTGTACCGCATTATACAGGAACTTGCCCAAAATATAGTAAAGCATTCCAACGCTACAGAAGCTACAATTATATTATACCGTGAAGAGCAGCAGATTATTCTTATAGCAGAAGATAACGGAACGGGTATTCCTGAAGAGGTGCTACAGGTCAAAGAAAAAAAAGGAATAGGGTTGTCCGGCCTGGAAGAACGGATTAAAATGCATCGTGGTACATTATCTGTAGAAAGCGTATCCGGTCAGGGCACTACAATACATATAACTTTCCCATTGAGCAGCAACTTATATGCAGAGCCGGCTAAGGCATAAATAAAAAGTATAATTCTAAACCGAAAATATTTTGAGATGATAAGCGTTGCTATAACAGATGATCACCCGATAATGAGAGTTGGTCTTAAAAATCTGCTACAATCTTCTGACGGTATTCATGTGACCAACTGTTACGAAAGCGGAAAGCATTTATTGGAAGGTTTGAAGGAGGAGCAACCAGATGTATTGTTGCTTGATCTTCATCTTCGCGGGAGACCGCAGGGGAGAGAATTAATTGAAGCAATTAAAGACACTTACCCTGAAGTGCGCATTCTTATACTTACATCTAATGATAATGTCTATAATATACAGATGATGCTGAATGCCGGAGTCGAAGGTTACGTTTTAAAGAATGTAGAGCAAAATTTATTGGTGGAAGCTATAGAAAAAGTATATGAACGTCGAGACTTCCTGTCTCCGGAGGTGAAAGATATCCTGCTCACAACTTTAAGAAAAGGAAATAATAACAAAGCAGGTGAGGAAATGCTGACTGCCAGGGAAATAGAAATTCTTAAATTAATAGCTGAAGAATACACAAGCCAGGAGATAGGCAAAAAATTATTTTTGAGCTATCGTACGGTAGAAACCTACAGGTTAGTCATTATGCAGAAGCTTGGCGTAAAGAATATGGTAGGAATGACCAAAAAGGCAATATTATTGGGTATAATATAAATAAGATACATTAAGTAATAGGTTCAATATAAGCCTACTGTGGAATAAGCTATATCAGCCGCCTCTTAAGGCATTAATCGTAAGGCGATATTGTAAGGGAAAACCGGTTCTTTGCCCGATTCGGATATTGTGAAAAGAACAAAGTGTAAGGGCAGTCTGAAATGCTGCAATTACAAAGTTGCTGTTATCACTTATCACTTATCACCTATCACCTATAAAAACGGGAAGCTATCCTGAGACGGTTATCAAGAGCTATTCTCCGGAATAAGAATTTCATTTCCTTTGCAGGGACTTCGTTATCTTCGCGCCGTCTATTGTAAATCTTTTATTTTTTAATAAATGTACCGTACTCACAATTGTGGCGAATTACGTTTAGAACATATTAATAATACCGTAACGCTGGCCGGCTGGGTGCAGACTGTCCGCAAGTTCGGAAGCATCACCTTTATAGATCTTCGCGACCGTAATGGAATTACGCAGCTTTTTTTCAATGAAGAAATCACTGAGCGGTTAACGCAACAGCCTTTGGGGAGGGAATTTGTGATACAAGTAACCGGTAAGGTTATTGAAAGAAGCAACAAAAACACGAAAATACCTACGGGAGATATTGAGCTGGAGGTAAATGATTATACAGTATTAAACAGCGCCGCTACGCCGCCGTTCACTATAGAAGACGAAAGCGACGGGGGAGAGGAGTTGCGTATGAAATACAGGTACCTCGACTTACGTCGGGGACCCTTGCAGCGGAATATAGAATTGCGTTACCGTTTAAACAGGGCAGTACGCCAGTATATGGACAGCCAGGGATTTTATGATATTGAAACGCCTTATCTTATCCGCTCCACACCGGAAGGGGCGCGTGATTTTGTGGTGCCTTCCCGTATGAATGAGGGCCAGTTCTATGCCTTACCGCAAAGTCCGCAGACCTTTAAGCAATTACTGATGGTGAGCGGGTTTGACCGGTATTACCAGATCGTAAAATGCTTCAGGGATGAGGATCTGCGTGCGGACAGGCAACCTGAATTTACACAGCTCGACTGTGAGATGGCTTTTGTGGAACAGGAAGATATACTGGATATGTTTGAAGGGCTGATGAAGCATGTGCTTTTGTCGGTCAGGGATATTCCTTACGAGGGTACTTTTCCCCGTATGACCTGGGAGGAAGCGATGTTACGGTATGGAAATGACAAGCCGGACATCCGGTTCGGGATGGAGTTGAAATATCTGAAATCGCCGGAGGGTGCTTTGGGTAAAGAGGATAAAGCGGTGGATCATGTAAGTGGTGCCGGATTTAAGGTAATGGAAGACGCCGAACTGGTAGTGGCCATTGCGGTGCCGGGAGGAAGCGAGTATACCAGGAAACAGACCGATGAGCTGACCGAGTGGGTGAAGCGCCCGCAGATCGGTATGACCGGTCTTATGTTTGTGAAATGTAATACGGATGGCAGCTTTAAGAGCTCCGTAGATAAATTTTACACTGAAGATCGTCTGAAGGAATGGGCAGCAACAGTAAATGCCCAACCTGGCGATATTATATTTATACTGGCCGGAGCGAAGGAACGTACACGGAAGGCCATGAGTGAGCTGCGTCTTGAAATGGGCAAGCGCCTGGGCCTGCGTAGCCCGGAGGAGTTCAAACCTTTGTGGGTAGTAGATTTCCCGCTTCTGGAATATGCAGAACAAAATGAAGATGGCGGTGGTGCCGGACGCTGGGTAGCGCGACATCATCCCTTCACCTCGCCTAAGCCGGAGCATATAAGCTGGATGGATAAGGAAGAAAATTATCCTTATATTAAAGCGAATGCTTATGACCTGGTGCTTAACGGAACGGAAGTAGGAGGAGGGTCTATACGTATTTTCCAGCGTGACCTGCAATTAAAGATGTTCAAGGCTTTAGGTATTTCCGATAAAGAAGCGGAAGAAAAATTCGGATCCTTATTGAGCGCATTTGAATATGGGGCTCCTCCTCACGGTGGTATTGCCCTGGGCTTCGACCGGTTAAGCGCTTTGCTGGGTGGCGATGAAACGATAAGGGATTATATCGCCTTCCCGAAAAACAATGCCGGCCGTGATGTCATGATAGATGCTCCTGCACCGATCAGCACCACACAGTTGGAGGAACTTCGATTGGAAATCCGTACTGAGTCGTAAATACGGCGTTTGGTAATGCCACCTAATATAAGTCGGCCGCCGATGTTGGTGTTATCATCAACATCTGAAAGTAACGGTATCAGATTAAAAAAATATTTTTTTAATTAGAAAATATTTATACCTTTGCGCACTTATTAAAGACTGCTCTTATCATTTTACGGATTTGGGAGAGGTTTTAGTTAACTCGTTAATACCAAAAAATTAAGCAATGGCTAAAGAAATTTCGGGCTATGTAAA
>JBEBVI010000081.1:0-13162 GCA_040392805.1 Taibaiella helva
AAAGTTTGTGTAGAAAATGAAACTTAACCGGCCTCCACAGAATCATCTGTGCTCATTACTCCGTCCTCATTTCCTGTCTCCATGCACGACAGCTTAACCAGAGCGACTGTTTATATAGCTGCTACTCAGAAGCCGGGTAACACATCATGACTAACATCTCATCCGGTACTGCAGAAAGACCCGCGGCTGTCGCTGAACCAAGTGCCGCTGTCAAATAGTCTGTATATAAATCTGATACCTCAGATTTTCTTAGCTTCATCCGGCAAGTTTAATGGGGGTAATTTGCGGAACGTTATTTAATGATTAGAGCTACAATATTAAGGATGACCATACCGTACTTGTGGTAATACTGATATAAAATGAAGTTGAGCTACTCTGTTTGCAGCCTCCTCAAAGTAATAATTTTGGTATTACATATTGCAATTATTTGTCGGTTCCGGAACTAACAGATCAATAACAATATTCTTTTGTAGTATTGTACCGGTATTGGGCTAGAAGGAATTATGTTTCGTGAGAGGTTTGTTTTATTGTAATGATTAAAATCCATGACACTGATTGATCAACACACTGTTTTATTATTTATTGTAAATCCCACCTTTATATTGATTGTACTTTAACTGTATGGGCGTTTTTACTCAGATTCTGTGCAAATACACCTGATTTTGGAAATAGAGTATTTGCCTGTCGTTTTAATAATTCCCTTTTTAATTTTGTTACCTCATAACTGACCCGGAAATCAATGCTGTTTCCCAAGTCAGGAAAATAAGAAATTATGAATAAAAAAATATTCATTGCCGCTATAGCCTGTATAGGTATGACAGGAGTGGGAGCGCGGATGTATGGTCAGCAGTCATTGCAAAACAACGGAATGGAGTTCCGGAAAGAAGCCGTCAGCAATATCGGGAGTGTGGCCATGGTGATGTCAGCCCGGCCAACAGCAGTTGCCGGCATAGCCTCCGAACTACCCGGAATGCTTGGGCTTTCGGATAAGAACACTTTTGAACAATTCTCTTCCAAAACAGACGAATTAGGTATTCAGCATGATGGGTATCAACAGTTCTTTGAGGGAGTGGCAGTGGAAGACGGAGTCATATTGGTGCATTCGGCAAAAGGTATGATCCGGTCCATTAACGGCAGGGTAGCCCACCTGGCTAATATGTATATATTGCCCGCCATTGACCAAAATGAAGCGACTGGTAATGCTACATTATATCTTGATATCATTAAGGCAACACGCCATTATCCTGCACAATTGGTCATTACATCTTTGAGTGAAGAGGATAATAATTATGCGCTTGCTTTCAAAGTCCGCGTGGATGGGTATGCTTCGGATGGTCGCGTGAAGATGGCCAGCGCCTATATTGATGCCCATAGCGGTAAACTATTGAAGCAGGTTAGTTTACTCCGGCATGCCGATGTAGAGCGTGTGGCACATACTATGTACAGCGGTAGTACTAAGATCATGGTAGATAGTACGGCAGAGGGATACCGGCTGCGGGACAATACCCGGCGCATAGAAACTTACGATGCCGGAGGTGCTGAGCTTACAGAAAGAGGATCTCTTTATTTCGAGAATCCCAGGGATTATTATACTACGGAAGAAGAGTGGGGCGAACACCCTGCTATTATGTCTGTCCGACTGGAGAAAGTGCAGAATGATATGTTGAAAGATCTGGGTATGCAAAATGGAGGGCGCTTTGTCGTATCATTTATTGCCCGGGACAATGGCTCGGATATGGAACCTGCAACATGGCCTGATGTGAAAATGACGCAAAGTACAACAATGCGTTTGCCGGTTACCACCTCTAATATTTATGTATTTCCCCTTGGAGCGGCTTATGGGGGCGGCTTCGGAAAGTATAATTTGCGCAGTAATTCCCTTTCGGATTCTGTGTATTTCCCGATAAACTATACAGCAGCGGGTACTTTCCCCTGGTCGGATGCAGATGGCAACGAAGGTTCTTACGAAATTTCTATGGAGAAGAACCCGGCTTTGGATGCGCATTGGGGCATGCAGAAAACGCACGACTACTTCCTGGAAATATTTAACCGTAACAGCTATGATGGTAAGGGGAGTGTGTTGCGGAATTATATTAATGGGATATGGCCGATGTCACTTACACAAAATAATGCGGCTGCATTGCCGGCGCCTTATTTCAGCATGGTGTACGGATTAGGCGATGGTGTGGTGATGAAACCGGTGGTAGCCCTGGACGTGATGGGGCATGAGTTTACACATATGGTAACCGAAACGAACGGGCATGGAGGACTAAATTATAGGGGAGAATCCGGGGCGCTTAATGAATCTTTCTCGGATATATTCGGTACCTGTATTGAATTTTACGCCCGTCCGGAAAGAGCAGATTGGAATATCGGGGAAGATGTGGCATTATACGGTGCGGGTTATATGCGTTCCATGTCTAACCCTAAGAACACTTCATACCCCGATACGTACAGAGGCCGCTTTTGGATGGATACAGATGATCTGACTCAGGATAACGGTGGTGTGCATATTAACAGCAGTGTTCAGAATAAATGGTTTTACCTGCTGTGTGAAGGAGGTTCCGGCCGTAATGATAAAGGCGATGACTATACGGTAACTGGTATAGGCATGGCTAAAGCCGAGCAGATCGCATATCGTAACCTGGTGAATTATTTATCTCCCTCAGCAAGATTTTATGATGCATACAAAGGATCTCTGTTAGCTACCGGTGACTTGTTCGGAGATACTTCCTCTGTTTATCAATCAGTGAAAGATGCCTGGTTTGCGGTGGGACTTACTGATGCCGATTCTGTGCTTGCTGTGGATAACCTGCTACCGGCTTTTAGCGGTATTAGTTTATTCCCTAACCCGGCCGGCAGACAAGTTACCATTACGTCTGAAAGAGAGCAGGCTATAGCCGTTTCTTTTGTTAATACGCTGGGCACATCTTTACTGGATTTTACGGTATCAAAAGGCATAAATAATATAGATATTTCTCATTTGCCCCGCGGTATGTATGTTGTCCGCTACAGGTTGGACGATCGTTTTTACACCCATAAGCTGAGTGTTTTGTAGAACAGGCGGAAAGTAGTCTTGCATGATATTAACCGGGTTTTTTATTCCATTTATAAAATGTGAATAAAAAACCCGGTCGATTTTGACCCAAACGTCCGATTGTTTCCCGCAACGGAACAACGAATGCTGTATTCAATAAGAAAGGGTTATTGATCAAAATGTTGTTTACGACTGGCAAGGGCATAGCAGATGATACCGCAGGCCACAGCTACGTTAAGGGATTCTGCCCTGCCGGTTCCGGGAATAGTTATAGGGAAATCGGCTCTTGAAAGTATAGTATCAGAGAGCCCTTGAGATTCATTGCCAAAGGCGATAATACCCGGCGGCATATTTCTCTTGTTATAATATTCCATAGGCTCGCCTGACAGAGAAGCGGCGTATATGGGTACCTGTTTCTGCTGTAGCAGTTCTTCAGTGTCCGCTTCCCATATCTTAACACGTAAAAGGCTGCCCATGGTAGATTGCACGACTTTAGGGTTATATACCTCCACACAGTCCGGACTGCATATGATGTTTTCTATTCCGAACCAGTCGGCGGTGCGTAGGATCGTTCCCATATTGCCCGGATCCTGTATGCGTTCCAGGAAGAGCATCCAGCCGGTTGCCGGTAATGCGGATAGGGATTCCCGTGGTGCTTTCTCTGCAATCAATACGACCTCCTGCGCATGTTGCAGCGCTGATATTTTTTCGAGCTCAAAAGGCTCGGCAATAAGCACCTCCGCATTTTTATGCCGCATGATCAGCTCTTTATTTTCCTCGTACCACCTGGCCGAAGTGGCTATATAAGGTATAGCGCAACCGGCAGACAACCATTCTTTAGCGTTTTTATCACCTTCTACAAGATAGCTATTATGCTCTTTTCTGTATTTTTGCCGGCTTAATGACTGGAATAACTTGATCTGGTTCTTTGTCATCCTTGATAATTGAGCCTGCAAATTAGTTAAACCGGTTTTTATTTTGCTACCTGTTAATGAATATGCCCGAAAGAAAGTCCGGATCACTGGCGTTTTGGCCTGCAATATTATTATGTATTGCCGCCTTTGTTATTCAGGGATGCACCGTTACCAAACATCTGGACAAAGAGGACTATGTACTGAGAAGCGCTGCAATAAAGATCAAAACAGATAAAAGCCTGTCTGAAAAAGGCATATTGCATGACCAGCTATATGGTATTATGGCGCAGCAGCCCAATAGCTATGTCTTTGGTCTTATACCTTTCAAAGTATGGATCTATAATTTCAGGTATAAAAAATACCAGCAGGATACCACCAATTTTCAGTTGAAGTCTAAAGTAGTGGAGAAGCCGGTTATCCTGGATACGGCACTTATAGCCAAAACCAAAAAGAATTTCTCCTTATTCCTGAGAAACCAGGGATATTTTTACGCAACCGTAACCGATTCTTTGAAGTTGAAACGCAACCGGAGAGCAAAACTTACTTATTATGTACATACGGGGGTGGAATACCTGATAGACGAAGTGAATTATGAGGTGAGCGATCCGGAACTGTCGGCGCTGGCTACCCGCTTCAACGAAGGGTCGCTACTGGTGAAGGGAAAACCGTACAGCCATTCCCTTGCCGGTATGGAGCGGAGCCGGCTGGCCAATTATATCAGGAATTTCGGCTATTACAGGTTTAGCGCCGATAATATTGACTTCGTATTGGATACATTAGATAAATCCTATTTCCGGAACCTGGAAAATCCGTTTGAAAGTGCGGTAAACTTTCTCACACTCAGGAAGCAGGGGAAAAAGCCGACACTTAATGTAACGGTACAGATCTCGGGGAGGAGCGACAGCCTGGCGTTTGAGAAATTCAGGTATAAAGATGTGATTGTCATCCCCGACTATACAGACACAATGGATCTCCGGGAGTTAAACAAGGGGGCAACGGAGCAGGTATTGAACGGCCTTAAATTCCGTTACCGGGACTTGTATGTGAATACGACCATTCTGGATAAGAAAATTTTTATAAGACCGGGAAAATTGTACGCCCAGGATGACTATAACCAGACGATCAGGCAATTAAACGATCTGGGCATATTTCAGTATGTACGTGTATTTATTACGCCCGACCGGGATAGTTCAGCGCATACGCTCACTTGTTATATCCTTATGAGTAAAAATAAAAAGTATGATTTTGGAACCAATGTGGAGGTTTCAGGCGGTGATCTGTATGCGATAGGAACGGCTGCAAATATTTCTGTTACCGATAAGAACTTTTTGAAAGGGGCTAATGAACTGACTGCAACTGTTTCTTACGGTATAGAATTAGGGCAGAATGATAATCAATCACTTCAGTTTTATAAAAGGTATTATCTCTTTTCGCAGAACCTTGGTATTAATTTCCGCCTGACCTTTCCCAAATTTATTTTACCGGTAAGCCAGAGTAAGTTCAGCCAGGGCGCTTTGCCACGTACGGTACTCACTGCCGGTGTTAATACTCTGGATCGAAATCAGTATTTCAACCTTGTGACCGTTAATTCGGCCTATGGCTATATCTGGAAAGAATCAGATATAAAGGTATGGCAGGTAAAGCCCATATTTGTCAATACCCTTCATTTGCGTAATATCTCGCCTACCTTCCAGGAGCGTATGGACAGCATACCGGCTATTCGCAACAGTTACCAGGAGACCTTTATAGAGGGGGAAAGTGTGGAATACGTGATCAAAACGGAAGGTAAGAACCGGTGGCGGCATGCCTATCTTAAGCTGGCCGGCGAGGAGGCCGGGGCGGTACTGAGCGGTATTAAAGGTATAGGCGATGTCTTAGGTGCTCCGGTGGATGTCAATTATGCTAAATATGTACGGTTTGATTTTGATGCACGCCAGTATTTGATCAGGCGTAATGCTTCATTTGCTTTCCGGTTTTACGGAGGCGTAGGTGTACCGTATGGCGGTTCTACCATCCTGCCTTATCTCAAACAATATTTCGTGGGGGGCGCTTACAGTATCAGGGGCTGGCGGCCGCGCGTATTGGGTCCCGGAAGTTATTATGATTCCGTAAGACAGAATTCGTCGGATAATCTTTTTATAGATCAGGCCGGCGATATAAAGCTGGAACTTAATGCCGAATACCGTTTTGCAATGGTTAAGCTGTTTTCGGGAGCTGTAAGCCTTAATGGCGCTCTTTTTGCAGATGCCGGCAATATATGGCTTACCCGTAAACAGGAAGGTTTACCAGGGGCTAATTTTGAGTTCAGGAATTTATACCAGGATGTTGCGCTCAGCTCGGGTGCAGGTCTGCGACTGGATCTGGGCGGTTTCCTTGTTGTACGGTTCGACTGGGCTATCCCTTTAAAGAAGCCCTACATTATGGATCATTACGGTTGGGTAATTAATAACATTGATCCCGGCGATCCGGAATGGAGGCGTAAAAATCTCAACCTGAATATAGCGATAGGTTACCCCTTCTAAAACGGGCATACGTCAGGCTTGCTGGGCCAATACAATTTTGGCCTCGTTATTTATTATATCCAGACCTACTTCGACAGGCAACTCATTTTCATTGCTGACAATAAAATCAACGACTTTCTGATGTAATTCTTTGGCAGATGCCGCAGGATCAAGTAACGATGCGATTTGGTTGATCATTGCCATTTCCTGTTCTTTAACGTTTTGTACCGTCTTCCATACCTGGCTGGATACATAAATCTGCTGGGAAAGATTATGTTCGTATTCAGTTCTTATGACCTCGATCAAAGCGGTTTGCAGGTCCCTTACAGTCATGCCGGTCTGGTAGAGCCGCGGTACGAGTACGCGCGGGTGGATGCGTTCCAGGTATAAAGAAAGCCTTTCATACGCCTGCAGCCTGAGCCTGAGCGTGGTGTCCAGCCCCTGTGCGAAAATAGCGAGCCGCTTACGTTCTGTTTCATTGACCAGGAATTTTTTTACAATGGTGGATGTGGCGAATAGTACAATAAGTGCGGGAATAGTGTATTTGAGTATTTCTAATATCGTTTGTAGTACGGTCATTGCCTGATTTATGCTTTTGGGGCAAATATACAATATCGGTTGTTTATGAGGGTGGGGATTTTGGGATTTTAAGACGTTAGGACTTTAGGACATTAAAACTTTTTGATTTTAGGACATTGAGCGGGTAGTGGCGACTTTATTGCACAAACTTTTAGCATTTATAACTTCTTTGAAGCTTTATCTTTGCAGCCAAATACGGGATTTTCTGAAGCGGGCGTTTAAAATATCGGGTTACTTCTTATTAGGTTTAATAGTTGTCATATCGTTGGTATTGGTGCTGGTGCAACTTACGCCGGTGCAAAATGCTATTGCACGTAAGGCGGTTGCCTATCTTTCCTCTAAAACGGGTACTAAGGTCAGTCTGCAGCATATTGATCTTCGCTTATTCAATTCGGCGGTTATTGAAGGATTATATATAGAAGACAGGCAGGGAGATACATTATTATATGCGGGCGAGGCCAAGCTTAAAATAACAGACTGGTTTTTCCTGAAGGACCAACCTGTTGTGACTTATGTGGGTCTGAAAGAGGCCCGTATAAAGTTGCAACGGAAGAAAAATACGGATATATGGAATTATGAATTTATCCTTGATGCTTTTTCCAGTAGCGCTGAGCCCGATACCCCAAAGTCATCTTCCGGCACGGTGAAAACAGACCTTCGCCATATAACATTGGAGCGTGTTTCCTTTGAAATGATCGACGAATGGGTGGGGACAGATATGGTGGGCGGAGCCGGACATGTTGATTTAGATGCAAGAGGTATAGATTTTAAAAAGAAAATCATTGATCTGAAGTCTGTTGAGGGATCAGGGCTTTTATTTGGTATAAGAGAATATAAAGGTGGCAGGCCTCCGTCAAAAAGGACAAATATGGACCCTGTTATTGATACAACGCCATTTAATCCTGCAGGGTGGACATTATCGCTTCGGAAACTCCGGTTCGATAACAGCAGATTCTTCCTGTTATATCCGGAAACAAGCGCTCCACAGGGTTTATTTGATGAAGAACATCTGGATATTACCGGCATAGCCCTGAACGCCGAAAATATACATATAAAAGGCGATACGATAACGGCAGACCTCAGGCAGCTAAAGGCGAAAGAACGTTGTGGACTGGAAATAAAAAAGATGTCGGCCCGATTGAAGATCTCGCCTAATATTTCAGAATGTGCTGATCTTTACTTGCAGACGGGAAATAGTGTACTTACCGATTATTATGCGATGCGATATGAACGCTTCCCGGATTTTACTGATTATTTGGTTAAGGTAAAAATGCTGGGCCGGTTAAAAGATGCGGAAGTAGGTATTGCAGATATTGCCTTCTTTGCCCCCGAATTGAACAAATGGGGAAACAGGTCGGTAAAAGTAAGTGGACGGGGAGGTGGAACGGTAGAGCAACTGAGGGTAGAAAACCTGATGGTGGATGACGGCGTGACAAAGGTAATGGGTAATCTTCGTATGGATGGACTGCCGGATATCTATGAAACGTATATCGACTTTACAGATGCAGAAGTGCATACAAGTGGTATAGCCGCTTTATTTTATGCGCCGGATCTTAAAGAGCAAAATGCGGTAGACTTTAAGGATCTTGGTACGGTTAAAGCACAGGGAAGCTTTAGTGGCCTGATTACAGATTTTATAGCTAAAGCTGATATATCCACTAACCTGGGAACTGTAAAGGCCGATGCACATTGGCAATTACCCCGGCAGGAAGCACCCTCCTATAAAGGCACCCTGCATACAGATAAGCTGGACCTGGGTCGTTTATTTGGACTGGATCTACTGGGTACTTTATCTTCTACTGTTAATATTTCCGGGAAGGGTCTGGATAATACCGCCAACTTAAATGTAAGCGGAGCGCTGAATGCGCTGGGCGTGAACGGGTATATTTATAAGGATATTAATATAGACGGCATACTTGCCTCCAGGAAATTTGAGGGCAGGCTGAATGTGGAGGATGATAACCTGGAGCTTGATTTTAACGGACGGGTCGATTTCTCGGGCGAGGAACCTTTATTCGATTTATATGCAGAGATTGAGCATCTTAATGCTTTAGCACTCCGTCTGACTAAGGACAGCATAAGCGTCAAAGCCAACATGCAGCTTAACTTTACGGGGGACAGCATTGACGATTTTATCGGAAGGGCAGCTGTTTATAATATGGATATCATACGGTCGGGAACACGTCTGAATATCGACTCCCTGCTGATGTCTTCCCACGTAGACGAAAATAATAATAAGAAACTCTTTTTGGCTACCAATGAGCTCGCACTGTCTGTTGACGGTTCCTTTTCATTGATTGATCTTCCTAACTCCATCCAGCTTTTCCTGTCGTACTACCTGCCCGAATATGTAAAAAGACCGCTTAAGGTAAATGCCGATCAGGATTTGCATTTTGAGCTGACGGCAAATCAAACTGACGATGTTTTCCTGTTGTTTAATACCGGGCTCAGGTTAGGCTCCGGAACAAAATTAAACGGGAATATGAATATGAGAGAGCAGCGTTTGCAGTTTGCTGCTTCCATGCCTTATGTGCGTTACGGCGCTTTCCGTATTAACGATGTACAGATAAAAAGCACCGGCGATAATTCCGGCTTTAACCTTGATGTGATTGCCAATGATATCAGTACGTCGGAAGAGTCCGTTGCTTCTTCTGTTCAGGTCCAGGGGCATATATTCCGGGATACCGCACGCTTTCAGCTGACTACTACCACAGCGGCAAGTATAGGAAGCGCAGAGTTGAACGGACTCGCATTTGCCCATAATGACAGCTTTACCCTGAATATCCTGCCTTCCGAATTTTACATAAACCAATCGAGGTGGGAAATACCGGCCGGTAATGAGGTGATATTTAATGACGGGCATATTGCTATCAAAAATGTGCACCTGCTTTCCGGTGTACAAAGTATAGTGGTAAATGACAAAGGTAGCAGTACGAAACCCGATGAGGCTACAGTACGGATAAATAACCTGAATATCGAATTTCTTAATAATCTTTTTGGACTGGAGGATATATATATGGCCGGCAGGACGGATGGTGAAATCAAGGTTTCTTCCCTACCTGCAAACCAAAAGCTTGATTTTGATCTGACAACCCACCATCTCACCCTGAATAACGATACACTGGGAAATGCCCTGCTGAAGGGCTCCTACCATGTTGCCGAAGGATTGATCAGGCTGGAGCAGCCAACAGGAATAGGCTATAGGGGTTCCTATGCCCACCTGTCCGGAGATCTGGTCGTTGGATCTTCTTCTAAAGAAAATATTGATGTGCGGATCGAACTTTCCGGTGCTGATGCAGACTGGGCAGAGGCTTTCCTGTCCGGTTATGTTCATAACCTGAGCGGCGATATAGATGGCACGATATTACTAAAAGGTGATGCCGCTAACCCGGTAACTACAGGTGAGCTGATATTGCGGGAGGTGGGCTTTACTCCGGATATTACAGGTGTTCATTATACTATTGAAGAAGCCAGGGTAAATGTTTCGGATTCGAAGTTTGACCTGGGCACTATTCAGGTGAAAGATGATGCTGGCAGGGTAGGGGTGCTAAGGGGAGTTATAGCACATGAGCGGTTGAGTAAGCTGAATTTTCGTTTGAATATGAGGAGTGATAATATTCAGGTCTTGGATCTGGCCGAGCATCAGAATGCCAACTTTTATGGCAACGTGAAAGCTTCGGTGCAGGTGCGCTTATCGGGCCCTGTGCATAACCTGAACCTTAATATCTTTGCAACTCCACAGAAAAATTCCCACTTATATATACCTGTAGGATACGGTAGCGATGTAGGTGAATATGACTTTGTACACTTTAAGAAATACGGTGAAATACAGGCACCAAGGAATGATGTAGCCAGTAAACTTAATATCCGTATTGATGCTATTGCTACACCTGATCTGGAAGCGACCATTATTATTGATCCTTCTACCGGCGATCAGATCTGGGCTAAGGGCAGCGGCAACATCATCCTGGAAATACCGGCGGATGGGGATATGAAAATGAATGGCAATTACATCATTGATGAAGGGACGTATAACTTTTCTTTTAAGCAGTTGCAGGTATTGAACTATAAGCGACAGTTTACCATCAACAGCAATAGCGCTATAAAATGGAACGGGGATATGGCAAATGCCGATCTTGATGTAAAGGCTTACACACAGGTGAAAACAAGATTGTACGACCTCATTCTTAATGAAGTAGACCGTGTAGGCTTATCGCAGGATGAGATAAGGGACGCGCAGATCATGCAATTGATCAATATCGGCTTAACCATGCGCGGCTCACTAAGCGAGCCGGAGTTGGGATTTAAATTGGATCTGGTAGAAAACAGGTCTGTTGGCACTTATGCTTACCAGAAACTGCAGCGTATTAATACGGATGATAAGGAACTGCTGAACCAGGTAGCCTCACTACTGTTGCTTGATCAGTTTGTACCACCCGAAGGAATTAATAATTCCTATGCCGTGACAACCGGAACGATTAATAATATGAGCGAACTGGTATCGACTGCTGCATCTTCCGGGATCACCAATTTTGCCAATAAAATATTAGGTATGGAAGACCTGTATGTGGGTGTACGTTACAAAAACTACTCTCTTTCCAATACCGACCAAAGCACTATTAATTATATCAACCGTAACGAAGCTGGTGTGAACCTCCGTAAGAGTTTCCTGAAGAAACGGCTTATAGTAGAGGTAGGTGGTGTATATGACTGGGGGCGTAACTCATCGGCGAGTGATCTTACGTCTAATATTGTAGGCGACTTCCGCGTGCAATATCTCATTACGGAAGACGGGCGTATCCGCTTTAATGTGTTTAGGGTAAGTAATTATGATGCTATCGGCGCACAAACCATCAGCAGGCAGGGATTAGGTTTGGGATACCGGAAATCATTTAATGGATTGATAGATCTGTTTCGCAGTGAAGAAAAAATGCGTAAAGAACGGGAGGCCAAAATGAAAGAACTACAGCAGAAATCAATACGTGCTACTCAAAGGACTGATAGTCTTAACCTGCATTTTACCCACTTTCTTTTTGATTATATACCCCGGCGCTATGAAGAGCAGGAAACAAGGGAATCTTTCGTTAACTGAAGGGTAAGGCTTCTTAATAATTTGTCGGGAAAGAAGGGAAATCTATTATCGGTCAACCATCAAAGCCTCTTTAGCTTACTCAAGCATGTTTAACCGACGACATATGCTTTTTCCTGTTTCTGATACCTGCAATTATTTTCTTCCCTGCAAAGAGTGCAAGGTTAAATAATTGCCATTGAATAAAAGAGATACCTATTTTTTTTGCTGCCTGCTTGATCATAGGCTCGCTAAAGAACGAAGCTATACTGCTCTTGGCTTTATTTTTAATGGCGCCTTGTGGCTGGCTTTTGGAAAAGAATGTTTTTCCGGATCCGAGCTTCCTTTTTCCCCGGTTCAGCAATAAACCGGCTGCGCTCATTACCAGTCCCGGGCTGAATAATCCTTTACTCCAGTTATCTTCCAGGTTCCTTACCCGGTTCCTGATACGCTCTTGCTCAAGGTCAAGCTGATCCATGCTGGACAATCTTCTCCTTTTATATTTTTTTGGCATAAGCATTCAATTTAGACAAACGGGAAAAGATGAGTTAACCGTTTTCCTCTTCTTCCTCCTCTTTTGCCTTCTTGCCCGGCTTGGTTATAGAGCCAAGAAGCATCCCTCCGAAAAAACGGATGATTTTCCTGCTGCTCATAAAGACAAACACAGAGCAGATGATGATCAGCAAAGCAGTGCTCATATAGCCCCATATCTTACTTTCGAATAAAGAGCTTAATAATTCTGCTATGCCCAGAAAAATGAACAGTACTGCTAAAAAAGAAAGGAAGATGGCAATGATGATAAAAAAGAAAGAACCCATTACACTAACTAACTTTTCGATCACTTCCAGGCGGATAAGCTCGAATCGCAGTTGAATGTACTGGGTTATTTTCTCCTTAATGGAGCTTAGAGGAGTTTTCAAAATAAATTCCTTATTGGTTAAAAATTAAATAACCGTGTCAAAATAACTTCCCCTTTTTGTAAGTGATGGGCAATTTCAAGCGGTGTATGCGCTTTTCTTCTGGTTTAGATTTGACAACTTTTCAAAAGTTGTCAAATCTTTCC
>JBEBVI010000082.1:0-13131 GCA_040392805.1 Taibaiella helva
ATTCTTCCGCACTAACCATTAAGGAATTGGATGCAATTGTTACAAGAAATATTAAGGATTATCGGAGTTCTTCAATTGCGGTAATGACTCCTTTGAATTTCCTAAAAATGAAAGAAAAAACGACACCGTGAACATCGCATTGGCAAAACGACAGGTTTACGGCTAAGTAATATTGCTACGAATAACGCACTAATATCAAGTCAAAAACAGAAAGTTATTTCAACACGATTAATAAATCAAAGTGTTTTTAACAATGTTATTAATTTCGCCGTTGCGGTTGTTATCACCCGCAACTATACGAAGCCTTAAGCTAATGACATTGGTGTTTTTAAATAAACCGTCTCATCTTCCATACGCCGAAGATAGCTTCCTTCACTATACCTTTCGACATTTTGGACACGCCTTCTTTACGGTCTACGAAAGTGATGGGCACCTCTTTTATTTTGAAGCCTGATTTCCAGGCCCTGTACTTCATTTCAATCTGGAAAGCATAGCCGATAAACTGAACCTCATCCAAAGGTATCTTTTCCAGTACTTCACGTTTGTAGCATACAAAGCCGGCCGTACAATCTTTTACCGGCATCCAGGTAATGAGGCGTACATACACGGAAGCCCCGTAAGAAATAAAGATACGGTCGAAAGGCCAGTTCTTTACTTTGCCTCCCGGGGTATACCTGGAGCCGACAGAAACATCAGCACCGTCAGCACAGGCCTGGTACAAACGAAGGAGGTCTTCCGGATTGTGGCTGAAGTCGGCATCCATTTCAAAAATATATTGATAGCGTTGCTCTAAAGCCCATTTGAACCCGAAAATGTAGGCTGTGCCCAATCCCTGTTTGCCGCTTCTTTCCACGAGATGGATCCTGCCGGGAAATTCCATCTGCAGCTCACGCACTATTGCCGCAGTACCATCGGGCGAGCCGTCATCAACAACGAGGACATGAAATGCCCCGTCCAGGGACATTACCTTTTTAAGGATAGGCGCTATGTTCTCCCTTTCGTTATATGTGGGTATGATGACTAACTTGTCCAAATGTAATCCGGGTTGATTAATTAGATGTATGTTTAAATCAGAAAGGTTTATTTTTTCAAAAGCATCTTATTCAGGATCTCTGATATCGTTTGTTTGGTATGCAGGGAGAAATCGGCATTCATCATCCAGTCGTAATATTGCGGCTCTTTTCTGAACACTTCCTCTACCGGTAGGCCTTTGTGCTTTCCAAAGTTGAAAACAGGAATCCCGTCTTTTATCACTATTCTTCTTGCATAGTCTACAAAATCATCTCCACCCGTATAGTCGTGCAGGAAATGTACATTTTTATGCAAATCGGCATAGCGCTCCAATTGTGCTTCCAGTACATCCATCGTGGCCAATACATCGGCTTCGGCACTGTGCGCATTTTCCAGCTGCTTGTTGCAGTAGAAAGAATATGCGGCGCTTAGCGTTCTCGCTTCTTTTTTGAAAAACACCTGCTGTACATCTACAAACTTCCGGGATTTGAAATCTGCCGGTATATTGCAGCGAAGAAACTCTTCGGCCAGCACCGGGATGTCAAACTTATTCGAGTTGTAGCCTGCCAGGTCACAGTTGTGTAAAAATTGCTTTAACTCATGTGCCACCATTTTAAAGGTAGGCGCATCTTTTACATCATCATCGTAAATACCATGAATGGCGGATGAGGACGGTGGTATGGGCATTCCGGGATTAATGCGTTTTACCCATGAAATACGGGAATGGTCCGGCATAAGCTTTACCACAGCTATTTCCACAATGCGGTCTTTTACCGGGTCTGTCCCCGTAGTTTCTAAGTCAAAAAAAGCAATTGGTCTTTCTAATTGTAATTGGCCCATGGGTCATTGTAAAAATTCGCGTAAAAATAGTGTAAAAAGCTGAATGACCAATATTTACTGCTTTATTGTTCCTATACGCTATTTGCCTGTAAACTGATGTATTCTGCCCGGTCAGCCTATCCGAGTTCGAATGTGGTTACTCCATAAACTTTTTCCCGGGGGAATGACGGTATGCCGTTTTTATACATGCGGGCTGTCTCAAATACCAGTTGCATGTTATAGCGCTTAGCTAATATATGCGTCGTTGTATTTGTTTCCGACATATCAATAAATACGGGGGCTCCGGGAGCAGCCTTGTTATGGCAGGCAAGAAACAGTTGTTCCGCTACTTCCGGATCGTCGGCAAACAACGGACCAATTTTATATCCTTCTGTACATGCCCGGAGCACGGCATACCCTTTTACATGACCGTTAGCCTCTGCATAAAAAGCAGCCGCATTGTCCATCTCCAACCAGGCTTTTAAGAAAGATATTCGTGTTGTACCGAAGACAGAGGCGTCGTATCCCTGTACCTTTTCTATATCTTTTGCTGCAAGGGGGTATATATGCCTGTCCGGTGGCAGACTTATTGCCGGGGCATATAACCTCATCTGGCGATAACCATATGCAAACCCCGATCTTTTATAATTTTGTATCTGCGCAGGAACGCCATCCAGGCCACAGATCATATTACCGAGGTACTTTAAGGCGTGTTCCCATATTTTCAGACCGTAACCCTGTCCGCGAAATTCTTCCCTGACTATATATAATCCTACAAACCCGTACGCACCGTTATAGTTTACGGCAGATATGTATGCTACCGGCTCGCTACCCAGGAAGCCGGCAAAGAAACCGTTCTTATCTGCCAGGTAAAAAGCGTGGGCATCACTTCGTCCCGGATTCCAACCCTCTGTATCTGCCTGGTCAACCATTTGCTGAACTTCGTCCCCATGCAGGTTACGTATAGTGTAAGTATTACTCATAAAGTAGGTTTGCTTTTAAATAAAAAAGTAAAAATTCAAAAGTCAGTATATGTTTAACCTGATACACTTTAATGCCCCGTTAAAGCCCCCGGTACCGTTTCCCGTGAAGATACCTTCTGAAGTTGCTTTTTGCGGTCGGTCGCTTTTGCGGAAAACTGTTCAAGGGCTTTTACGTGTCTCCTGGTTCTTTTTAATTTGCTTATTTCCTTTTTATAATCTTCCAGCTTACCAGCCGTCAGTTCATCCAGCTGTGCGCAGAACCACTTTTCCGCATCTTTAAGGCGCATTTCTATTTGTTCCTTATCTGCTTCCCGGGCGAAAAGAGCGGTTAATTGCCTGCAGAAAGTCCGGGCAACCTTATCCTGGTTGTTTATGGATGCACAGATGGCATCAAAGATGGGCTTTAGGTCTTTAGCCTCCAGGCTGGCTGCGCTGTTTTGCCACTCTTCACTGAACGCCTTCCATTGCAGGTGCAGCTCTGACCAGTCGTAGGCGCGAAAGATCATTTCCTTTTCAAATTCCATCCTTGCTTCCTCCAGCTTTTGCCCCAGAAGCGGCAGATGCTGTCCATGCTTTCGGGTAAAAGCAATTGCATGGCTGTCAGCTGTAATAGAATACGGGTTGATCCGGGAGTGCAATACCAGCCCTTCCCTGTTGGTTAGCCGGCTTAAGGCCACATAAACCTGTCCCGGGGCAAAAGCTTCGCCAACGTCTACAATAGCTTTATCGAAAGATAACCCCTGGCTTTTATGAATTGTAATTGCCCAGGCCAGTCGTACAGGATATTGAGTAAAGCTGCCCAGCTCTTCTTCCTCAATTTCGTCTGCCGAAGCATTGTAATGATATCTTATATTAGACCACTTTTCCTGCTCCAGCTGCAGCAGCTCCTCTTCGCCGGGAAAGCGGATCATAATTTTCTCCTCATCCCCCCGATCTTCGATATGCTCTACCACGCCTATTTTTCCATTGTAATATCTCCTGGGATATTCCTTGTCGTTTTTAATGAATATGATCCGTGCCCCCTCTTTCAGCGTAATGCACTTATCAGCGGGGTAGGTATGTTCCGGGAAATCGCCTTTTATTACCGCTTCGAAGTCGTACGATCTGGCGGGCAGGCTTTGCAGTTCTTTGTTGTTTATTACATCGGCTTTGTTGTTATGTGTGGTGAGTACAATATAGCCGTCTTCCGGCTTATACGGAACAGGAGGCTGGTAATTTGTTTGTAATAATTGAAGCTGCTCACCGGTACAATCTCCGCTTCTTATGCTATTGAGCAATTCTATAAATTGTATATCCTGTTGCCGGTACACCTTTTCCAGCTCAATATATACAAGTGCGATTTCTTTAAATACCAGGGCATCAAAGAAAAATGGACTGTGATAAAACTGCCGGAAGATCTGCTGTTCCTGGTTTTTCAAGACCGGGGGCAGCTGAAACAGGTCGCCGATAAGCAGGAGTTGTACCCCGCCGAATGGGATATCATACTTTTTTCGCACCTGCCTGAGCACAGCGTCCATCGCATCAATAATATCTGCACGCACCATGGATATCTCATCTACCACCAGCAGCTCAAGAGCCCGCATCAGGTCTTTCTTTTCTGCGTTGATACGCATTTTGCCCAACAACTGCTTTTTATTGTAAATGTTCTGCTCCGGGGCAGAATTGCCCCAGGGTGTAGGGTAGGCCGGGAGGAAAATGCCGAATGGCAACTGGAAGAAAGAATGGATGGTCATACCTTCGGCATTAATTGCAGCTACTCCGGTAGGTGCAAGCACCACCATCTTTTTGTTGCAGTGCTTACGTATATACTTTAAAAAAGTGGTTTTCCCGGTGCCGGCTTTCCCCGTAAGAAAAATGTTACGGCTGGTATGTGTGACGAATTCTGCGGCCCTGAAGAATAATTCATTGGATTGGTCTGGATGTATCATAAGTGTGGCCAATAAGCTGCTCAGACAAATATATCACTTTTTCTGCTGCCTTTGATTTATGGTGTGGAAGCACTAAAAATGGCTTTTGCAAAGTTAATTGATTGTAGATAAAATGTGATTTTGCCAGGAATCCGGGCAGGGCTGAAACACCCCGGTCTTTTGTACTGTTAAAACAACCGGGGGAATCTTAGTATAATAGTCAAAATAACTACCTTACTTGTACTGAGCCCGTTCGACAAGCTCAGGGCGGGCTGTGCCGAGGTAAGTACCGTCATGCCGGCTCCTTCGGCTGTACTCAGAGCAGGCTGCGTGGAGGCATCTTCCAAACTTTGGAACCGGGAAGCTATTTTGACACGGTTACTTACTCCCGCAAGATAAAATTTCCCCACTCCGCAGGATACACAATGAAGTGAAGTGCCTTTTACGGAGTGAAGGAACAACGTTTTAAGGACTTTTTTGATAGCCCCCTTAGTATAGGTGAGCGATTATTTCCCGGCTGAATATTTATCGCCCTGTTTCGAACAGTGCGGCTTCTGTAAGCTGGCATATAATATGCCCTGCCATGATATGTGCTTCCTGTATGCGCGGCGTATCGTTGCTGGGCACATTGATAAGGTAGTCGGATAAGGCTTTCATAGCTCCGCCGGATTCGCCCGTAAAGCTTACGGTGGTGATGCCTGTTTCTTTTGCCGTTTCGTAAGCCCTGATGATGTTTTTTGAATTGCCGGAAGTGCTGAGCCCGACTAAAATATCTCCCCGCGTTCCTGTTCCTTTCAGCAACCTGCTGTACACAAATTCATAGCCGTAGTCATTTGCTACCGCTGTAAGGTAAGAGCTGTTGCAGTGTAGTGCTTCGGAGGGCAGGGGATTGCGGTCGTGATAAAAACGCCCTGAGAATTCGGCAGCCAGGTGCTGGGCGTCGGCAGCGCTGCCCCCGTTACCACAGAACAGGACTTTATTCCCGTTTTTAAAGGCTTCCGTAATTTTTTGGGTGACTGCCTGTATGGTATTTATCAATGCTTCATTTTCCAGTAGATCTTGTTTCACTTTTATTGAGCCCCGGATAATTTCCCTGATCTGGTTATTCATTAGATTAATATTTATAAGGTGTGTTACTGCAACGTCAAAAATAAAAAGTTAAAATTAAAAAACAGGAAATGCTTCTGCAATGGCTACAATAGTTTTCTGATCTTGCTCAGGCAATTGATCTCGTAAGTGAAAAGGTAGTCATGCTCCCGTCCCGAAGGATTAAAAAATACCTGGTCTATCCCGTATTGAAGTGCCCCTAAAATATCTGCCTCTATCGAATCGCCTATCATGATGCTTTCCCCGGCGGTGGCATTGGCTTTTTGCAGGGCAAATTGAAATATACCCGGTTGCGGCTTCATACTATTGCTGTTTTCGGAAGTAATTACATGCTTAAAATAATGATCTATTCCCGAATTGCGCATCTTCTGCCATTGTGTGGTTTCGAAGCCGTTCGTTATAATATGGATATTATAATTTTTATCCCTGCAGTAATTGAGCACTTCAATAGCATAAGGCATAAGCCCGGCCTTGTTGGGCAATCGCTCTAAGTATAACTTACTTAGTTGTTCGGTAAGCGCCATATCCCCGATTTTGAAGTCGAGCAAGGTATGCCACATACGTTTCCAGCGCAGGTCTTTCCGGCTGATGAACCCTTTCCGGTAGCGGTCCCAGAATTTTTCATTATGAAATTCGTATGTCTGCCTGAACTCCTCGAAACCGGCAATACCTCTCCCGCTTAAATGGAAGTCTTCATACAGTTCTCTCAGTGTTTCCCCCGAATTACGCTCAAAATCCCAAAGTGTATGATCAAGGTCGAAAAAGATGTGATTATATTTTTTCATTTCCGGGTATATGCCGCTGCAATAACTATATAAATCCGAGACTGTCTAAAAACAATGGTTTAGCTTATTTTGCTCTGCAAGAGAGCAGTTCACGCAAAGAGAACGAAGAAAACCACGAAACAAAGATTAACATTAAATATTTTACGTAGTGACTTTTGTAATCTTTGTTTCTTCAATGTGAAATTTATACACTTCTTAGACAGCCTCGTTATATTTTCTGTTATGAGAAAGTATCTGTTTGATTGTATCTATGTTTAATTAATGACTTCCATAGCGGTACGGAAGGCTACAAACTTATCTCCGAATTTTTTGAGCCCCTTCTGGCGCATTTTGGGCGCATGTTCAGCCAAGTAGGTCCGGTAGTTTTCTGCGCTGTCGCTATGATACTGTACTACGAATGATACGCCCTCTTCTTCATCCTGCTCCAAAAGCCGGCAAAGCCTGTAATCGCTGAAAAGGCCGGTATCCATCATATCCTTTAAATGCTCTTCCTTCATCCAGCGCAGCCATTGCTCTGCTACGGCGGGTTCTACTTTTATAGTTACATTGTATATGATCATGCTTCAAAGTTTTTTACCGGGTGTGGTTGCAATGGTTTCTTATCTTTTACTGACCATTGCATCCAGACTGTATTTGCCCGGTCCGATCAAAAATAGGGTTATATATGCGAACAAAAAAGCCGGGGCCAGTTCACTGTCACCAAAAATCTGCCATTTGTGCATATTTATGGCGACCAGCATAGTAATGATGAGCGGAATGGTAGCTAAACGGGTAAACAATCCCGCAATGATCAACAGAGAGCAGAAGAACTCTGCGAAAACGGCTAAGCCTAAAGACAGGGCCGGACTTAATCCCATAAAGCTTACAAACTGTTCCTTTTGTGCATCGAAGCTGGCTAATTTGGCCCAGCCATGACCGGGGATCATTAAGATGCCGAAGCCGACGCGTAATACCAGCATCCCTATATTCAGGGCGGTAGCGGAATAGCTATGATAAAATAATTTCTTCATTAATTCCTTTTTTGAAAACATGCGAATTTACGACAGAGATTTATAAAACGGACATGGATCGTGAAAATGTATGCGCAGTTTCCTTAATGTGTGTATGTTGTCAGTGTAAATGAACTATACAGGGAGAATACGGAATGATTAAGTTAATTTTGACGGATAGGTGGTGATGGGCCGGGGCATGGGGATCGCGCCGGATTGATGTTCCCGGATATAAAAGCAAATATAAATTCATTTTAAAGTCCGGCTGATTCTA
Source organism: Taibaiella helva (assembly GCA_040392805.1). GTDB lineage: Bacteria > Bacteroidota > Bacteroidia > Chitinophagales > Chitinophagaceae > Taibaiella > Taibaiella helvus_B. The sequence continues at coordinate 7,876 of JBEBVI010000082.1, forward strand.
AGTAAAATAGTCAAAATAAACTCCTCAAGTACCGTCATGCCGACCCCTTCGGCTGTACTCAGGGTAGACTTTGTGGAGGTATCTCCCTAGCTTAGAAATGGGGAAGTTATTTTGACACCGTTACTAAGGGGATATATAATTTATGATTAACAATAATACTATAAAGGTTTACCGAAACAAGCGTCTTTTGTTTAACCTGATATTGCCGGGTATCGTGTTTATGTTTTTGTTGATTCTTTTTATCAGGTTGCCTGTTACTGCCGGTTTCCAGTGGTTAATTAGTGGAGGTATATTTTTATTACTGTCCGGTATTGCCATACTGGCTTATACTTTTTTCAAATTCAAGCTGCTTTTCGTTATTGATGACCATGCTATTGAGATCAATGCCTTTGGTAAAAGGAAGAAGATAGATAAAAACCTGATCCGGTCACTGAGGATAGCTCAGCCTTATTGGGGGAGAATATTTGATTACAGGAAGGTAACAATTGAATATACGGACGGGAGCCTGGAGCATTTTTACATGCCTGATTTTAGAGAAGAGGATTTAATACAGCAATGGAGTAATACTCATTAAGGTAACTTGTAATAATAGAAGGAAGTAGTACAGCTGCTATTCCGGCTTGCCTGGGAAAAAGATAGTATGTGTGTCCGGGAAAAATTAATTATGTAATCGTGTCACAATAATTTCCCGGTTTCAAAGCATGGAGAGATGTTCCCACTCCGGACATGATTGTAATCTGAGAAGTTATTTTGACTATTATACTTCAATGTCATTAACTTTAGATGTTGGCGAAAACACCAACATCGACGATCGCCGTTGCAGGTGCTTTCGTCCGCAACTATACGAAGCTCTGAGTTAATGACATTGTTTTATACTTAGTGTTTTTGTGACAAAAAAAGGAACTTATTTTGTAGTTGTCATTATGAAGATAAATATCTTTTAAATTGGCAAGTTCCGGATTTTTTGATCCGGGAATCATTTGGAAATTTGCATAGTAAATAAATTAAAATGGCGGAAATACGGTCGGAGAGCAATTATAATCGCATTGCAGAAGCTATCGCTTACATCAGGGAAAATTTCAGGACTCAGCCGGATCTTAATGAAGTGGCCGGGCATATACATTTAAGCCCTTCGCATTTTCAGCGGTTGTTCACCGAGTGGGCAGGTACAAGCCCGAAGAAGTTTTTGCAATATATCAGTATAGAACATGCGAAAAGGATGTTGAAAGAGGAACAGGCTACTTTGTTTGATACGACGTATGAAACCGGACTGTCCAGCACGAGCCGCCTGCATGACTTATTTGTGCATATTGAAGGAATGACACCGGCAGAATATAAAAACGGCGGGAAAAGCCTGTCGATACATTACAGCTTTGAAGATAGCCCTTTTGGCCTGCTTATTATAGCATCGACAGCGAAAGGCATTTGCTACATGGCTTTTGAAGAGGATAAAGAAAAAGCATTGAATGATCTTAAAGCTCAGTTTCCCCAGGCTGTTTTCCAGGAGCGGACAGATGTATGGCAACAGGCCGCCTTATCTGTTTTCCGGGAGGACTGGACAAAACTAAGCGGGATCAAGTTGCATTTAAAAGGTACTTCTTTCCAGCTGAAGGTATGGGATAGCTTGCTGAAGATCCCGATGGGGAAGTTGTCTACTTATGGAAGTATTGCAGAACAGATAGGCAATCCTAAGGCCTCCCGGGCGGTAGGCAGTGCTATCGGGAGCAATCCTGTTGCATATCTTATTCCCTGTCACCGTGTGATCCGGTCTTCGGGTATTGTGGGTGGCTATATGTGGGGCAGCATCCGGAAAACGGCCATAATCGGCTGGGAAAGCGCACAATGTCAAAAATTTTCTTCAGAGGAATAATATCATGATGGAGCTGTTCAAAAAAGAAACAGATAGAAACAGGAACCTGCTTCCGTATGATGGCACGGTATTTTATTTTGGTAAATTGTTTACCACCGCGCAGGCCGGTCTGTACCTGGAGAACTTGTTAAAGACAGTTGCCTGGCAAAATGATGAAGTCGTTTTATTCGGAAAGCGTATTGTAGTAAAACGAAAGGTGGCCTGGTATGGTGATAAGCCGTTCCCCTACACATATTCCAATGTAACGAAACATGCCTTAGCGTGGACAAGCGAGCTTGAAGTGTTGAAAGACTTTATTGAAAGAGAAACAGGGGAACATTTTAACTCCTGTCTGCTCAACCTTTACCATAATGGGAACGAGGGAATGAGCTGGCACAGTGATGGAGAAACCGATCTGAAGAAGAACGGCGCAATTGCTTCATTAAGCTTCGGTGCAGAAAGGAAGTTCTCTTTTAAACACAAAAAGACCGGAGAAAAGATAGAGCTGATATTAGAAAACGGAAGCCTTCTGATTATGAAGGATACAACACAGACCTATTGGCTGCACCGGCTCCCCACCAGCAGGCGGGTTACTTTACCCAGAATAAATCTCACCTTCCGGACAATTGAAGAGAAGATTCTTATTTAGGGGCTGCTAAATAACTAACATTTTATTGAATACCAACGAATTGAGCAGTATCTCTTTATACTTCTCTGCAAGGGTTTTGGCCCATTCAGCCTTAAAACCTTGCAGATAGATTTCAGGAAAAACCTGGAATATATACCTCCCTGTCAAATGGCTACTTCTCTTGCACACTCCCCATAGTCATCCCGGAACGATCTAAACGTCTTACAACAACCTAACCAGGGCATTCCTTAGTGCCGGCTTCATTTCTACAAAAGTTGTGCTATATGGATTTATAGTGTTATTATTACCTTTCCGTCCCACAGGCGTATTTATTCACAACAATGAAAATAAATAAAGACAAATTTGTCCGAAATAAAAATGTACTGTAATTTTGCCTGGAGAGTCGGGTGTTAGGACGGCTGGATATTTGGATAATTGGAGGGGAAGATAGGTGTTAGATAGGAGGTGATTGAGTGAAGGAAGAAAATTTAAAGTTCATGATATCTGCAGCTATACAATCAAAAAGTCGTAAAATCGCAAAGTAATAAAATCCTAAAATCTAATCGTCTTAAAATCAAAAAAAATAAACGTTTTACACTCAAATACAATTATATGGAAGAAACTCATGGGGCATCTGCCCAGAATGCAAAAAGCGTGAAACCACGAACACCACAGGTAAACGAACTTTTAGACAAATCTAAATCTGTAATACTGGCTACAGTAAATGCAGAAGGTCTGCCCAATGCAAGCTATGCTCCGTTTGTGCGGATCGGTAATAAATTTTATATTCTGGTATCATTTATGTCCACGCATACAAAAAACCTGAGAGATGTCAAAAAGGTATCGGCTATGTTTATAGAAGATGAAGCAGGCACGAAACAGATATATGCGCGTGACCGGCTGACTCTTGATGTTGCCAGCAACCGGATTGAAAGAGGAACGCCGGAATGGGAAACCGGGATAGCACAATTAAAAGAGCGACATGGTAAGATACTGGATATCCTGACGGGAATGGAAGACTTTATCATGATAGAACTTTGCACCTTAAAAGGCTCTTATGTTAATGGTTTTGGAAGCGCTTATTTCGTCAATGAAAACCTGGAGATTGTTCAGCATAGAAATGATGTGGCACATAGTATGGTTGCTGAGAAGAACTAATATTCTGTCTATATAGGTTAACCTGAACGGACAACAGTTACAGAGCATCAGGGCCGATGCGGATTGTATAGGAAATTATAATATTTCTTTCGAATCTGAGTAATAAGACAATTCAAATTGATCATAACATTCTGATAGCCTATGGTGGCATAGCCAAAATAAAAATGATACAACATCTTTCTGAAATGCTGTACGCCTGCTTCGGTCCTTTTTTCATATAGCCGGACAAATTTTGGCATGCCGCCTTTGTTATTGGAAATGTATTTACACCGCTGCTATAAAAGTGATCAGGAACGGTTTGATTGTCAAAAGCAGAAAGGAAAATAGCCATCCTATCCCATGCCATAAACTATATTGAAATAAATGGAACAGAGCAAAACATTAAGGCATTGGTTTTTATGGAGCCTTGCCAGCCTGGTATTTGTAGCTATATATGGAACGCTGATGCGGTATAAGATTGCATTTAACTTCCCTTATTTCGATCAGAAAAATTTACTGCATGCGCATTCTCATTTTGCTTTCGGTGCATGGATAAGTCATACGCTGTACTGCGGACTGTCTGCGATGATAACAAACCAGACCGGGGACAATAGGCGGTATAGCAGATACAAATGGCTGATAGGGCTGAACTTACTGGCGTCATTCGGAATGTTGATTGCTTTCACCGTACAAGGATATAAAGCAGTATCTATTTCCTTTTCTACAATGACGATTGTGATTGCTGTCTTGTTCTGTATGCAGTTCTTCAAAGATGTAAAATCATTAAAGCTAAGGCAGCCGGCCATCCCTTGGGCTAAAGCCGGGTTGTTGTTGAATGTACTATCTGCAATAGGCCCCTTTGCGCTGGCATATATAATAGTCAGTAAAAACTTTCACCCCGACTTTTACCTGGCCTCTATTTATTACTATTTACATTTTCAGTACAGCGGCTGGTTTTTCTTTGGTGCTATGGCTTTAGCTATAACTCTTTTACCTGAAAATCTTTTGCCATTCAGAAAATACTTCAATGTATTTGCTATTACTGTTATTCCAACTTATGTTTTGTCTACGCTTTGGGCAAAGCCGCCGATGTGGCTATATACCATTACCGTAATAGCAACTCTGGCTCAGCTGTTTGCCTGGTTTCATCTGATCGTGTGCCTTCTCGGTATAGCAAAAAAGGAAAAGATAAAAGTAGACTCTATTGCAAAATTCCTGTTTTATGCGGCAGGGCTGGCGCTTACTATAAAATTTGTCTTGCAGGCAATATCAGTCATACCATCGTTAAGCCAGCTGGTCTTTGGTTTCCGACCCATCGTTATTGCCTACCTGCATTTGGTTTTATTGGGTGTGTATAGCCTGTTCCTGCTGGCTTTTGCTCTGAAAATGAAATGGCTTCATCTGAACGGCCTTGCCAGGTACGCTCTTATCGGCTTTTTTGCCGGAGTGGTGTTGAACGAGTCTGTATTAGGAATTCAGGGTATAGCTGCATTTACTTATACACCGATTTCACATATCAACGAGCTGTTATTTGGTGTGGCTGCTATCCTCTTGATCAGCGCTTGCTGCCTCATTATTTCCCAGTTCAGAAAGACCATTTTGATACCTTAGTAATTGTGTCAAAATAACTTCCCGGTTCCAA
>JBEBVI010000083.1:0-13075 GCA_040392805.1 Taibaiella helva
ATTTCGACTATTATACTAAGTAATAAATAGCACAGGGGGAAACGAGCGTTTCCTCTTTTAAATTTTCAATTATGGACACGAAGAAAAAAGAAGGCAGCTTTGAAACGCTTGCTAATAAAATTACCTGCTGGACGGGCTCGTCATAGGCATTCGGTCTGGCATCCGGTGCGGTACTTGGGTGGATTATTACGGGGCCGGTTTTTAAGTTCTCAGATACATGGCAACTGGTCATCAATACCGGTACGACAATCATCACTTTCCTGATGGTATTCCTTATTCAGAAAACGCAAAACAAGGATAGTAAAGCCATTCAGCTAAAGCTCAATGAATTGATTGCGGCCAGCCAGAGAGCCAGCAACCGGATAGTCAATATCGAAGATTTAGAGGAAGGTGAATTGGACACCTTGCATAAGTACTACCAGCGCATATCTGATAAGGCGAAAAAAGAAAATGACATCCACAAATCGCACTCAATTGATGCAGCGGACAATTTACACGAACAAAAGGAAAAAACAAGGAATAAAGATGGCGGTGTATAAAGATGGGGCCAGGGCATGCGACAAGCTTATGGCAAAAAGAGAAACGATCATTGCTTTGCCGTACTACGCAGTTTAGTGTTTTAAAATCTTCGTAGGTTTTTGAAACCTACGAAGATTTTTATATTCACTTCTTTACTACTTTCTCCGTTTTAATAAGGCAACCATTGCTATCTGTAATACGCAACAGGTATATACCTCTCACCAGACTTTTTAAAGATAAGCTTTGAGCGCCGGCCTTTCCTTTACAAATTATTCTGCCTGCTATATCGGTAATTTGCATGGTTACTTTTACCGGTGCTTTAATATATACTACATCAGTAGTAGGATTAGGATAAATCTTTATCTGCTCCCTTAGCACACCGGATTCATTAATAACGTTTTTATCAACATTTGTGACTGCATAAACATCGGATGTATCTGTACAACCTGCTTCATTACTGACAATAACCTGGTAATCTCCATTTTCAGAAACAGTATAAGTGCTTTGTGCAGCACCTTGTATGATTTCACCGTTCAAAAGCCATTGATAGCTAATGTAGCTATAACTTCCTGCCAGCCCTAATTCCAATACATTGATACTAATAACCGGTTCCGGAAAATCAAAAGTTTTTATAATGAAGGTGTCCACATAAGTATAGCAGCCATCGCTTTGGGTTACCCAATAAGTGCCGGCTTGGTTAATAACTTTGCTGGTTGCTGTATCGCCGTCATTCCAGGTATAAGAATGATCATAATTATTTATGGGTTGTAATACTAACTCTTTAGGACAAATAGTAGTATCTAAAGTAAGAGACCCAACTGTATCATATAAAGGGAAGACAACATTATTATGCAAGCTAAAGGTATTGTAATCACCCTGCAACAAGGGTATTGCATTTTCCTGGAAATCGCAGGCTATACCCGGAAGGTTGGGCTGATTGATACGATGTATATAGTTGTCGCCAGTAACAGGCACAAGTTTTACAAGATATATAGTATCATTGTATAGTGTCATCATTCCGAAAGGAGTTCCTTCGGTCTTTGGTTCCGAAGATGGTTTACTTAATGGTATAAATCCTACATACTGCAAGGAGTTGGATATTGCAGATGAAGTATAAATATTCAGATCGTATTGGTATATACTGGGGGATTTTTTCAAAACTTCATTGGGTATTGTTTTCATCATCTCATAGCGAGCCAAATCACTCCCTCCGATATATAATTTAGAACCGTCTGGAGAAAAGCAAACGCTATATCCGATAACCACATTGTTAGTATCCGCCACGTTGTTGCTTATAGGTATAAGATTATTAACCTGCCCGGTATTCGGATCAAATTCTCCTATCATTGTAGCATATGGCATAACATCATTAGCCATAGCAATTTTGCTTCTGTCGGGAGATACAGCCAGTGCAGTACGTGCACGAGCAATATCTGGCCTAAGCCGATTAGTAATTAGAGGTGGTAAGGAAGGTGAAGTTACAGGAATTGTATCTATGCCCTCCTTAGTAATATGGTAGGCCATATATTCTTCTATCACCCAAGATTTATACACCAATAACCAGACATCACAATTGTTTCCTGGTATAGCGATCATACACTCACTTAGAGTGTCGCCCCGGTTAAGAGCAATATTTTTTTTATCCGCAGGAATATCTCCACGTCCACTGTCTAAGCTCATATCTACAACATTATAAAATAAACTTCCTGCCGGTTCGTTGCGCCCCCAGAGATTTGACGGCTTTGGGCTTCCGCTCAAAGAAAACAAATAATATTGATCAGAAGTTCCAATAACAGGAACGATGCAGACTCCTTGTATTGTTGAATATAATGAACCCTTATCCGGGTTGGCAGGCCCGGTTTTCGACCAGTTTCCTAATAGGCTATCTCCGTTAGGCATCAACTGGTGGCTCGCATTCCAAACTCTGCCACCATTAGAATAGAAAAGCAATCTGCCGGTAACCGGATCGGCTACGGATGTACTACCTTCATTGCCAACTATCTTTGTATGAATAGGCACAGCAGTACCACTGTTAAAATCTAAACCGGCGCCAAAGCCGAAAGCCCATACACTATTCGCTTTCAAGAAATTTTCCCGCTGGTTGTAATAAGGCTGTGCACAACTAAAAGTGTAGCTACCCAATAGCAGCAAGAGCGAAAAAAATAAATATTTCATTTGCATGATTAATTGTATTTTAAAAAATGAAGAAATAATGAAGTGAATAAACTGCTCATGGATAATGAGGCATTTGATTTTATATAAAAAACCTTGTACTTTGCTACCTTAATGGCAATAGGTATCCTGCACCGCATATTGTATGTGGTGTAATTGTGGGCATTCAACATGCCGGATTAGGTAAATGATGCGCTTATATTATAGGCGCACGAATGAAGTTCTTTATACAACAGGCAGGCCGATAGCCTCTATGCCTAGGCTGTAATAATGTGCAATGGAAAGTAATGTACGGCTGTTTCATAAGCTGTCGTTTTTGTATGTAAACGATGACAACCCAGAAAAGCAATGAAGAAAAGTAGAATTGGTAAAAACCAATAGGGCAAACTTCATTGCTTTGAACGTGGCACCACCAAGAGCCGACCTAAACTTCGGTTTAGGTTTCCCCAAAGACTTACATGAAGTTCGCCCTACTGAATAATAGAATCGCGAAGATAATAAAATTCAATAGTTATGGCGAACTCACAAGTGTCTCATAGGGAAAATTGGTGGTTTCCGTTTATGAGAACTATCGTTTAATCCAGTTTGATTAATTATTCGCTTTAATAACCAAGACAAAGATATGAATATGATTCCGAATTACAAAATATTTTCTAATAGAACCAAAATTTTTTCTGATAATGAAACCTTATACTATAGCCGATAAAATAATTGAACCTGACAACAAATTTTCTGAGTATCTTAATCGTAGGATTCAGCAGCTTAACTGGACTAATGAAATATGTGCTCAACAGTCAAAAGTTTCCAAAGGAGAGATCAGTAAAATAAGAACTGCTCAAAGACAAGGTGTGTCAGCAAAAAAATTTTATTTGTTCTATACAGCATTTGGCGATAGTTGTGAAAAAGCCACTAAGCAAGTATATCCTAATCTCAACTTATCATTGAAAAGATATAAACCCAAAGAGCGAAATGAATTTGGTAAGTTTATGCAACAATTTGAAACAAATATTAACTCTACAGAAGAAATAGCTGCTAAAACAGGCATTGATGAAAACAGGCTAAAAGAACTTTACTATCGTAGGGGCGCATTAGAAGCTTATGAGCTTCTGCTTATTGAAAAAGCTATTGGTAAAAGGCCGGGCGTGCTTTTTGAAGAGCTTTATAAAAAATAAAGAACCCTGCTGTGCGAAATTTCCAATTTTGCAAAAATTATTCTGTCGCTTTCAGCGATAACCGCTACCAACGCACACTGTCATTCAAAACGTATCGCTACCTTATCCAGTTTTTCATAGCTATTTCGGAGGGACTATCGGGCGACTTGTGAGACATGGGGTAAACAAGTCGCCCTGTCCGAATCCCAATGCCCCCTGCTCAGGTATGCAAACAAGGGTTTCCCTATCTTTGAGGCTTGGTAAAGAATAAAAGGAATGAGTAAAAAACTACAAATACGAAACAGTACTGCCGAATTTTTGATATTCACTTCACAAGCAGGTAAAGACGGCATTGAAGTAAGATTTGAAAACGAAACAATATGGCTTTCACAAAAATTGATGGCTGTTTTGTTTGATTGTAGTACGGATAATGTTTCACTCCACCTAAAAAACATTTTCAAGTCGGGAGAGCTTAACGAAAATTCAGTTACCGAGGATTTCTCGGTAACTGCCACAGACGGTAAAAAATATAAGACCAAACATTATAATCCCACTGTACGGAGAGTTAAGCGCAGCGCTCTCTGTACCAATAATAAAGTGGAGTCTTAGGCTCCAGACCTTGTGTTATCCTTCGGAATAGAAGAACAGATTTAATAGAGACATGAAAGAGTCAAAGACTATATTTATTTATAAGTTCTGAGAGCGCTACGCTCAACTCAGAACAGGCGAGACTCCCTTTACAATTTCACCTGCCTGATAACCCTTTTCAAATTTAATTCCATGATATCTGCCATGTTTTCACATTGAAGGTAATGAGAATCTTTATGGTAATCTGCAAGCTCCTCTCTTAATGCCTTCACTTTCGAATAAGGTGAGATATCGTCTGTTCGTAGCGCGTCCCTTAAATGAGCTATACGATGCCTTTCACTGCGTAAGCGGTGCACAATGGATGAAGCTTCTTCCTGTTGGTATTGCCGGTACGTTTTCTCGGTAAGGTAATTAATACCCAATTGTACATAGGGATAATTCTCTTTAAAAAACTGGGGAAGATATACTTTTATATTACTTTCATAAAACTGCTGATCGAAGTCTATACAACGGATGCGAAACTGGATGTCGTCGAAGTCCGGAGTGATCTGTACTACAAAATTATAGGAACGCATGTCGCCCAGTAGATCAATAAAACATCTTTCATTAAACTTCACGAACTCCTTGGCGATCCGCTTAGGATTGTAATCTTTATTATGCAGATAACCTTTTGCAAATACATCACCGGGTATACCAGGAATATGTTCCTCTACCAGTGTTACCCGGTCAACCATATAATTAAGCCGGTTGGGTGACAGCAGGTGCTCTACTTCCATACCGTATATACGGGAGGCATCTGCTATCTTAATATAAAAATAATCATACACATCATTTAACCTGTTCACTATACGCACCCGGAAGGGATGTGTATTACCGAATGTACAGTAATCAATACGATCAATGTATTTATGTTCTACAATTCGCAGGTTGCCTGATGCTTTAAGCATAGCATATACTTTCTTCAGTCCGCTGTGTAAGTGCTCGATTTCGTTAGGTGGATAAATGGGACATTCCCATAAGGTATCTTTTCCCTGCTTATCCATTAAGGGTACGGCTTCCCTGAAATTACTTAACTCATGATATTGTATGGGCAACCTAACTTCACGCTGGTATAGGCGTAAGTATTTATATAAAGCATCATTGATGGGATAGATCGGTTTTTTTCTTGAAATAGTTACATCATCTCCCATTTCTAAGTCAAAATTAAAAAGTCAAAATCTGCACCGCCACATTTTGGGTGTTCAAATGCAGTATTACTGTTTTGCAACCCAGGTTAGCTTTCAGAAAGTTATGGATTTTATTCAAATCTAACAGGCAGCATTATCATTAATCCTGATTTACACGTTCTTCCAATTGCTTCAGGATCACATTTATCTTTTTACCCCGGCTTACCTGGCTTAAAGGGATTCCCTTCCGGTTGTCACCTCCCAGCACCTCCAGTTCATGACCCATGTTCAGGTCAATAAATACGCGGTCATCTATTATCCAGCCCTGGGCCTTAAATCCGTATCCTTTACGTGAAGGACCGGAGCTGGTATAAATATCTTCATCAAATACAATCTTTATCATATCACCATCCACAAAGCGCTTACGACCTTCTATGTGTGCGGCATAGTATTGCACTTTTACGTCCGGAGCCTTCGCCCCCTTATTCATCACCTTGACGGACATGGATTTAAAAACCGGCGCTTCGTCATTACCACCACTCTGTACTACCGGCCTGGCTTTCGCATTAAATACGTTATAGCCAAAGTCTTTTATCTAAAGCTCCGGGTATTCAAACAGTTCCTTTACCGCGATGATTTTATAAACATATAAAGCCGTTTCCGGATTAAGCTGCATGGTAAAATAATTGCCGCCCTGTTTCTTCATTGCTTTTGAAATATTGCCAATGCCAAAATTATACCCGGCCAGCGTAAGCGCCCAGACACCTATGCTGTTGTAATAACTTTTCAACAGGCGGCATGCCGCATCCGTCGACTTGATAATATCCATACGTTCATCCACCGTTTCATTCACCGTAAGACCCAGGTCACGCGCCGTTGCCGGCATAAGCTGCCAGAAGCCTGCGGCCCCGGCCGGCGAGGTTGCGTTACTAAAGCCACTCTCCACAATAGGTATATACTTAAGATCCAAAGGTAGTCCATGCTTGAAGAGATATTTTTCAAAAACAGGGAACCATTCATTAGCCCTGGCACGAAGCCTTGGCAAGTTAACCACAGGAACCTGTTTACGTATAGCGTCCATTAAGCGGGTGGCTACAAAGTCGTTTTGAACCGGGATACGTTCGCCACATAACAGAATTTCATGTGTACGACTACCTACATTGCCCACGAAAGACAGGAGTGTGGCTGAAAAACAAACCAGTACTTTTTTATAAAAGGCAGAGATCATCTGTTATACAATACAGTTAAGTAAAAAGCTAAAAACAGGAACAATGAATAGTCCCGATAATCAACATAATGAAACCTGGATATAGCGATAAAATATGTCCGGCTTGATTCTCATAAGCCCCATTTTACTTTTTCTTCTTTCCCCCTGTTTCATCAGCAGGCATAGACGGACGCTGTATCCGCTCCTGTTCCCGGAGATAGGTGCTACCGTTGAAGAGGATCTCGAACTTAGGCCGGTTACTCCTTCTTTCACTCACGGAAAAAACCAGCTTATCCGTTTCATTGATATTCGCGGCACGCGTCACGTATACATATTCTTTTTCCGTTCCGGGAGGTACAATAGGGAAAAAGCCGATAAAAGTAAGATAGCTGCATTTCAGGTACTTTGACTTACCGTCATGCTGATACCAGGCCAGGCTGTTAGCGCCCACCAGATAATCCTCTTTCCCCTCGTTGATAATCTTTATACGGTAGTAAGCAAACGCATTTTCAAAGGATATACCTAACAAAGTAGCAGATACGCCCTGTTTCTTTTCGGAGCGCAGTATTAAGCGTGGTGCTTCCTTTAAAAAATGCATACTGTTATTATAGTTTGTCAGCGTATCGTGCGATACGTAAAAATCCGTATTGTTCAGGTTATATTGCTCCGGTGGAATATCATAGAAATTAATGCCATCCGGACCTTTGCCATATCTGTTGTATAGCGCCTGCATGGTATAGGCATCTTTTTCAACACGCGGTTTTTCTACCCGTACGGATTCCTTCTTTTCCTGTTTGTCTGTTTCTTTTACTTCCTCATCTTTAGAAGCCACGACAGGTAACTCTTCTTGTTTCGCTTGCTCCTGGCGTTTATCCTCATCTGTGGTTTTTTCTACCTTAGTAACACGCTCTTTGTGTTTGTTATTTTTCTTCTTCTGTTTAGGAGATGCGGGGACTTCTTCTTTAGGGGAAAGCTCTTGCTTTTCCTCTTTTTGTGCTACTATTACTTCTGTCTTCTCTTTTTTTGTGGCTTGTTCTTTTTCAATAATTAATTGCCGTTCCCTTTCTTTTTCCTCTTGTTTTGCTATCTCTTTATCGCGGTTCTTCACTTCGTACTCTGCCACCCGTCGTTCTTCTTCTGCTTTCTTCTGTCGCTTCTCCTTTTGCTCACGGGCTTCTTTCTCACGCCGGGCAATAATAATCTCCTGTTCCGGTTCTCTTGCCGGTATAGCTTCTTTCTTTGGCCTTTCTGCTGCAGTCTTCAGTCTACCCTTATCCGAAAAATCATAGTACAGTACCGGGTCTTTATTAATATCATAATCCTTTTTAAGGAAGATATTGAATACGTGTGTGTTTTTGCCCTGGATTACAGAAAAGCCGGTACCGTTCGCCGGTGCTCCTTCTTTACCGTTGTAAGAGATCTGGATCGTGTTTTGATTGCGGGTAGAGATCTTATAAAAATTATTCATTTCCCTGTTATCCCACCGTACATTATCTACCTCTGAAGGAAAAGCTATGAATGCAGGTGCGTCTACTCCTACCATGATCTGGTACCCGATAATATTCTGGGCATAAAGTGGCATCCGTAAAATACCGGCACATGTGTAGATGATAAAAAAAGCAAAATAAACAGCCCGCATAAAGAATTGAATTAATCAACAACAAATTTAGCTAAACCAGCTTATTCTGCCCTATATTTAGAAAAATATAGGTCTTTTCACGTAGTGCAGGACCGGAAATATAGCACTCCTATTTTCTTAAACCATATGCTTTCTGAAGAAAATTAAAAAGCAGAATACCTATCACACCGCCTATGCCATCGGCTATAACATCGTAAGCATCAAACGACCGGCCTCGTGTTATACCACTGTCCTGAAGCAACTCTACGCCATATCCGAACAAAACGGAGATCAAAAAAATAAGGCTGTATGATTTAATGTCACTTTTTTGCACCATACATAACCACAGGAAGCTGAACCCTCCGAAGATGAGGAAATGCACCCACTTATCGACCAGGGGTATATCCACATCCGGCATTTCTTTCCCGGGAATCAGGCAGGCTATAAGTATAAGTAGTGTCCATGTACAGGCAAGAAGCAAGGTTTGTCTGGGCGACCTGGTAAAGAACCGGAATAATTTACGCATAGGCAAATATAGTACTTCAGTGCAGCAGTGTAAAGGCTTTTACCCACGGAAAGACATAAAACAAACTTAATTTTCGTATATCTTTGCTTCGTATGCCCGTTGTACGTTTTATCAAATTGTTTTTATTCACTATAGTCGTATGCACCACCCCGCATATGTCGATCTACGGTAATGAACCGGCAGGCAGGCTTTATTTTGACTTCAATAGCAGATGTCAGGAGGCTTACCAGCTGATGATCTCGCTACGAATTGATGATGCTAACGACATATTGGCGACCGAAGCAAAGGAGCATCCCGCTAATCTCGTTCCTGTACTTTTATCTAATTATGACGATTGCCTCACACTGCTTTTTAACGGTGATCCCAAAGAGTATGTGCGCCGTAAAGGCAACCTGGATAAGCGACTCAAAATAATTCAGCAAAGCGATCCCGGATCGCCATGGTACCGCTTTTCGGTAGGGTTGCTTTATTTTCAATGGGCAGCAGTACGTATCCGCTTTAATGAATATTTTACCGCAGGTGCCGATTTCAGAAAATCCTATCTCCAGCTGAAAGAGAACCGTAAAAGATTTCCCGACTTCCGCAATAATCAGGTATTGATTGGTATGGAAGAAGCTATAATCGGAACGATACCCGACAGCTACAAATGGATAACAAGTGTGCTGGGTATGAAGGGAGATATAAAAAAAGGAACGGCACAGGTTGTGGATTTTCTGAGCCGGAAAGATGGAAGTGCATCGCTGATGCGGGAAGAGGCTATATTTTATTACTGCTATCTTAAGTTTTCATTACTTGCAGACAGGGAATCGGTATGGAAATACCTGGGTGAAAGCGCTATTGATTTTAGCAACAATCATCTGTTTGCTTTTATGAAGGCCAATTTTGCCCTGACAGACAACAAGGCGGCTATAGCTGAGCAAACACTGCGGCAGAGAAATATGGATAGTCGTTATCTTAAATCTCCTATTTTCGACTACCAGATGGGTGTGGCCTTGCTTCAGAAAAATGATGAGAGCTGCCTTAATTATTTTCAAAAGTTCCTTAACTTCAACAAAGGAAATTTATTTGTAAAAGATGCCTTGCAGAAAATGAGCTTCATTTGCATTGCTACGGGCAATCTGCCTAAAGCGATCAATTATAAAAATAAGATTAAACAGTCGGGAACAACACAGATTGATGCAGACAAGCAGGCACAACGGTATGCGGAAAATAATCTCTTGCCTAATATATTTCTTTTAAGAGCAAGGCTTTTTTGCGACGGAGGTTATTTCAGTAAAGCGCTGGAACAACTGAAGGGGTTATCGGCAAAGGACTTTCCGCAGGTTGCTGATCAGCTGGAATTTAATTATCGTTATGCAAGGATCTATACGTTAATGAGACAGCCGGGTAAAGCTATTCCTTTCTATGAAGCCACTATCAGAATGGGATATAACAGGCAGGAGCATTTTGCCGCACGTTCTGCATTGGAGCTGGGCGAACTCTATGAAGATATGGGTAAATATCCCGAAGCTGTTGCCCATTATAAAAAATGTATCTCTATGAAAAATCACGATTATAAATCTTCACTCGATCAGAAAGCCAAAGCGGGCATTAACCGTTTAGGGGGGCACTGATTATCATTCTTCTGCATCGTAATAATCTTTCTTTTTTTTCTCCGGTTTCCGACCTTCCACTACGATTACAATTTCGCCTTTAGGCGGATGTGCACTATAATGATTGTACAGCTCAGATAGTGAAGCGCGTTTGGTTTCCGCAAACATTTTGGTTAGTTCCCGGCTTACGGCTGCTCTTCTTTCCTGCCCGAAATAAGTTTTCAGCTCATCCAAAGTCTTTACCAGCCGGTGCGGCGATTCATAAAAGACTATCGTACGCTCCTCCAGAGCCAATTGGGCCAGCTTTGTTTTCCTTCCCTTTTTCAGCGGCAAAAATCCTTCAAAAATAAAACTGCTGACCGGTATGCCGCTTTGTACCAAAGCCGGTACAAATGCTGTAGCGCCGGGCAGACATTCCACCTCAATATCATTCTGGATACAGGCGCGTGCCAGTAAATAACCCGGGTCGGAGATGCCGGGTGTCCCGGCATCTGTTATCAGAGCCAGTACTTTTCCCTCCTTCATCTGTTGTATAAAATGCCCGGTCTGTTGATGTTCGTTGTGCTGGTGATAAGCAAATAAGGGTTTCTTTATTTCATAATGCTTCAACAGGTAGCCGCTTGTCCTTGTATCCTCGCATAATATGGCATCCACGCTTTTTAATGTTTCTATAGCGCGTAAAGTGATATCGGCCAGGTTACCCACAGGAGTCGGTACTAAGAAAAGTTTCATCTGATAATAAATTATAATTGCCGCCCGGAAGCAGTGTGACAATAAATATGCAGTGTATCATCAATCATATTCTGTCACAACCAAATCATATCACACATACTGCCCCTCATGATCATGATATTCATCTGCCGGCGCAGGTTGATGCCGGTACAGCAACGAGCAAATTATATAAACCAAAAAGGCAACCGGGATAATAGCAAATCGAAGCAAGGGCGCACCAACCAGCAATAGGGCAACGATCAATATCTGCGGCCACCAGGCTGTCCAGCCTTTACCCGCTGTTGCCCTCCATTTCAGGAACTTGATATTGCTGACCATCAGGTAACATACCAATGCTATAATAGCATAGAGCAGCCAGCGCTTCATCAGTAAACCGGAAATCCCATACGGTTCACTATCATTAAACCAAAGAATTAAAGGAAATGAAGCTATTAAAACACCTGCGGCAGGTATGGGCATACCGATAAAATAATTTTGTTGTTGGGTAGTGGTCTGATTAAAACGTGCCAGCCTGAGCGCGCCGAAGCAAGCAATTAAAAATGCCGGTGCCATTACCAGCATCGGGGTGTCCAGTGCGCCGGGCTCCGCCATATAGGCATACCACAGTAATTTGAAAAATATCATGGAAGGAGCCACTCCGAAAGAAACGAGATCGGCCAACGAATCCAGATCCTTACCGATAGGTGAGTATATCTTTAACGTACGTGCTGCCAGACCGTCAAACACATCCATAAATGCTGCCAGGCCGATAAATACGCTTCCCCAGGCCACTTGCTCAACGCCCAGTACGGGATAGATATCTTCGCCCACTCTCTGTAAAAATACAGGGGCGTGTAAAATATAAGTTATTGCAATACAGCCAAAAAACAAATTGGCTAAAGTACATATATTGGGAAGATGCTTCATTATTGCTTAAATACGGGTTCGTAGTACGCATCAATTCTGCCGGGCAGATTTAATACGGAAAGGCGAAAATAGTTTTTTAATTGCAAAAAAACAGAATGCCGGATTGCCTGTCAGACTGTTTATATTAGTTTATATCTGAAATCCGGCCTGCCGGGGAAGCATACCCGGTTTTACCGGGCATATTGATATGCTATGGCTTAAAACAGCTGATTTTAATATACTGTTATAAGCAAGAGAGCGCCGATAATCACGGATAAATTAGTTATCTTTGAAGCGCACAAAAAAATTTTTTAGCTAATTATGGATTCAAATCAGATTTCGGGAAGTTCGTATCAAAGTTGGGAGCATCCGCAGGAAAACAATTCCGCAGAGGTAAATCCGGCGTATATTGCCCGGTATATGACCAAGGTATACGGCTGGATGAGTCTGGGACTTGCTATTACCGGCATTGCTGCTACCCTAATCGCGAGTAATACCGTTGCAACGAATTTCTTCCTGGGCAATAAACTGGTCTTTTTTGGTCTTTTAATTGCACAGATCTTTCTCGTAGGATTCCTGGTCATACGTATTCAAAAAATGTCCTCGGCAGTGGCGACAGGCGTATTCATCGGGTATTCCGCATTGATGGGTGTTACCTTCTCTGCGCTGATGCTAACGTATACAGCGTCATCCTTTCTTTCCGTATTCGCTATTACAGCCGGCACTTTCGGTATTATGACGGCAGTAGGTTATTTTACTAAGCAGGATTTAACTTCATTCGGTAAAATAATGATGATGGGCCTGGTGGGTATTATACTGGCTTCTATAGTTAATTTCTTCATTGGCAGCTCTACTTTATATTGGATTATTTATTATGCAGGTGTTGCGGTTTTCGTAGGGCTTATTGCTTATGATACAC
>JBEBVI010000084.1:0-13058 GCA_040392805.1 Taibaiella helva
AAAACGAGCGTGAAAACCGCCAAAATTTACCCTTGCTCTGGTTTCCCACACATATAGATTTGTTCAATTAAATCATCTACCTTTGCAGACATTTTAAATTATTACTCACAGATGGAAAATCTGCGACACGTCTCATTGGAGCAACTGGAGCAATTGATAAAAGAGTGGGGAGAGCCTAAATTCCGTGCCGCCCAGATACAGGACTGGATATGGAAAAAGCACGTAGGCTCCATAGAAGAGATGAGTAATCTTTCTAAACAACTTCGCCAGCAATTACAGCAGGCCTATTACATTCCCAAAGTCAGCATCGACCACAGCCAGTTCAGCGATGACGGCACTATAAAAAGCAGGTTGAAACTGCATGACAACCAATTTATTGAAGGTGTTTTAATACCAACCGAAAAGAGGATCACCGCCTGCGTTTCCTCCCAGGTAGGATGCAGCCTGAGCTGTAAATTTTGCGCTACCGGATATCTTAAAAGAAGCCGTAACCTGGAATTTGACGAAATTGTAGATGAAGTTACCCTCCTGAATGACCAGGCCGTACAGCATTTCGACCGCCACCTGTCCAATATTGTATTTATGGGCATGGGTGAACCTTTGCTTAATTATAAAAATGTACTGAAATCTATTGAGCGGATCACCTCTCCTGAAGGTTTAGGTATGAGCCCCAGACGGATTACCGTTTCTACAGCCGGCGTTGCTAAAATGATAAAACAATTAGGCGATGACGAAGTCCGGTTTAAACTGGCCTTATCGCTTCATGCCGCAAATGATAAAAAGCGGAATGAAATTATGCCGATCAACGAAAGCAATGACTTACGCTCCTTAATAGACGCGCTATGCTATTTTTACGAAAAAACGGGCAACGAAATAACATTTGAGTATATTCTGTTCCGCAACTTTAACGATACAAAAAAGGATGCGGAGGAACTGGTGAAAATCTATCGCCAGGTACCGGCAGACTTAGTAAATATTATTGAATACAATGCCATAGACCAGGCCGATTTTTGTAAACCCGAAGAAGATGTTACCATGGCATTTATGGATTTCCTGCAGAACAACCGGGTTAACGCCCGCCTGCGCCGGAGCCGGGGAAAAGACATAGATGCCGCTTGCGGGCAATTGGCTAATATAGACCGTAAAGAAGCCCGGCAATAAACCTGTTATCTCCTACAAAGAAAGCTTTTTCTAAAATAATTTTTTAAATACCGATGCAAAATAAATCATTCCGTTCCGGGAAAAATCCTAAATCATCCGGCAATAAAGAAGTCCGTCCTTTTGAACGATTCCATAAAAAGGAAAAAGGAGATTCGTGGAAAAAGGAGAAAACAAGTGGTCGGCCCAAAAAATCCTTTGACGAGGAGGGGAAGAAAGACTTCGGCAGGCCATTTAAAGAACGTGAACGCAAAGACGATTTTCCAAAAACGCGTTCAGCCGGTAAAGGCACGGGAGACAAACAATGGGATAAAGACCGTAACAACAGAAAAGGAGAGGGAGAAAGAAAACCCGCTTTCCGTTCCGCACCAGGAAAACAAGATCAGCGATTTGGTAAGGAAGACAAACGATTTGCCGGACAGCATAAAAAGCAGGATGATGAGAAGGAAGTAAAACGGCCCAATCGCTATGCTAACGCATTTGGTAAGCTGGACGACGAGGAGCTGATTCTGCGGCAGAAAAAACGCATGGAACAGCAGGTACAGAAAGAGCAGACTGAGGAGGTTACTTTTTCTAAAGAGCTTGATAAATGGAAGGATGAGCCTGTAACCAGGCGTTTTGGAAAAAGCGACATTGTACCGAATAAAAAAAGACGGAGCGATATGCCAGAGCAGTCTAAATTCAGGAAACGCTTTGACGATGAGAACCCTCATGAAAAAGTATATGCCAGTGCGCCAAAGCCCAAAGAGGAAATCTCTGTAAAATCGACCGGAACCGGGGCTGATAACCAAAGCATGCCCCTGAATAAATTTCTCGCTCACTGCGATGTGTGCAGTCGTCGTGATGCTGTTAAGATTATTAAAGACGGAAAAGTGACTGTGAATGGCGAAGTTATAACGGAGCCGGGACATAAAGTGACTACAGAAGATGCCATAGCCATGAACGGTACCACGCTATCCGTCAGGAAAAATCTGGTGTATATCCTA
Source organism: Taibaiella helva (assembly GCA_040392805.1). Lineage (GTDB taxonomy): Bacteria > Bacteroidota > Bacteroidia > Chitinophagales > Chitinophagaceae > Taibaiella > Taibaiella helvus_B. The sequence continues at coordinate 2,145 of JBEBVI010000084.1, forward strand.
ATGAATAAACCTAAAGGCTTTATCACCACGACCGACGATCCAAAGGGACGCCATACCGTAATGGACCTGGTTGAAAATTACATTGATGAAAGGATCTTTCCGGTAGGTCGTTTAGACAGAAACACCACCGGCCTGTTACTGTTGACAAATGACGGTGAGCTTACTCAGAAATTATCACATCCTAAAAATGAAATAAGAAAGATATATAAAGTTACATTAGATAAAAATGTGACTAAAGAAGACTTTAATAAAATTAAGGAAGGGGTGATCCTTGAAGACGGTCCTGCCCCGGTGGACCAGCTGGAATACCTGGATACAAAAAAAGAAATAGGCTTGGAAATACACAGCGGGAAAAACAGGATTGTCCGCAGAATATTTGAATCATTGGGATACCAGGTAGAAAAGCTGGACCGGGTAATGTATGCCGGATTAACCAAGAAGAATATTTTAAGAGGTAAGTGGCGGTTTCTCACGAAGCAGGAAGTTATTAATCTCAAGCATATACAATAACAGCTAAGAAAATTATTTTAAATAATTCTGTTTCCTCTAATATCAATCAAAACCTAATGCTGTAGAGACGCGATTAATCGCGTCTCTACAGTTTTGATGTGCATGTCGCTATCGGGAGGAACCTATCCCACCCATAATACTAATGCAATAATGTGCCTCCAAAAGGCGTTTTATTGTTATTTTTGACACATATGAAAAATAAAAGAAACTACACAACAATCCTTACAGGTATTATACTCGGTATATTCTTCAGCGGAGTAGCTCATGCACAGAGCGGCATGCCTGCGGTGGCCCAATGGCAATGCTTTCTTCCCTATAACCAGGTAACCGGTGTAGCTACAGATGGCACAACTTTCTTTTGTGCTACCACAGCAGGTTTCTTTACTTATAACCGCGAAGACGGAGCACTTACTCCTTATAGCAAAGCCAATGGTATGAGCGATATCGGTATGTACGGTGTGGCATATGATAAAACCACCCGCCAGGCCATACTCGTTTATGCAAACAGTAACATTGATCTCTTTAAAGATAACGCATTTACCAATTTACCTGAGCTGAAGCTGTCGCAGGGTGTTGGCGATAAGACTGTGCACCATGTAACCGCTCATGAAGGTGTAGCCTATCTGAGCGGTAATATGGGTATCCTGGTACTTAATCTCTTAAAAAAAGAAGTTCGGGAAACCATCCGCTTTTCCAAGAACAGTACGGATGTGCCTGTGTATGCTACCACATTTTTAAACGATTCCATATATGCAGCTACAGGTATCGGCCTGTTTCGTTGCTATATAAACAATCCTTTCCTGCAATTTCAAAGCCAGTGGGAACTTTTGGATTCCGGCGCATACCGTTACCTCGAGGCATTTGACGGAAATATATATGCAGCGTCAAATGATTCTCTGTTTCGTCTGAATGGGAACTCTGTTGAATTCCGGAAGCAGGAAAGATATGCGATCAGGCACCTTGACGCGGCCCCTAACGGTCTTTGGATAAGCACCCGCTCAACAGTGCCTAAGGAAGAACAGGGATATGCTGTGCTGGTGGATAAATCCGGCGCGCGTATAGATTCTTTCAGCACCACTTCCCCCCGCCAGGTGATCGGCCTGGCCAATGGCGATGTATGGTATGGTGATGACAGTGAATATCGTTATCCTGATAAAAGAGGATTCCGGAAAAAGATTTCGGCTACCCGATCTGAGCCTTATTTCCCGGACGGACCTACAGTAAATACTTCCTTTGACGTGTCGGCATATAACGGGGAGCTTTGGGTAGCGCATGGCGGTAAAGACAACAATTGGAATATATTAAAAAGAAGGACAAATTTTTCAGTCTATAAGGACGGGCATTGGCATAATTATGCATGGGTATCCGATAACGAATGGGTACAGGATTTTATTCGCATACTTAAAGATCAGAATACCGGAAAGGTATATGCCGCCTCTTTCTCCGGCGGATTACTGGAAATGGAGCCCGACGGCGCCATGAAGGTATATGGTGAAGGCTTCTTAGATAAATCCCGCGGCTCTACTGCAGGTAACGACTCTGTTCCGGATAATAATCTTTACCAGGTATCCGGGTTAGCTCTGGATGATGACGGAAATCTTTGGATGACCAACTTCGGTGCGCAGCAGTATGAACTGGCAGTAAGGACCAGGGATGGCAAATGGCCGCAGCTCCGGTCGATAGCTTCTAACAGTACACACTCCGCTGCCGATATTATTATTGATGACTATGGGCAGAAATGGTTTATTGCACCATGGAATGAAGGCGCCGTAGTATATAACGATAACAGAACACTTGACAACGCTAACGATGATACCTACTTTGTGCTAAGGAAAGGAAAAGGTGCAGGAGGATTGCCCGAAAGCACGACGCTTTCTATAGTAAAAGATAAAGAAGGTGCAATATGGATCGGTACAACTAATGGGATCGGTATCGTACATTGCCCGGGATCGGTCATAGCGCGCGAATGCGAGGCAGAATTGAAAGTAGTGCAGGATGATCAGTTTGCCGGCCATCTCTTTGCCGACCAGTCGGTTAAAGCTATGGCCGTGGACGGCGCCAACAGGAAGTGGATCGGCACAAGCAATGGTGTATGGCTCATATCCGCAGATGCTGAAAAAACCATATACCGGTTTACGGAAGATAACAGCCCGCTGCCGTCCAATATGATAGAGCGCATCAATATTGATCCCGTCACCGGAGATGTATTTTTCTCTACCGAAAAAGGTCTGGCCTGCTTCCGCAGCACCGCAACCGAAGGCTATACAAAAAATGAGGACGAGCTGTTTATTTATCCCAACCCGGTACCCTCAGGCTATGGCGGTATGATAGCCGTGAGGGGTATAGCAGAGAATGCAGATGTTCGGTTTACAGATATTTCCGGGCAATTGGTGTACCGTACCAAAGCTTTAGGTGGCCAGGCGGTATGGGATGGAAAAGACTATACCGGCAGAAAAGTGCAATCAGGGGTATACCTGGTTTTCATTGTCAATAAAGACGGTACAGAGAAAGCAACAGGTAAGATAATTATACATGAATAACCGGAGCAGCAGTTCTGGCTTAGGCTGTATCATCTGTTCATCCACTCCCTGTGTAATAAACCCGCTACAACAATATCCTGAAAGGAACCATTGACTAAGGTATGTTCACGCAGAATACCTTCAATGGTGAACCCTAATCGCTTGGCTACTGCAGCACTTTTCCGGTTGGCAGGCTGGAAATGAAGCTCAATCTTGTTGAGATTCAGGTTTTCGAAGAGGTAGCTGATCAGTATATGGGCACATGAGGTTACAATACCTTTCCCTTCTTTATCCTTAGCCAGCCAATATCCCATCTGTGCTTTCCGGAGCCTATGCTCCCAGTGATGCATGTCCATCACCCCCACAAGCCGGTAATTTTCAAAAATACCAAAAGCAATACTATGCTGATCTGCCTGACCCTGTCTTGCCCTGCGTATATACTCTAATGCGTGCTCCTCCTTTTGGGTAGCGTCTATCCATAGCAACCAGGAGCGCAGGAAATCACGGTTATGATGCACCAGCTCAAATAATTCGGCAGCGTCTTCTTCTTTAAACGTCCGCAGGACTAAGTTTTCTGAAACAAAAAGATTGAGCATATTAAATCAATAGTAGCGCTGTAGCGTATACAAATCAGGCTCAAATGTAAAAGAAATATTGAAGTATAGATAACAGTAATACAAACCGGGCAAAACAAATAACCAAACTTAATGATCCGGTAACCCGGCTTATGATGAGTTTGGTAAAAATTTCATTCTTGTATTAGCAATCCTTCATTCATCAAATCTCCCTATTTTCGCAGCATGAATAATAAAACTGTTCGTGTACGATTTGCTCCAAGCCCTACAGGAGGGCTGCACCTGGGTGGTGTACGCACTGCACTTTTTAATTATCTTTTCGCCAGGCATAATAATGGCGTATTCGTGCTTCGTGTAGAAGATACGGATCAGAGCCGGTTTGTAAGCGGTGCCGAAGAATATATTTTTGAGTGTCTCGACTGGTGTGGTATAACGCCTGATGAAAGTGTACGAACCGGTGGGCCTCATGCGCCATATCGCCAGAGCGAACGTAAAACCATATATCATGATTATGCAGAGCGCCTGCTGGCAGAGGGTTATGCATACTATGCTTTTGATACGCCGGAAGAGCTGGAGCGTATGCGTACCGAGTTTAAAACAGAACAGAATCCCGTTCCCCAGTACGACCATAAAACCAGGGGGCTGATGCGCAACTCGCTAACCTTGTCACCCGAACAAACAAATCAGTTGATACAGGATGGAGTGCCTTATGTTGTACGTATAAAAATACCGGAATACGAAACTGTTCGTTTCACGGATATGATACGCGGAGAGATAAGCTATGATACCGGTGTGGTAGATGATAAGGTTTTGCTTAAAGCCGATGGCATGCCTACATACCACCTGGCTGTTGTAGTGGATGATTACCTGATGCAGATCACACACGCCTTCAGAGGTGAGGAGTGGCTGCCCAGCGCTCCGGTACATTTATTGTTATGGAAATATCTGGGCATTGAACAGCACATGCCTCAATGGGCACATTTACCCTTGATCCTGAAGCCGAATGGTAATGGGAAGCTCAGTAAGCGTGATGGAGAGCGCTTAGGGTTTCCCGTATTTGCTATGGACTGGAAGGATCCTAAATCGGGAGAAACAACGACCGGTTTCCGGGAGAGCGGTTTTTTACCCGAAGCCTTTGTTAACCTGTTGGCTATGCTGGGCTGGAGTTCCGGTATGGAGCAGGAAATCTTTACATTGGAAGAGCTGGTGCAACTATTTTCTATGGAACGTGTGCACAAGGGGGGGGCTAAATTTGATTATGAAAAAGCAAAATGGTTCAACCACCAGCATATACAAAGAGCCGGCAATGAACGGTTGGCAGAACTTGTTCAGCCTTTCTTTCAAAAGGAAAACATTAAAACAGATAAAGAATACCTTATAAAAGTTATTGCACTGATCAAAGAGCGCTGTCACTTATTACCCGACTTTGTAGAACAGGGACGCTTTTTCTTCCAGGCACCCGCTCAACCGGACCTGGAAGCCATAAGGGCAAAATGGACACCGGAGAAAACAGATTTTTTCCAGGCATGGATAGACTGTCTTGTCAATTTAAACTGGGAGCATGACGCACTGGAGGCTTCATTCAGCGAACTTGCTGTAGAAAGTAATATTAAAAAGGGAGAGGTGATGTTACCACTACGTATCATGCTGGTTGGTGGAAAATTTGGTCCCGGTGTATTTGATATTGCGCTAATGATTGGCAAGGAAGAGACCGCAAGCCGTATTCGGAATATCTTGGAATTATTATGATTACCGTTTTTTCCGGCTGTTATACTGAAAATAAAACAGCCGGAAAATATTATAATAAGCTCTTTATCTGAAAAAGACTCAATGCACTTGTGTCTATTCGCTCTTTTAACTATAAGCGCTTTTAAGAATTGAATTGCCCTGAGAAAAAGTCTCCTACTTTTTGCGGACTTACGGCTGTTCTATTCAATGGTAAATGCTCGAAGCAAAGTATTGCAGAGAGATGAAAGGTGTCTCTTTTCCGGCTCCGAATTCAACGGAATGGCTTAGCCGCCGATCAGCCCATCATACAGCCCGATATAGCTATAGTTTTTGTCATACTCTCCTTTGTTATCCTGTAAGGATCTCTTCTCCGGTTTGTCATTTCCTCTACTGTCATTCCTATTCGGCTATGCTCAGGACAGGCATAGGAGCTTTTTCAGCGCAGCTAATCTGTTTTTTTACTCTTTCACAAACTTCAAACTTGCTTCTTTGCCATCGGGCGACCGGAAACGGAGCAAATAGACACCGCCCGGGTAGCCGGACAGCCTGATGCTTTCCTGTGGTTGTTGTGCTTTGGTAGTGTACAATTCCTGTCCTGAGATATGGGCAAGTGTGATACCCGTACCTTCTGTGATACCATCTATGCTGATGGATTCATTAGCCGGATTAGGATACAATTTTATAGTAAATTGAAAACCGGCATCAATGATACCAGTACCGGTAGCTTTGGTTTTTATCACGAAGGCGTCGTCTCCGCCGTGATAACCGGCGCCGGAAAAATCACCGTCTGATGATCCGGTAATACCTCCTAAGATATAGCTGCCATCGGCTGCTACTGCTACGCTTCTTGCTAAATCTCTTCCCGTGCCGCCAAAGGTTTGCTCCCATAAGAGGTTGCCATCGACATCCACTTTTATGAGCCAGATATCGGTACCGCCTTTATGTCCGCTCATCACATCTCCATCGTCAGAATCGGTACGCCCGGTTATTACATAGCCGCCATCGGTGTCTATGGCAATGGCATAAGCCCGGTCATTGCCGGAGCCGCCAAAACTGTTTTTCCACACAATATTGCCGTTTGTATTGAGCTTTACTATCCAGAAGTCCGCATCACCTTTGGGTGTGCCCACATCGCCGAGTGCAGATTGGGTGTAGCCTACAAATACATAGCCGCCATCCGGCACCGCTACAATGGCATTGCAGCCTTCATCTGCCGTGCCTCCAAAATTTTTCTTCCACAGCACGCTACCCGCAGGATCCAGCTTTACAACAAATCCGTCACTTCCGCCTTTGGCCCCGGTAATATCTCCGTTACCGGAATGGCTGTATCCGCAGGCTACGATATTGCCTAGGGCATCTATATCCATACCTTCAAATCCATCCTGGTCACTTCCGCCTAATATGGGTTTCCAGCCATCAGTAAGGTTAATTACAAAAGCATCAGCTGTACCATTATTGGAAGGAAAAAATCCATCATTAGATTGGGATCGACCTGCAACAATCGGCTTGGATCCGGCAAACCGGGCAGCATTTATTTGATCGTGGTCAGTACCTCCAAATCCATAGTATGTATTAAAACTTCCGATGGTTTTATCCAAAACGACCAGGGCAAGGTCAGTTCCTCCCACAGTAGGAACAGGTGCCGTATTAGAATAGGAGCTCCCGAGGGAATAAATGTAGTCGCTTTCTTCTAATACGACATTTCCTACATCCGAACCCTCACCGCCGGCATTATTCTGCCAGATGATGGCTCCATTGGCTTTGTTTATCTTTACCGTCCATATATCCCGATCACCAAGATTGGCTCCGGAAGGTATATCGCCGTTTACGGAAGAGGAATTCCCGGTAAACACGTAGTCGCCATCGCTGGCAACAATGACATCCTGAACGCCTTCATTTCCGCTGCCGCCATAGCATTTCAGCCAGTCGATAGCAGGTTGTGCCATAGCGCTGGTGCTTATGAGTGTAAGGCTTCCTGATAGTAATACTATTTTTTTCATAATTAATTGTTTTTGCTGGTTTTAAATTCGGTTTATTAAATGAATAAAATCGTTTCTTATCAATTTATTCGTTAATGGTACAATTTCTTTTTAGTATGACAATAATAGGTGTTCTTCTTTTGCTATGTTCTCGATTACATCATCCACTCAGACATTTTCAGCTCAGTAAAAAAGCGCTGCTACCAATAATATTACTGCAAGCAGGATGCACAAGAGCGCCAGATACGGTTTTGCATTTTTTCTCATTTTAATGGCCTTATCAGTCAATTTTCACGATCCGAAAATATCTTCTTTATAAAGTGGAAAAAAGCGTCAATAGACGAACGACGGGAAAAATAGACGAACAGCAGAAATAATGAATGAAGCAGCACAGACATCATTAAATCATAACAAATCGTAGTCCGGAAACTACAGAATTATTTTTGTAGATTTGAAGCAGCTATGCATTTAACCAATACATATCGTTGTATTATAGTGGACGACAATGAGCTTGACCGACTGATGACGTTGTCTTTCGTAAAAAAATATCCTTTTCTTTCTGTGGAAGGCGTATATGAAAGTGCTGAATCCGCTCTGGCTGAAATTGACCGTACACGCCCACAGGTTTTGCTACTGGATGTGGATATGGAGGGCCTGAGCGGCCTGGAAATGCGGCGGCGGCTTATGCAGGCAGATGTCTGTATTTTCATTACCTCGTATCCCGACTATGCAGTGGAAAGCTTTGAGCTGGCTGCCCTCGACTTCCTGGTAAAACCGGTTAAGGGGGAGCGATTTGCCGCAGCTATGGAGCGACTGCAGGCATATCTCGGCCTTTGCAGGAAGTCTGTCTTATTTGACCACAGGCTTAACGGAGATACCATATTTATCAAGGATGGAAAAAAGCATATCAAAATAATGCGTAATGATATTTTATACTTAGAGGCGCTGAAAGATTATACGCGCATTGTAACAAGGGAGAAAAAATATTGCGTGTTTTCTTCATTAGGCAATTTGTTAAAAGACAACGCTTTTCAAAGCTTTATCCGTATACATCGCAGCTTTGCCGTGCAGAAAGATTTTATTGATGCCATAACAGTGCAGGATGTGTCGATTAATGATATTAAAATTCCGGTGGGAAGGAGCTATAGGGAAAGTGTCCGGCAATTAATGGGCTGATGAAAGCATCACCTATGTAGGGGCCAACAATTGAACTAAACTACGGATGAAAGATGAGATATGTTATTGCTTTAAGTTTCATTTTTCTGCACCTGATAAGTGTTGCGCGGGATCAGAGCCAAAAGATTATTGATTCGCTATGGCAGGATTTAGCCAGTGTGAAGCATGATACAACCAAGATTAATCTGCTGAACGAAATAGCCTTTACTTATGCAGGAGTAGATCTAAAGCAGGCGCAGATGTACGCTAAGCAAGCGCTTATACTTTCCGAAAAAACGAAATGGAGCAAAGGCATTGCTGTATCGGCAAGATATTTGGGAGCGATGTATACTGAAGCGGGTGAAAGGAAAACTGCGGAACCGTATTTACTGCAATCGCTTAAAGAAAGTAGAGCTGTGCATGATTTCGAGGGCCAGGTACTGAGTTTATACAACCTGGGCAATATATATCAGCACGAAGGTGATTATGTAAAAGCGGCTGAATATTATTTTGAAGGCATCAGGTTATCGACAGAACATGGTTTTGAAGGCAATATTGCTTTAGGTAATTACTATGCCGCTATTCTTTTTGCAGCCCAGGGCGATTACAATAAAACAACACAGTATGCCAATAAAGCATTATCCGTTGCTAGAAAACTAAAAGACCATTATTATACAGGCACCATATTGGAAATCATTGGCTATAATTATGTGAAACAGCAAAATTATCCCCGGGCGATTGCAGCTTTTGAGGACGCAATAAAATCATACGACACCGCCAACTATACTACCGGAAAGGCAAAAATACTATCAAGTATGGTAGCTTGCTATCCTGAAAACCCGGCAATACAATTGCATTATATAAATCTTTCAGACAAAGCATGGGCTTCTGTAGGTGCAGAAAATACCCTATATGCTTTAAGTAATATCGCCAACAAAGGCGCTGCATACTATAAAATGTGGAAACAACCTGCTCTGATACCCGATACCCTTAATCTTAGCCGGGCACAACTGGCAATGCTATCCGACCAGTATCTGAAAAAAGGGATTGACCTGCTTGAAAAAAATAACTATCGGGAGCCATTGATAGACCTCTATAAATCTTACTCAGAATTATTGAAGGATCGTGGTTATTATAAAGAGGCATTAGTGTACTATACAAAATTTTCTACCCTGAAAGATTCTGTTTACTCGCAGGAAAACAAAAACAAATTAGCTTACGTGGAAAGTCAGGGAGCAATAGAAGCCCGCGATAAACAAATAAAAATTAATACCCTGGCATTAAGTAATGCCAGGCGCACACGTATAGCTTTAATATCAGGTTCTATACTGCTTTTTGTCATTGGCGGACTACTGTTTTACCAGAACCAGGCCCGCCGTAAAACCAATACCACACTGCTTATGCTCAATAGTGAGCTGGACGAAGCCAATAAAGTAAAAACAAAATTCTTTGGTATCCTCAGTCATGATCTGCGTAGTCCTCTTGCCAATCTTATCAATTTCCTGCATCTGCAGAAAGAAGCGCCGGAGCTGTTGGATAAAGAGCGGGTGACGCAGCATCAAAAACAATTGACCGAATCGGCGGAGAACCTGCTGGAAACCATGGAAACTATGCTGCTGTGGAGTAAAAGCCAGATGGAGCATTTTACTCCACAAAAAAAACGGGTTGACGTAGCGGATCTTTTTGATTATATCCGCAAACAAATACCCCAAACCAGTAACATCCGGCTGTCTTTTTTTAACCCGAAAAAACTATCGGTAAGCACCGATGAAGATTACCTGAAAACCATTATGTATAACCTTACTGCAAATGCGGTGAAAGCGTTGATGAACACAAAAGATCCATCCATTGAATGGAAAGCAGCTCAAAATGGCAGCCGGGTAGTATTAACCATTACAGATAATGGCCCCGGGGTCCACAAAGAACAGTTGGACGCTCTCTACAATGAGCATGCGGTGGTAGGCGCCCGGCATGGATTGGGGCTGCACCTCATAAGGGATTTGGCCAAAGCAATACAATGCAGGATACAGTTTGAGCCGGATGCCGGGGCAGGCGCCCGTTTTACCTTGCTCGTGTAGGCACGTTATACTAAAATTTCAAAACAATTTCGATTAAATCTTGGCACATCGCTCAAAGAAGTATTTTACACCTTACGAGGTAGAAAACGGTTAAAATCCGGCAGCGAAACCATTGATGAAATAATGGAAGTACTTTCGGAAAGCACCATAAAGTTATTACTATTCCACGATACCGGTTTAGCCCAGATACTACTGACAATTATCTTTTGAACCGCTACAGGATATTGGTTGCAGACGAGAAAATGCTATGTTCTTTTGATTAAAGCCACATTTCGGCAAAAAATCTCAAATGGTTGAAAGAAATCTACCCGGTAAAATAACGTGAGTTCGATAAGCTTATTGATCTAAAGCTAACCAAAAATCTCGCTTA
>JBEBVI010000085.1:0-13010 GCA_040392805.1 Taibaiella helva
AAAAATCAGTAATTCCTGGGACTTATGCATTTCACAAATAAGTTTAAACAACTTCGACAATAAAAAAGCAATAAATCACCTTACCGTTGCCCTGGATACAATAAAAAAACTGGGATGGGAGCCGCAAGGATTAATTTATTCTAATATGGCCGAAGCGTATCATAACATAGGTGAAGATGCAAACGCTTACCAGTATCAGAAATTGTATTCCGACCTGCGCGATAGCAGTATCAATAAAGAAAAAATGAAGCAGATCCGGGAAATGGAGGTTAAATACCAGCTATCGGAAAAAGACGGGGAGCTTACCAGGAAGGAATTAATGCTCACCCGGCAACAGGCTAAAATAAAAAACAGGAATCTGTGGATCGGCGGCATTAGCGTATCCCTGATCTTACTGGTCATTTCCGGTGGCATTGTTATATACAATATCCGTCGCAGGCAGGCTTTAAAGCAGGAGCTCATCCAGCTTCAATCCATCATGGAAGGCGAAGAGAAGGAAAGGACCCGGCTGGCGCATGAGCTTCACGACGGTATTGTCATCCGGTTTTCTGCCGTAAAAATGAACCTGAGCACACTACCGAATAAACATATCAGCCTGGCCTCATCCCGGGACTACAACGACATTATCGAATCGCTGGACGAAGCCACCAAAGAGCTGCGTAAGACAGCGCACAGGTTAATGCCGGATATGCTGTTAGAAGACGGTCTGGCAGAAGCTACTTTTTATTTTTGCAAAACACTGATGCAGCATGCAGGCCCGGAAATCGATTTTCAGCACTATGGCGACCTTCCCCGCCTGGATCCTGATTTTGAGCTTTCTGTCTACCGCATCATCCAGGAACTGGTACAAAATGTACTGAAACATGCCGAAGCTACACATGTGCTGGTACAACTGAGTTATAATGAAAGTCAGTTGAATATTACCGTTGAGGATAACGGAAAAGGCTTTGACTCTACAGATGCTACGGTAATTTCCGGTATGGGATTAAGAAGTATCCGCGCCCGAGTAAAAGCATTGAACGGATATTTTGATTTACAACGCAACCCCGGGAAAGGTACTATTGCCTATCTGGAGTTTGAAAAACAGGCCGGTAGTTGTGAAAGCATTACTTAAAGGACAGCTCTGTAGCGCAGGAGGACTTTTTAATCATTTTTTACTTCGGTATCGTATCTCTATCAGGAAGTATTTTGCCTGTAATCCTTAAACAAAAAGTCTTTCATTTTTTTTACATTTGTCAGGCTCATTTGTCGGCAACAACTTTATCTTCTATCATTTAATAAAACAATATGTCCATCACTTTAGCTATAACTGATGACCATCCATTAGCTATTAATGGTATCAAAAATATGTTGCTTGTGGACAAAAACATTGAAGTAACAGCTACTTATGAAAGTGCAGACTCACTACTGAACGGGCTAAAAAACAAACAACCTGACATTCTGTTACTGGACATCCTGTTACCTGATTCTAAAGGATCGGAACTGACAGCTGATATTACCCGGCAATATCCGGATATAAAGATCATTGCAATTACAAGCCTGGATGCGCCCAGCCATGTAAAAGCTATGACACGTGCCGGTTGCAAAGGATACCTCCTGAAAAATACGGACCAGAAAAAACTGCTGCATGCTATCTACGAAGTATATGAAGGCAGGCAGTATATAGAGCCATTGCTGCTGAAAGAAATGATGGACAATATGTTGCAATTCAAAAAAAAATCAGACGTACCTGCCAAACCTCCAAGCCTGTCCAGACTTTCTACGCGGGAGATGGAAGTGCTGCAATTGATAACCCAGGAATACAGCAACAGGGAAATTGCCGATAAGCTGTGCTTAAGCCTTCGTACGGTACAAAACCATTATTTTAACCTTTGCCAGAAGCTGGAAGCCAAAAATGTCGTAGGACTGGTGAAAATAGCGATTCAGATGGGATTAGTAAAGGCAAATCCCGATTCATAGCCGGTAGTGGTTAACGGACACATTGAATAACTCTGATAATTTATTATCCCCTTTTTAAAATAGTATAATAATCAAAATAACTTCCTCACTTGTACTGAGCTGTGCCGAAGTAAGTACCGTCATACCGACCAGCGTGGAGGCATCTCCCAGACTTGGAAACGTGGAAGTTATTTTGACACAGTTACATAGCTGGCGGACACTACCGGCAGGAGCAAAACATATTATTAGTCGTTTCAGTAAAAAGCTCCGCCTTATCATGTTATTATTTTATTTAACCATATTTAGATACTACTAACCTACCTGTTATCCATTACGCACCTGGCAAACGAAAATGCCTGGAAACAGGTACTTTATCCACACTTTTCATAATTATACTTTTTTTAGGGAAACTCTTATTAAAAGCCGTTTATTTTTCGCACTTTTGCATGATTATTACGCGATATACGATTTTCCACACAATTAATAATATTTCGGAATTCCGACAACAATGGGATTGTTTAATTTTTTAACGCAGGAAATTGCGATAGATCTGGGTACTGCAAATACTTTAATTATACATAACGACCAGGTAGTGGTTGACGAACCGTCTATCGTGGCCAAAGACAGGATCACCAACAAGATTATAGCCGTGGGTAAAAAGGCGATGATGATGCACGAAAAAACCCACGATAACCTCAAAACCATCCGCCCGCTTAAAGATGGTGTGATCGCAGACTTTGACGCAGCCGAGGGTATGTTGCGGGAAATGATCAAAATGGTGTACCCCAAAAAACCGCTTTTTCCGCCGAGCTGGCGTATGGTTATCTGTATTCCGTCCAGCATTACAGAGGTGGAGAAAAGGGCCGTAAGGGACAGCGCCGAGCAAGCGGGAGCCAAAGAGGTCTACATGATCCACGAACCAATGGCTGCTGCGCTGGGTATAGGCATTGATGTGGAAGAGCCTACCGGGAACATGATCATTGATATAGGCGGCGGTACCACAGGTATTTCCGTGATCTCCCTGGCCGGTATCGTATGCGATCAGAGTATCCGTATAGCAGGTGACGAATTTACAACCGACATTATGGAAGCCATGCGCCGCTACCATAGCCTGAACATAGGTGAGCGTACGGCAGAACAGATAAAGATACACGTAGGCTCGGCATTGAAAGAGCTGGATAATCCGCCCGATGATATTGCCGTTAACGGCCGCGACCTGGTAACCGGTATTCCCAAGCAGATACAGGTATCGTACCAGGAAGTTGCAGAGGCGCTCGATAAATCCATATTTAAGATAGAAGAAGCCATCCTGAAGGCATTGGAAAGTACGCCGCCGGAGCTGGCTTCCGATATTTATCGCCGCGGACTGTACCTTACCGGGGGCGGTGCGCTATTGCGCGGGCTGGATAAGCGTATATCTCATAAAATAAAATTACCGGTACATGTGGCAGACGATCCGTTGCGTGCGGTCGTGCGTGGTACGGGTATGTCACTGAAAAACATCAACAGGTTCACCTTCCTGATGAAATAAAGACCGGTAGCGGGATTATCTATTGTGCTCATTTATCCGTAAGCTATTATGCGTAACTTTCTCCTGCTCATACGTCGCTATTGGAACCTTATCCTTTTCCTGGCACTGGAAATAGTGTGCTTTTCCATGATATCAAAAAGCAGGAACATGCAGGGAATGGATATTGTCAGCTCTGCAAACAGCGCTGTGGGATACCTGTACAAAAAGCAGAACGATGTGGTTTATTACTTCCAGCTGAAAAAACTGAACGACAGCCTGCTTGCAGAAAATACCCGGCTCAGGAATGAGCTGTCGGCGGTAAGTAATATAGATACCTTTACGGAGGTAACCGCACGTATACCGGTAACCGTAAAAACAGATACAACCATTGCCCGGAAAGACAGCACGGGCATAAAGCTGATACCTACAACAAGGATTAAGGTGATACGGTACGCAGACTATCATTATATCCCTGCCCGCGTGATCAATAATTCGGTATCGAACGACCGGATGAATTTCATAACACTGAACCGGGGATCAAAAGACGGGATAGAGAAGGACATGGCAGTAGTAACGGCCAACGGCATAGTAGGCAGGGTATCCAACGTATCCGATCATTTTGCCAGTGTGGTTTCGGTGCTAAGCGACAGGAAAGTGAGCACTAAGCTGGCCGATGGTACGGCTAACCTCTTCACCATATGGAACCCGGGATCGCCGGAATATGTAATAACGGAGAAAGTACCGCTGCATATAAAAGTAAAAAAGGGTGACAGTGTATTTACAACAGGTTACTCATTCTTTCCTGAGAATGTGTTGATCGGAACAGTGGCTAAGATCGACACACTTAAAGCAACCAATGTAAAAAACCTGAAAGTGAGACTTTCCACCAATTTCAGAAGCCTGCAATATGTATATGTGGTCAGTAACGAAAAAGGTGAAGAAAAAAACAAGCTGGAAGCAGCCAACAATAAAAAGTAAATTTTTTTGATTTTTGACTTAATCAATGAGCATATACCTTCGCAATATCATACGCTTTGTGCTACTGGTACTTATCCAGGTGCTTTTGCTGAATAAATTACCATTGCTCGGCTGGTCGCAACCCGGAGGTATACCTCCTTACATACCTTTTATATATCCCCTGTTTATCCTGCTGCTGCCCTTATCCACACCGGTATGGTTTATGCTGGTGTCCGGCTTTGTACTGGGTGCAACCGTCGATGCCTTCCAGAATACCGGAGGTATCCATGCCGCCGCCTGTGTGCTTATGGCTTTCTCCCGTGGACGTGTGCTGTCGGCCCTGCTGTCCAAACGCCAGGAGTACCAGAATATGTCGCCCAATATAAAATCAATGGGATGGGCGCCCTTCCTGACCTATTCGGCCATATTGCTCGCGCTTCACCACACTACTTTTTATATTATAGAGATATGGAGTTTCCAGAGCATTGCCTATCTCCTGCTGAAAATCGTCATATCACTGCTCACCAGTATGGTATTTGTTATACTGTATTCGTTGCTGTTTTCAACTTCTATTAATACGGTGTATTTTGATAATTAACAGTCCTGGTATTTCACGTGAAGAGACAACGGAAGGCAACGGCACAACGATTTCTATTGTACTGTATACGGTATAAAAATGAACTTAGCGGAACACTGTGGGCAAACGACATCAAGTTGATGAAACGGTAATTGCTAAGTGTTTAATGGATAAACAACCCATCTCCCGGTGTAGCGGTTCCCTTTACGCACTTCGAAGTAAGTACCGTCATGTCGACCGTAGCGATAGCGGAGCGGAGACATCTCCCAGGCTTCGAAATCGGGAAGTTATTTTGACACGGTTACTAAAAACCGCCCCATTACCTCAACAAAGTCACATGACCTTCATACAACTCCCTACCTCCTTCTCCAAACACTATTTCTATGCGGTAAACATATACGCCCTCCGGCTGATCCCTGCCCATAAACCGGCCATCCCAGCCCCGCCCGTTTGGTTGGGTGGTTTCAAAGAGCAATTGTCCCCAGCGGTCAAATAGCTGCATTTTATAAGTGTGTACATTACGGGACAGTAAGGGCCTGGGGAAGAAATAATCGTTATAGCCATCTCCATTGGGAGAGAAGGCATTGGGAATATCGATATGGCAACCTTTCCGGATAACAATGCCGTCTTCAGACGTGCAGCCGAAAGTGTTCCTAATCTGTAGCCAGTATGCACCATCATGCCTGGCCTGTATCGTCGGTGCCGTCTCCCCATTGCTCCATAGATAATACAACATACCTTCATTGCCCGATTGATTATATAAGGTAATGGATGCCCCGTTAAAACACAGAGCCGTATCGCCACCCAGGTCTACATCCGGCGCCGGATGAACGGTAACCTGCCGCATATGGCTATCGGCAGGGCAGGCCCGGAAATGAGTCTTAAGCTGAACGGTAAAGATACCGGAACGGTCATAAGCATGAGGTACACTACGCTCCACAGGGCCGCTGAATGTTATTCCATCCCCGAAAAGCCATTCCAATGCCATCACAGAACGATGCGTGAAAGGATAGAAAGTAATACTTTCACCAACACAGATCTCCTCCCGGCGGATATCGAAGAAGCCGTTCAATAAAGAATCAACAGTAATAAACTGATAGGAGGTATCCGTACAGATAGTGCCGCTACCCGTTAGTTTAACGAGGTATCTACCCGTTACCGGATAACTATATAACGGATCTGTAAGTTCAGAATAAGCTCCATTTCCAAAGTCCCACTGAAAAGAAGTAAAGTGATGATCCGAAGTATTCTGAAAAAGGGTTTCCTTTCCCTGGCAGACAATACTATCTGCCTGGAAAGAAACACGGTAATCCACTTCAGGGATATAAAAGGATAAGCTGGTATCACATTGGGCTGTTTGCACACGTAGCTTATAAGTACCAGCAGGCACATTTTTCAAAGTATCGGTATGGGAAAGTACACTACCGGATTCGTTCTGCCAGGTATAGTAATAACGTACGGTATCACCGGGATAAGTAGATGTGTAGGCCCTGCCGTTCGCAGCATTGATACAAGTGGTATCTATATGAATATCGGGGAGTACACCGTTGGGGAAACTTATGTGGAATGTATCTGTATGAAAATTGCAGGGTGGTGTGCGGTAGTTAATCCAGTAGGTGCCGGGAGTATCTACTGTTAATGTTGTGGTTGTAGCTCCGGTGTTCCATTGGTAATCCCAGCCTGTGGTATCGTTGAGGGGGTGGATGTGTAGTTGGTTGACGTTGGCGAAGCATGGGGCGAAAACAATTGTGTCTGATAGAATCGTGTCTCTTTTTATTATGGCAATTCTATTTGGGCCACCGCCGAAACCGATTTGCTTATTAGGGAAAATAGCTTCCTCATGATCACATGCTATCCCCTTAGAATTTGGCGTATTTATCCGATCTATATTACCTCGTCTAGTAAAATATATTTTTCCATCGGGCGCTAACCTTAGTTGGTTTGCTCCGTCAGTAATAGCAATTCTTGCTTCATACATTTTTTCAGCTGTTTGTAACGTAAGATCATATTGGTACAAAGAATCAAAACTAAGGGAAGCCAATACAGGCTTGGGGGCATATAATTTAGACCCATCGGGCGAAAATTCAGGAATATTAAACTGCATTCCAAAAACCGCATTTGGCAATAAACTTTGTCTATTATATGCCAATCCCGTATAGCGATTAAAATCCAACAAATAGTAATTATTGTCTGTAACCACAATCTTTTCCCCATCGGTTGAAACTTTGATACTTCCACTAACACTACTTGCTTGCTTTATTTCTGAAATAACAGGCTTAGTTACTACGCCGGAATCTGTGATATTAAAGGCATGTAGACTTCCCCCTAAAAAGGTTCTTGCTAGTAGCCAAATATTACAATGATTACCGGCTATCGCAGTAATACCCTCCATATAACCCGCCCCCAAGAAAATGCCCTTATGAGTAACAATATCCCCTCTAGCATTATTCAAAGCCATATCAATAATATTATAATAGATATTACCGCTATATATTCCTCCGCCGCCCGTTGAAGAAATTACAGAAAATATATAAAATCGATCTTTATCTCCTGGAATAGGTACAATAACAGTACCTTGATGTGAACTCTTTGTAGGATTAGCCAAATCGGGTAACCCCCATATATTATTGCCGTTATTCATTATTTGATGTCCTTGATCCCAAACATAATCCCCATTGGTGTAAAAAAGTAGTTTCCCATTTTCATCACAGTACATAGCCTGTGCTTCTCCCCCAGATATAGCACTTTTAAACAATTTGGGTTGACCTGTATTAAAATCAATACCATTAACATCACCACCATTAAATATCCATACATTTTCGTGCTGACCATAATTTTGTATAGGAAACAAAAATATAATCAACGCAAGTAATAGAATGAGCACCACACATACGTTATGAAATTTATACATATTTTAATTTACAAAGTATTTCAAATTATCCCTCCCCCTTTACAATTGGCCCTACACTCAATATATCTCTTCTACTTTGCCTTAATAAGTTTTTCCGTTTTAATCCAATTTCCCTCTTTATCATCAATACGTATAAAATAAATACCTAGGGAAAGATTCTGTATAAATATTGTTTTAGCATTTTTTACCTGCTGTATTATTTTCCCATCTGGGGTTATAAGCGTTGCGTCTATTAAGACCGGACTGTTGATTTGGATCTTATCGTTAGCCGGATTAGGGTAGATCAAAATTTGATTTAATATCGTCAACTCATTTATAGATACATTAGTTACACTATACATATCTGAAGTATCTGAGCAACCGTATTCATTGGAAATAACAACTTGATAATTACCATTAACCAATACATCATAAAAGTTGCTTATAGCACCGGGTATTATCTTGCCGTCTAAGAGCCATTGATAGCTATAATATCCCTCCCCGGTACTTAACCTTTGTTCCTCAACACGAATAACAGGTTTTACAATATCTCCTCCTCCTATTATAAAAGTATCTGAATATTCGTAGCAACCGTTTCCGTATGTAACCCAATATCTACCTCTTTTGAATACTTTGACTAAACTATCAGAGCTTGCATTGTCCCATGTATACTTAAAGTCTCTTTCAATCAATCCGGGTTTTAAGATAATCCCTTCTTCAAATCCGGTACAAACTACCGTATCACTCAATATTCTACGAACCGGTAAGGGTACGTATGGAAGCACAAACTCTGAGTTCATTACTCTTCCCTTATAATTTCCAGAGTCAACGTATATAGCCGAAATATTGAAACTAGCAGCCGAACCAACTTTATTCGGCTCAGCAATTTTACATATAAATTTATTGCCGCTCATTACTCCATATATAGTATCGTTATACAATCGTAATCCATTCACAGCAGGGGCTCCAAGTACAAAACGAGAAGCATCAATAGCTGCAACATCAAATTTACTAATGTCATATTGAACTAAAAAACTTCCTTCCCCACTATATAATTTACTATTATCTGGAGAAAATGCAACATATGCGCCACTCACAGGAATTACAGCACCTATTTGTATTTCATCATATACATTACCCGCCAATGCATCGAATCTTGCTAACGTAAGGCCCCCGTGAGGCGGCCCAAAAATGGTTGTATTCATTGCCACAAACTTGCGGTTGGGGGAAACAGCTAAACTACCCGCAAAATATCCATATTGATTCCCCAATAATCCAGGAAAACTTCCGATAGAGGGAATGGTAGAAGAGGTGACAGGTAATAAACTGACGCCTTCCTTTGTAATATGAAAAGCTCTATACATGGGCATGGAGAAGTGGTGAACTAACAGCCAAATGTCGCAGTTATCCCCGGGTATAGCTATCATGGCTTCACTTAACGGAACTGTATCCAATAATAAGTTTTTTTTCCCAGCGACAATATCTCCCTTACCACCATTAAGACTCATATCAATCACACTATAAAACAGAGATCCTCGCAAACCGCCTTCTTGTATAACTTCATTCGCAGTCATCGAAAATAGATAATATTGGTTGTCTTTACCCAATACAGGAATAGATAAAACGCCCTGTGCTGTTGTTAAAGCTTTACCATTCCCCAATAAAGCATTTCCATTTGGCATCAGCTTTCCATCTGCGGCCCAACATTCTCTTCCATTCGAATAGAAAAGGAGCTCTCCTGTTGAAGGGTGGCAGACAGAAGCTACACACTCGCCAATTGGCCTTCCAAGAACATTTGCACAATGAGAAGTGATAGGTTTTACGATTTTTTTAAAATCAATTCCACTAGAATCTGGAAATATCCATACACTATTTGCGTTAAGAAAATCTTGCCTTTGATTATAATATGGTTGGGCAAGTAAATTATGTATCGTTAAAATAAAAACAAAACAAAAAAAGTAAGTTTTTTTACACATATCTACTAAATTTAATGTATTCAATATTAATCTTTGAGAAATAGTACGTTTTATTCTGAATTTCTTTCTCAAAGGTAAACTTCAAAGCCTTTAAAAAAGAGGGATAAAAAGAGGG
This sequence comes from Taibaiella helva, assembly GCA_040392805.1. Lineage (GTDB taxonomy): Bacteria > Bacteroidota > Bacteroidia > Chitinophagales > Chitinophagaceae > Taibaiella > Taibaiella helvus_B. The sequence goes on from JBEBVI010000085.1 coordinate 9,964, forward strand.
TTTTTAAAAAGTACATATATAAAGCTCTAATAATCATTATTAACAAATGTATTATATCCTTTCCTGTTATTTCCGGATTATTTTCTATAGCTTAGGCATAAATATAAACGATCTCCGCTGCAAAATGCATAACTGCAAATTAAAAAAACTTCTATCCTGCTTATTGCTTGCTTTTGCATGGTGTGCACCTCATTTCAACCTACATGGCCAGCCGGAGCAAATCCGTATATCCACTTTAGCAGACAGCGGAAAGATAATGGAGCAGATTAAGCTAGCTGTGACTATTGCCGATAGCTACACGGATAGTGCGCAACATTTGCTCAATACCTTGTTTCAGCAAAGTAAGCGTATGGGTTTTATACGCGGCATGCAGGAAAGCTTGGCCAGGCTGATGCAGAAACAACTCGGAGCTCAAAGTTACCAGAACACCATCACCCTTGCAGACAGCCTGCTAAAAATTACAGATCCCGATAAGAATCAATACCTGATATTCTATGTCTATTTTCACAAAGCCCGGGCATTAGAAAACCTTAGCCAGCATAATGCAGCTCTCAACACTTACTTTAAGGCTTTAAATTTTATCACCAAAGAAAATGCCAGGGACAAACCTAAAATCTACCTCCGCATTGCAGATATGTTGAATATATTATCACTACCGGATAAATCTATCCGTTATCTTGATCTGGCCATCACCTCCGGTTATCAATACAAAAGATACAGTACAGTTTGTAATGCATATATGGGAAAAAGCCACTTATACCGAGGAAAGGAGAATTACCAGAAAAGCAAGGTATCTATTGACAGCGCTATACTTATTACCCGCATACATAAACTGGACCAGATGCGACGCTTTGCACTGGTGTATAAAGCGGAGTTGCAAAATGATATGAATCAATTTGATGCTGCACTGATTACTCTTGAAGAAGCGGAAAAAATACCCATTACGGATCCCAACCTCAACATCGGACGATGCCGGATAGATAAGACAAGGGGAGACGCATACTTAGCGTCCGGTAAATATGATATGGCGAGAAAAGCATACGAAAAAGCGCTTTTTACAGGGAAGAATGGAGTAGGCGACAGCATGCACCTTTTACACCGGCTGAGCTCAGTGTATGCTTTAACCCACCATTATAAAAAAGCATATAATATGCACTTACTGGCTCACAGTTTAGAGAGCGTCCAGGCCAAAGAAAAGTCATCCGATAGAGCCAGCGAACTGGAAGTTCGCTATCGCGTATCAGAAAAAAACAAAGAGATTGCATTAAAGAACTTAAAGATCAGTCATGCTGAAAAAGATCTGGCACAGAAAAACCTGCTTATCGTATCCATCTCTTTAGGTACGATTATATTGCTCATGATTACCCTTTACCTGTACCGCAGCTACCGGAAAAAGAAAATACTGGCTGAAAAAGAAAAAGAAATAACAGCGCTACGGGCCATGATGGAAGGAGAAGAGCAGGAACGCAAAAGATTATCGAGGGAGCTGCATGATGGTGTGGGCGGTATGCTGGCAGCGCTCAAGCTGAAAGTGAACAACCTGAAGAAAAACAATCCCGATCCCGCTTTACTGCACCAGATATATGATGTAATAGACATGCTGCAGGACACCAGTTCGGAAGTAAGAACTACGGCTCATAATTTATTACCGGATATATTAACACGTTTAACTTTACCGGAAGCACTGGCGCATTATTTAGAAAGCATTAACCGTAATGGCGATATCCGTATCCATCTTCATATTCCCTACCCCATACCTCCTATGGAAAAGCCTGCCGAGCTCATCTTATACCGTATCGTGCAGGAACTGGTACAAAACGTGCTCAAGCACGCCCGGGCCAGTAATATAGAGATCCAGCTACTACAACATAACGGAGAACTTACCCTTACAGTAGAAGATAATGGAACCGGCTTCGACCGTACCTCTTCTGAAGGTTATGGCCTGGACAATCTCAGATACAGAGTACACGCGCTGCACGGGGAAATGGACATAGATACAGCCCCGGGGGAAAGTACCACGGTACGTATCGCTTTTAACATAGAAAAATTTTTATCCGTAACACTTGCATAAAATGGATACCGTACAGAACAGGATCAGGGTAGCTATAGTAGACGATCACCCTTTGGTAGTAAAGGGCTTTAAGGCCATCTTATCGGAACAGGACAATATACAGGTGCTGGCGGAGTACAAAAACGGGAAAGAGCTGCTGGCAGGGCTTAACAGCAATCAGCCTGATGTGCTCCTGCTTGACATACAATTGCCCGACATACCGGGCGATGAGCTGGCGCCCCGGCTACTGGAGGAATTTCCGGATATGAAGATACTGATACTCACTAACTTCGACAGCTCCATGTATATATCCAAGATGCACTGGATAGGCGTTCACGGTTATTTCCTGAAAACAACGGAAGAAGAAGTACTGATAGAGGCCATCCATGCAGTACACAATGGAGAGCGCTTTATCGACCGGCAGATCAAAGCCGCACTGGAAAAATCACCCTTAAAATCAGCCAAGGTACTCGCAGGAAAATCTACCCTTACGGCAAGAGAAAAACAGGTCTTACAAATGATTGCCAATGGCTTCACAGATCAAAAGATAGCTGAAACCCTTTTCCTCAGCCAGAATACGATAAGACATTACCGCTTAACTCTCTTGCTGAAGCTGGACGTAAATAATACAGCGGCTATGGTAAGTAAAGCACTGAAAACCGGAATAATCAGCTAAGTAACCGTGTCAAAATAACTTCCCGATTTAAAGATCCGGATTCGAAATACATTCCTTGGCAACATTGTACCGCAGCGCTGACTGAGTGGAGACATCTTCTCATTTACTATGGTAGAAGCGTTCCTATACTTGGGAGATACCTCCACTACACAAAAGAGACTCCACTCCGTTTCGTGTCTTTTGTTCCGGTCGGTATGACGGTAATTACTTCGACGCAGCTCAGTACAGGTCGGGAAGTTATTTCGTCGGCATTACTATACTATACGCTGCATAAAAATGTGCCATCCAAACAACAATTATTTCCCTGCATTAAAGCATGTA
>JBEBVI010000086.1:0-12894 GCA_040392805.1 Taibaiella helva
AGAAATAATACGTTTTTAATAAGTAGCAGCATAAGGCCAGAACACCCTGATCCTTTTAGTATTAACCACCTGGCGGGCGTGGAAAAGGTCATAGTTTTCCTGTGCCCGAAGCCAAAACTCCGGAGTCGTATTATTGAAACCCGCAGCCAGCTTAATCGCCATTTCCGAAGTTACAGACTGTTTCCCGTTTATTAGGCGTGATAAATTTGTTCTCGTAGTTTCTAAACCTTTGGCCACTTCTTCAATAGTTAATTTTTGCCCCGTTTCTTCCCGGAGACCTTCAATCGTTTCCCGGATCAACTCGCCCGGATGTGCCGGATTATACATGTTCATAATAATATTGTAATGATAGTCAATATAGTCAACGTCACATGCTTCGTCGTTTACAAAGATATGATGCTATTTGTTGTCATTGCTAAAATGCAATATCTCCTTTCGGCAGACAATGGGACTCAGGCCGCATTTGTCTGAAAATGTCCTCCGAGTCACCAATGTCCCCCAAAAGACAAACCCACTCCCCCCAAAAGGGGGAATCAACTCCCCCCAAAATTGATTTACTCCTATTTTCCCTACTTTTATCGCTTAATTGTTTTAAGACAGGTTCATATTAGTATATATGCAGCCATCCGTTGAAAAATGAAAGAGCACCATCCTTTACCAGGCGGCTGCACCCGTCTTTTTAAAATAAAATAATAAATAATTTTTTCAAATGAAAAAAACACACTTAGGAGTTATGTTGCTATCCGGAACGTTATTCTTTTCGGCCTGTACCGGAAACAATGGCACAGAGAAAGATTCTCCCGCAAAAGAAGCATCGGGATACGACCCTAACTTTCAGGTTAACGCAGAATCGTTTGCCGACCTGCAGCTATTGCGCTACCAGGTGCCCGGCTGGGATGAGTTGAGCCTCCAGCAAAAAACACTGGCCTACTACTTATATGAAGCAGCGCTGGCCGGCCGCGACGTATATTATGACCAGGCCAATAAATACGGATTAACGATACGCAGGGTATTGGATGTGGTCTACGATACCTACAAAGGCGATAAAACAACAGATGACTGGAAAAAGCTGGAGGTATACGCCGGCCGTTTCTGGTTCAGCAACGGTAACCATCACCATTACTCAAAAGATAAGTTCACTCCCGAATGTTCTTTCGAATATTTTTCCGAAGCAGTTAAGAACAGCGACGTATCGCAATTACCCCTGGCAGAAGGAGAAGCAGTTGATGACCTGCTGATCCGGATAAAGCCAGTCATTTTTGACCCCAATTTCCAACCCAAAATGGTTGACCTGAGAGCCGGTATTGATAATATCGTCAACTCTTCAGTGAATTTCTACGAAGGCGTTACCCAGAAAGAAGTAGAAGCCTTTTACGGAGATGCGTCTAAATTCCCGCATAGCGACCAGGAGCCGGAGTGGGGACTGAACAGCAAGTTGATGAAAGAGAACGGTGCTATTGTGGAGAAAACCTGGAAAGTAGGCGGCATGTACACCGCTGCCATCGAGAAAATGGTGTACTGGCTGGAAAAAGCAGCTACCGTTGCCGAAAATGATCAACAGAAAAAAGCACTGACCCTGCTTGCCGAATATTATAAAACCGGAGACCTCCATAAATGGGATGAGTACAACATTGCCTGGGTAAACGATACGGCCAGCCGGATCGACATCTCTCATGGTTTTATTGAAGTATATAACGACCCGATCGGGAAGAAAGGCAGCTACGAAAGTGTTTTATCACTTAAAGACTTAGAAACGACCAAACGTATTTCCGCCATTGCTAAAGAAGCACAATGGTTTGAAGATAATTCTCCATTATTGCCGGAACATAAAAAGAAAACTGTAAAAGGCATTACCGCCAAAGCCATCACCGTTATTGTAGAGTCGGGCGATGCCGCACCCAGCACGCCCATAGGCATTAACCTGCCTAACTCAGACTGGTTAAGAAAAGAGCACGGCTCTAAATCCGTTTCGCTCAGCAATATCGTTCATGCCTACAACGAATCAAGCGCCGGCAGCGGTATGCTCGATGAATTTGTTGCCGATCCGGAAAAATTAAAGCGGATGAAAGAATACGGCAACTTGGCCAGCGACCTGCACACCGATATGCATGAATGTATCGGCCATGCTTCAGGCCAGATCAACCCCGGCATCGGGACCCCGGATAAAACCCTTAAAAACTATGCTTCCTGCCTGGAAGAAGCTCGTGCCGACCTGGTTGCCTTATATTATATATTAGATCCCAAATTAGTGGAGATCAAGGTGATGCCTTCTCTGGAAGTAGGTAAAGCGGAGTACGACAGCTATATGATGAATGGCCTGATGACACAGCTTACCCGCATTAAGCCGGGCGATAAAATTGAAGAAGCCCACATGCGTAACCGTGCACTGAATGCCTATTGGGTATACGAAAAAGGGAAAAAAGATAATGTCGTTGAGTTTATTAAAAAAGACGGCAAAACATATGTGCAGATTAACGACTATGATAAGCTGCGCATTCTCTTCGGCGAATTATTAAGGGAAATTCAGCGGATCAAATCCGAAGGTGATTTCGATGCCGGTAAGAACCTGGTAGAAACCTACGGCGTGAATGTGAACCAGGAACTGCATAAGGAAGTATTGGAGCGCTATGCCAAACTTAACCTTAAAGCCTACAAAGGATTTATCCAACCCCGTCTTGTACCCGTTATGGAAGGAGATAAAATCACAGACGTAAAGCTGGAATATCCCACCTCATTCTATCAACAGATGAATGAGTATTATAAAAAATACTCTATTTTACCTGTTGTTAATTAATAATAAGTTCTTTTTCAAAGAAGGCCTGTATGCATATCCATACGGGCCTTTTGATTTTAGGGTATCCTTATTTTTATTGTCATTATTTTGTAAAATCATGCAACATGCCCTACTTTTGTATGTTGGTACAATAAAATCATACAACGGTAAATATGAACTCAGTTTTTCTGGCTGCAGAAACGGCTACTACACCCGGTAGCTTTATGCCGGTGGTGTTGCAGCTATTGCTTGCAATTGGTTTTGTGGCTATTATGATGATCGCTTCGCAGCTGTTAGGCCCTAAACGACGTACTAAAGATAAGCTGATCAACTTCGAAAGCGGTATACCGTCCATTGGCAATGCGAGAAAGCCCATGGCAGTAAAGTACTTCCTTGTAGCTATCCTGTTTGTTCTGTTTGACGTAGAGATCATCTTTTTTTATCCCTATGCCGTTAATTTCAGGGAGTTAGGTAAGGAAGGTTTTTATGCCGTGCTTTTATTTGTAGCATTCTTCTTCTGCGGGTTCTATTATATTATAAAGAAAGGAGCCCTGAAGTGGGAAGATTAAAACCAGAAAACGATTACCATATAAGATGATAGATGCTGTACGAGGCAGTAGATACAGGTAAAATGAATTTTACTACCGGGCAGAACAAATAAGAAAGGGCACCGGCAGTAAATATGGAAAAACTTAAAAGATATGGCACGTCCGGTTCAGTATAATGAAAATAAAAAAGTAACCTTTGCCCCCATCCCCGATGGCTATCAGGGAGAAGGCTTTATGGCTACTAAGTTTGATAAGGTTATAGGTCTGGCCAGAGCTAATTCCCTCTGGCCTTTGCCATTTGCCACATCCTGTTGCGGAATAGAATTTATGGCTACCATGGGCGCTAACTATGACTTGGCACGCTTTGGTTCGGAGCGGATGGGCTTCACACCCCGTCAATGTGATATGCTGTTGGTGGCAGGAACCATAGCCAAGAAAATGGCGCCTATATTAAGGCAGGTCTACCTCCAGATGGCTGAGCCACGCTGGGTAATAGCTATTGGCGCATGCGCCAGTAGCGGTGGTATATTCGATTCCTATTCTGTATTGCAGGGCATAGATCAGGTTATTCCTGTAGATGTGTATGTGCCTGGTTGCCCGCCCAGGCCGGAAGGTATATTAGACGGCATACTGAAGCTCCAGGAAATAGTAAAAAACGAAAGCCTGCGGCGCCGTCATAGCGACCAGTATAAAGGATTACTTAACGAGTACGGCATACAATAACAATCAGCCTTTGCCGATGACAAACAGACCGGATCAAATTCTTTAAACGAGAAAAATGACCAACCAAGAAATAAAACAATTATTATCTGAACGGTTCCCGGAGCTGAGCGAGTGGGAAGAATCCTATGGTATGCTCACTTTTCGTGTGCCGCCTGATCGTAACCTGGAGATAGCAAACGCCATCTTCCATGATGAGCAGTTACAGTTTCGCTTCCTGACCGATATCACGGCTGTGCATTACCCGGACAGGGTGGGGGAAGAGCTTTGTGTGGTCTACCACTTCCATAACCTGGTAGATAATGTGCGTATCCGCATGAAGACCTATGTACCCGTAAGCCAACCCGATGTGTTCAGCTTAGCGCCGCTTTTTGCCGGGGCCAACTGGATGGAGCGTGAAACCTATGATTTCTATGGCGTTAACTTTATAGGACATCCTAACTTAACCCGTATTCTGAATGTCGATGAAATGGACTATTTCCCCATGAGAAAGGAATACCCCATGGAAGATCCGACCAGAAGGGATAAAGATGATGAAATGTTTGGAAGAGGATAGAGGTCATTAGTTAGAAGTAAAATGCCTGAAAAGGCCTTTGTTATGAATGAACATCATTTAAAATTAGCTGAAGAATCGCTTGAGAAAGAAACGACCACGATTAATGTAGGACCTACCCACCCTGCTACCCACGGCGTTTTTCAGAATATTATGGAGATTGACGGGGAACGCGTATTGAGCACCGTCCCCACAATAGGATATATACACCGGGCATTTGAAAAGATTGCCGAACGCAGGCCATATTACCAGATCACCCCCCTTACCGACAGGTTGAATTACTGCTCTGCACCTATTAATAATATCGGCTGGCATCTGACTATTGAGAAGCTGGTAGGTATGGAGATCCCTAAGCGCGTGCAATACCTGAGGGTAATCATCATGGAGCTGGCACGTATTGCAGATCACTTAGTCTGCAACTCCGTTATCGGGGTGGATACCGGAGCGCTTACGCCTTTTACTTATGTATTCCAGTGGCGGGAAAAGATTTATGAAATTTACGAGGAGATCTGCGGATCACGCCTCACCACCAATATCGGCCGTATCGGCGGCTTTGAGCGCAACTTTACGGAGGCAGCCTGGCAAAAGCTCCATGCTTTTATAGAAGGTTTCCCGGCCATGCTGAAGGAATTCGAAGACCTTTTAGACCGCAACCGCATCTTTATGGACCGTTGTATCGGCGCCGGTCCTATTTCTGCCGAACGGGCGCTCAGCTATAGCTTTACCGGTCCCAACCTGCGTGCATCCGGGGTAGATTACGATGTAAGAGTGCATAGCCCTTATTCCTCTTACGACGAATTTGAATTTGAAATACCGGTAGGTACTACCGGCGATGTTTATGATAGATACCTTGTGCGCAACAAAGAAATGTGGGAAAGCCTGGGCATCATAAAACAGGCGCTGGTAAAAGTTAAAGATCTTGACCCTTCCGTTTATCATGCCGAGGCTCCTGATTTTTACCTGCCGGAGAAAGCGGATGTATATTCAAAAATGGAAGCCCTGATCTATCATTTTAAGATCATTATGGGTGAAACGGATCTGCCGGCCGGTGAAGTGTATAATGCTGTGGAAGGAGCGAATGGGGAACTGGGATACTATTTGATAAGTGATGGTGGCCGAAGCCCCTATCGTTTGCATTTCAGGCGCCCTTGCTTTATTTATTATCAGGCGTTCCCCGAAATCGTTTCGGGTGGCCTGTTGAGCGATGCGATAGTGGCATTGAGTTCGTTGAATGTTATTGCGGGAGAGCTGGATGCGTAGGATTAGCTGATTAGCACGATTAGCGGATGTGTCTTACACGTATATAATTTTGGATTGAAAATGGAAAAAATAGTTTGGCAAGGGACATTTGAAGAAGCAGAAGCGCGGGAAATTGCGCTTTATGCTGCTGCGGGTTGGAAAGAAAGTGCTGCCATTGTTGAGGATTTGAGAAAGGCAATCTGGAATAAAGCATACAAAGAAAAATGGTGTGGACTGTGCAATTGTCAAAATTAAAAGAGGACAGAGGTAGACAATAAGGTGTATTCACATAAACGAATTGATAAGTAATAAAAAAGCAAGCGGCAGACTGAAAGATTTGGCAGATGCCGGAATGCTTGAGAAAATTTTAAAGAAGCGAAATAATCAATAATAAATGGCAATTTCTTTTTCTCAGGACAAATTAGATAAGGCAAAAGAAATCATCGCACGTTATCCCGATGGGAAGCAAAAGAGTGCATTGATACCTTTGCTGCACCTGGCCCAGGAAGAATTTGGAGGATGGCTCGACGTACCGGTAATGGATTATGTGGCCGGTCTTCTAAATATACTGCCTATAGAAGTGTACGAAGTAGCTACTTTTTACACCATGTTTAATATGAAGCCTGTAGGCAAATATGTGTTGGAAGTGTGTCGCACCGGCCCCTGCATGCTATGCGGCAGTGATCAGATTATAGACCATATTAAAAATAAACTGGGCATTGAAGAAGGCGAAACCACTGCAGATGGGTTATTTACGCTTAAACCTGCCGAATGTTTAGGTGCCTGCGGTTATGCGCCGATGATGCAGTTAGGTAAATTTTATAAGGAGCATTTGACCATTGAGAAAGTGGATAAAATATTAGATGAACTAAGAGTGGCGGCGAAAAATTAGATAGGAAAGTATTGAGATGAACGTCCGGGAGATGAATGGAAGAATAGAAAAACTTTTGAAGAGAAATATCATAGGCTTAACATACCTGTTGAATTAGGAATATGAAATTATTATTAGAACATGCACATATAGAAGGGATCAGGTACTACGATGCCTACAGGAAGCACGGCGGCTATCGCAGTGTGGAAAAGGCATTGAAGATGAGCCCTGAAGAAATAGTGGAAGAAGTGAAGAAAAGCGGCCTGCGTGGTCGCGGCGGAGCAGGATTCCCGACAGGCATGAAATGGAGCTTCTTGGCCAAACCCGAAGGTGTGCCCCGCCACCTGGTATGTAATGCGGACGAGTCGGAGCCGGGAACATTTAAAGATCGCTACCTGATGGAGTTTTTACCCCATCTCCTGATAGAAGGATTAATTGTTTCCTCCTATGCCCTCGGCTCCAATGCGACGTATATCTATATCCGTGGCGAATACGCCTGGATTACCGATATACTTGAGCAGGCTATAGCAGAGGCCAAAAATAATGGCTGGTTAGGTAAAAATATACAAGGCAGCGGTTTTGATTGCGAGATTTACGTGCAGCGCGGCGGCGGCGCCTATATCTGCGGCGAAGAGACAGCGCTGATCGAATCATTGGAAGGTAAACGTGGTAATCCGCGTATTAAACCTCCCTTCCCGGCTGTAGCAGGTTTATGGATGCGCCCCACCGTAGTCAATAATGTGGAAACCCTGGCCGCTGTTGTGCCCATTATCAATATGGGTGGTGAGGAATACGGCAAGATCGGAGTGGGACGTTCTACCGGCACCAAGCTGATTTCTGCCTGCGGCAACCTGAATAAGCCCGGCGTCTATGAAATAACATTTGATCTTACGGTTGAAGAATTTATATACGGCGACAAATATTGCGGCGGTATTCCCAACGGGAAAAAGTTAAAAGCCTGTATCCCGGGCGGATCTTCCGTACCCATATTGCCGGCAAACCTGCTGCTGAAAGATACCAAAGGCAATACACGCCAGATGAATTATGAGAGCTTGTCCGAAGGAGGATTTGCTACCGGTAGTATGTTAGGCTCCGGTGGCTTTATTGTTCTGGACGAAGATCAGTGTGTTGTAAGACATACAATGACCCTTGCGCGCTTTTATAATCATGAAAGCTGCGGACAATGCTCACCCTGCCGCGAAGGTACCGGCTGGATGTATAAAATATTGAAGAATATAGAATACGGCAAAGGCCGGATAGAGGATATTGACTTACTATGGGACATCCAGAGGCGGATAGAAGGTAATACCATTTGCCCCTTGGGAGATGCAGCAGCCTGGCCCGTAGCTGCAGCGATACGCCACTTCAGAGATGAATTTGAATGGCACGTCCTGCATCCTGAAGAAGCGCAAAAAGGAAACTACGGATTAGCACATTACGCTGATCCGTTGGAAGTGGTGGTGTGATCTTTGTTTCACACAAAGAAGCGAAGGCTAACAAAGGAACAAAGACAATTGTTGAAATGAATGATGAATTAAAAAGAGAGAATGAGCTGTCAAAGATTGCGTTGGATGTCGCATTTAAGATTCACAAATTGTACGGGCCGGGCTTATTTGAAAGTGTGTATGAAGAGATTTTTAATTATGAGTTAGTAAAAACAAACTTGAAAGTAGAACGTCAGAAGCCTATTCCGCTAATGCATGAAGAAGTAAAAATGGATGCAGGATTTAGAGCTGATCTAATATTAGAGGATAAACTGTTGCTGGAATTAAAATCCATTGAATCCATTGCAGATGTACATTATAAGCAGGTTCAAACATATTTAAAGCTAACAGGATTAAAGCTTGGATTGTTGTTGAATTTTAATGTTGTATATTTAAAAGATGGAATAAGAAGAATAATAAATACGTATTAATATTTCGTTGTTTCGTTGTAATCGTTGTCTCTTTGTGTGAAATAAAATGGCTGAAGTACCTAATAATATTAAAGTAACAATAGACAACATCACCGTCGAGGTGGCTCCCGGTACTACCATACTGGAAGCGGCCCGTAAGATTGGTGGTGACGTAGCCCCTCCTACTATGTGTTACTATAGTAAGCTGAAAGGCAGCGGAGGTAAATGCCGCACCTGCCTTGTGGAGGTAAGTAAAGGATCGGAAAAAGATCCGAGACCTATGCCCAAGCTGGTAGCCAGTTGCCGTACCGGAGTGATGGATGGTATGGAGGTGAAAAGCATGACGTCCGATAAGGCATTGGATGCGCGCGAAGGCGTTACGGAATTTTTACTCTTGAACCATCCTCTCGATTGCCCCGTCTGCGATCAGGCTGGCGAGTGCGATCTGCAGGATCTCAGCTATGCGCATGGAAATGCGGAAAGCCGCTTCCAGTTCGAGAAAAGAACTTTCGAGCCGGAAGATTTAGGCCCTTACATCCAGCTGCACATGAACCGCTGCATTATGTGCTTCAGGTGCGTTTTCACGGCAGAGCAGCTCTGCGATGTCAGAGAGCACGGCATATTAGACCGTGGCGATCATGCACGCATCAGTACCTGCATCAGCAAAGCCCTTGACCACGAGTTTGTGGGTAATGTGATAGATGTATGTCCTGTTGGGGCCCTTACCGATAAAACATTCCGTTTTAAAACCAGGGTATGGTTTACCAAACCTATGGATGCGCACCGCGACTGCCCTACCTGTAGCGGGAAAGTGCGCTTATGGATGCGCGGAGAAGAAGTGTTCCGTGTGACGGCACGTAAAAATGAGTGGGGTGAAGTAGAAGACTGGATATGTAACACCTGCCGTTTCGAAACCAAAGATGCGAAAGACTGGATCATTGAAGGACCTACGGTAGTGAACAGACATAGCGTTATATCACAGGGACAGTATGCCGGAAATGTGGGAACAGCTCCGCAGCCCGTTTTAATAGACAAAGTCATAGGGAAACAACCAAAGCTGACATTGGATATACATGATGTAAGCGATGTTAATAAACCAGATATTCACCTGAGCAGTATAGAAGGGCCGGCACATTCCGACGATTTTAAATAGTTTAAAAATAGGTTTAACAATCTTATTACTTTTGTACCATCATGTTGTTATTATCAGTGGACTGGATATTTATTGTTGAGAAAGTAGTACTTATCTTAATCATTATATTATCGTCATTCGGAGTGGCTGCATACGCTACCTGGGGTGAGCGTAAAGTCGCGGCCATTATGCAGGACCGGATAGGCCCTGCACGTGCGGGTATCTTTGGCTTGTTGCAGCCCCTGGCCGATGGCGGGAAGCTCTTCTTCAAAGAAGAGATCGTACCCGACCGTTCCACACGCACCCTGTTCATTCTCGGCCCCGGATTGTTTATGGTGACGGCACTGATGACGAGCGCCGTTATTCCCTGGGGGCCTGATTTTACCATAACTATTGGCGGCATAGAGCGAACCATAGCTGTACAGGTTGCAGATATCAATATTGGTATCTTGTACGTTTTCGGAGTAGTCAGCTTAGGCATATATGGAGTTATGCTGGGTGGCTGGTCTTCAAACAATAAATTTTCTCTTTTAAGCGCCATCCGTGCGGCCTCCCAGACCATCTCCTACGAGCTGGCCATGGGATTAAGCCTTATCTCGGTACTGATGGTGGCCCAGACCTTATCGCTTCGCGAAATTGTGGAACAACAACATGGATTCTGGTCCGATGGTTATTTCAGCTGGTACTTCTTCAAACAACCTTTAGCCTTCCTGGTCTTCCTCGTCTGTAGCTTTGCCGAACTGAATCGCGCACCCTTTGATATGCCCGAATGTGAAAGCGAGCTGAATATGGGTTACCACCAGGAATACTCCTCTATGAAGCTGGGTTTATACCTCTTTGCAGAATATATAAATATGTTCATCAGCTCCGCAGTGTTGGCTACGGTATTTTTCGGCGGCTACAACTTCCCCTGGATGGACGAAGTAAGCAGGGCAGTGCCCAGTGGCTTATTTTCAATAATATGTGTGACCGTACTGATGATGAAAGTGATCGGTTTTATCCTGTTCTTTATGTTTATCCGCTGGACTTTACCGCGTTTTCGTTACGACCAGCTGCTGAACCTGGGTTGGAAAGGGCTTATACCTTTGGCGCTGATCAATGTGGTGATTACCGGTGGCGTTATATTGTTCTTTTTTAATAAATAAATATACTGATCCGAAAAGGTCAGGACATATAGAATGCAACTAACAAAGAGATCCGTACCCGTAAACAGAAGCCCGATGACATTGGGCGAGAAGATCTATTTACCGGCTATAGCAAAAGGATTAAAAATAACCATAGGCCATATTTTCAAAAAGAAGGCTACAGTGAGCTACCCTGAAGAAAAGCGGCCGTTCAGCCCGGTATTCAGGGGGCTGCATGTATTAAACAGAGACGAGCAGGGACGCGAGAAATGTACGGCTTGCGGTCTGTGTGCACTGGCATGCCCGGCAGAAGCCATTACTATGGAAGCTGCAGAGCGGAAGAAAGGCGAAGAGCATCTGTACAGGGAAGAAAAGTATGCAGCAAGATATGAGATCAATATGTTGCGCTGCATCTTTTGCGGTTATTGCGAAGAAGCCTGCCCTAAGGATGCTATATATCTTAGTGAAACGGTAATGCCTGCTAACTATGACCGGGATTACTTTATATATAAAAAACAGGATTTACTGATAACAGACGAACAGCTCAGGAAAAGAACGGAAGAACAAAAGAAATGATGAATAACCTGGCTGTGTGCTGTATCCTTTTGCTTTGTCAAATAAAATATACCCTGTAAAAGGAAAATATTTCTAAGGGTCTGATTTATGAATTTACACGAAATATTATTTTACCTCTTATCTGCAATGGCCATAGGCTCCGCTCTTGGCGTTATACTAAGCAGAAACCCGGTGAAAAGTGTTCTTTTCCTGATTGCGACATTCTTTGCCATTTCCGGACATTATGTATTAATGAATGCCCAGTTCCTGGCTATCGTAAACATCATAGTATACGGAGGGGCTATCATGGTATTATTCCTGTTCGTCATCATGCTGATGAACCTGAATACGGATGCCGAGCCGCAGAAAAGCCGGCTGGTACAGTTTGCCGCCGTATTAAGCGGAGGCGCACTTTTTCTGGTGCTTATTGCCGCCTTGCGTACGGTAGACCTGTCATCGGAGTATGTATCGGGTGACAGTGAGATCGGTCTTATCAAGCACCTCGGACAGGTATTGTTTAATGAGTATGTATTACCCTTCGAAATAAGCAGTGTGCTGTTCCTGAGCGCCATGATCGGAGCTATGGTGTTGGGTAAAAAAGAGCAGAATGCGACAGATTAGCTGAAAGTTAAAAGTGAATAGTTAAAACATAAGGAGAGAGGTGGCTTGGTTGAGATGAACATAATTGTTATGCCGCCACTTTTTAACCTTTATTAAAAAAACAAGTTCGATATTATATGCCGGTTAAATATTACTTATTCCTGAGCCTTGCACTTTTTGCGATCGGAATCATGGGCGTTTTAATGCGCAGGAATGCGATCATCGTATTTATGTGCATAGAGCTTATGCTTAATGCGGTTAACCTTTTGATGGTAGCCTTCAGTAAAATGTACGGAAATGCGGATGCGCAGATTTTCGTATTTTTTATAATGGTCGTTGCGGCTGCCGAGGTTTCCATAGGCCTGGCCATTATTGTTATGGTGTACCGGAAAGTCCATTCCGTAGATATTAATATACTGAACCGGCTTAAACATTAGCATATCAGCCCGGTTTGCCCGGTATCCGAAAAAAAGTTCAAACTGGAAATAATGAAAACAGGGAGCCTGTACCACATATAAAAAGTACCAATTCCCTTGCTTATCGAAATATGAAAGACTTAATATACTTAGTGCCGCTTTTCCCCCTGATCGGATTTTTGATCAATGGCCTGTTTTGGAAATCAATGCCTAAGAAGGCTGCCGGGTTGCTGGGTAGTATGACCATACTGGCATCTTTTATTGTATCCTTCTGCATTTTCACCGAAGTAAAAAATGACCCCTCTGCAGCCGGAGTCGTGCATCTTTTCAACTTTATGGACATCGGAAGCCTGCATGTGCCCTTTGCCTTCCAGGTAGATGCATTATCCTCCCTTTTTCTGTTGATCATTACCGGCATCGGTTTTCTGATACATGTATATTCTACAGCTTACATGCATGATGATCCGGG
>JBEBVI010000087.1:0-12874 GCA_040392805.1 Taibaiella helva
ATGTGGAGATTGACATAGGAAAAACCGAACAGTACCAGGGCAATGTAACACTAATCAGATAAAATGCATAAGCATTTTAAGCATCAATAAAAAGCAAAATGGTTATTCGTCATTTTGTGTGGAAAAGGAGATGTAAATAATGGGGGATTTCTTGTGGTCAGTGTTCTCACCGACCACAAGAATAACAAGATGATGTCATTGATCTTTTACCAATTTTTCCATTTTTATGAGATGCCCTTTGGTATCCGTGATGTGCAGTAAATAAATGCCACTTGCCAGGTCATTCACAGAGAAATTCCGGGCTGCATTTATCTGCCGGATGATTTTACCTTCTATGCCCGTAAGCATTATATTCACTTCAACCGGGGAATGGATATAAACCTTATCTGTAGCCGGGTTAGGGTAAATCTGTATTACATGGGCTAAGAGATTTTGTTCGGTAATACTGTTTTCATCAACATTTGTTATTGTATATACGTCTGATGTATCCCTGCAGCCGTATTCATCCTCCACGATGACGCTGTAATTACCATTTCGTTTTACCGTATATGTACTGTCTGTGGCGCCGGGTATGGTTTCCCCGTTGAGCAGCCACTGGTAACTTTTATAGGATAAGGTTGTGCTTAATTCAAACACATTGACCCTGATGGAAACCTGGAGATCATTATTAATAGTTAAGTGAAGCCTGATAATACTATCGCAACCCTCTGTATTGGGAAATGCTGCGGTATACACACCGGTTTCTTTATAAAGCTGCCCGCTAAATTCATAGCCTTTGCAGTCAGCAGTTGCTTCAAGGTCGTAAGAGGACGTATCACTGCATATCAGTTTATGAATAAAGATATCATTGTTTCCATTGGAGTTATTGCCCGAGCCGGGTGCAAAATCTACTGTTCCCTGAAAATAGCCGATTGAATAAATACCGCCCTGTTCATCTACCGTAATGCCATAACCCCTGTTCAAAGTGCCGTCACCATAGCCTTTAGCCCATTTAAAATTCCCCCGGGCATCCAGCTTAACTATAAATATATCCAGGCTTGAAGAGTGTGCTCTAAGGTTGAACGTATCAGCAATGCCTGTGCCGGGGTTAAAATCGGCTGTACCACTGAAATGCCCTGTGGCATAAGCATTCCCGGAACGGTCCGTAGCAACAAAATAACCCCAGTCGGCTCCTGTGCCGCCCATGCTTTTGGCCCACAGATAATTGCCTGAAGAGTCAAATTTGGAGATATAGATTTCATCGCCACCCTTTGAGGTGAGGTTCTCTGTGTTGGTGCCGGGATCAAAATCAACTATGTCCTGGAACCTTCCTGCCGAATAAACATTACCCATAGAATCTATGGCAACAGACTGTCCCCGGTCATATCCTGTTCCGCCGATCTGCCTGGCCCATAGGAAATTTCCTGAGGCATTCAGCTTCAGAAGAAAAATGTCATCGTTGCCCAGTGATGTAAACCGGGCTGTGCTGCTGCCGGGATTAAAGTCTACAATATCCTGGAATGATCCTGTAGCGTATACATTTCCCGATAAACGATCTACTGTTATTCCGGATCCTGCTTCCGATTTTTTTCCGCCGAAGCCTTTTGCCCAAACGAAATTTCCCGAACTGTCCAGCTTCGAAATATAAAGATCGAAGCTCCCGTTGGAGCCGATTTTAAAACTGCCTGTTCCCGGGTTAAAATCTACAGTATCCTGGAATGATCCTGTAGTGTATACATTTCCCAAATTATCTGTGGCAATACCATATACATTTTCGGTGCCACTTCCCCCTATACTTTTGGCCCAGAGAAAGTTTCCGGCAGAGTCCAGCTTGCAGACGAAAAAGTCTCCGCCTCCGTTGGTGTTAAGAGAAATGGTGCCGGACGCCAGGTTAAAGACCGTTGCCCCCCACAATACACCGGCTACATAAATGTTCCCCCAAGGGTCGACAGCTATACCCATACCATGAACATTGGCACTGCCGGAAATGGCTTTCGTCCATATATGATTGCCGGTTGTACTCATTTTCGAAAT
Source organism: Taibaiella helva (assembly GCA_040392805.1). Taxonomy (GTDB): domain Bacteria; phylum Bacteroidota; class Bacteroidia; order Chitinophagales; family Chitinophagaceae; genus Taibaiella; species Taibaiella helvus_B. The sequence continues at coordinate 2,014 of JBEBVI010000087.1, forward strand.
GAATGTAGCGTTATTGCCACCGCCGCTGATGTACGCTCCTTTACCGGGATCAAAATCTATTGTTCCTGTAAAAAGCCCTGTAGCATAAACATAGCCATGGCCGTCTGCAATAACGCTTTTGCCCTCGTCGTAATTCCCGGCCCCGATAGTCTTTACCCATTCTACGCTGACGTTTTGTGCCTCTGCCAAGGTATGAAAGCAGCCAGACAAAAGACCCAGAATAAAGATCTTCAGAAAATTTGTTTTTTGAGCTGTGGTTAATTTGATCTTCATGTTATTTTCTTTTTATATTAAAATGTACATTTTAAGTATGTTCTTTTTTAACAATGCTTCGGATGTTTTTTACTTACTGTGCATATATTTTTTCGCACTTACTTTTTTTACCGAAGTATTGTTTGGGATAAAAGAATAGTATCATTTATCTTTTACTAATTTCTCTACTTTTATAAAACGACCTTCTTTATCGGTAATGCATAGCAGATAGATTCCACCAGGCAAGTCATTCACAGAAAGGCTTCCGGCTGCTTTCACCTGCCGGAGGATTTTGCCTTCTATCCCGGTAAGTGTTATGTTTATCTCAATGGGAGAATGAATGAAAACTTTATCCGCGACGGGATTAGGGTATATCCATATTGCTCCGGCTATAGTACTCTGTTCCCTGATGTTGTTCCCGTTGACATTGGTTACTTTATAAGTATCCGAAGTATCTTTACAGCCGTATTCATTTTCTACAACGACGCTGTAATCACCATTCTCCGTTACCGTATATGTCCTGCCTGTAGCCCCGGGTATGGTCCGCCCGTTTAATAACCATTGGTAGGATACATAAGGTTCTGATGTTTTTAATACAAAATCGTTGACCATTATGACAGGATGTATAAGCTCATGAATGACCAGGTCCAGTATGATCGTACTGTCGCAGCCAGCCGTGTTTGTTGTGATGTGGGTATACCTGCCGCTTTGGGTATAGTATGCATTTTCAAATGTATAGCCGGGCGGACAGGATTCCGCATGGATAAGAGAGGACGTAGTGTCGGTGCAGATCATTTTGTGCACATACATATCCGGCGGTACACCCTGCCAGCCCCTTTGTCCCATTGCCGTAAGCAGGGCCGAACCTGATCCCGGGTCAAAATCTACTGTTCCTGTAAAGAAACCGGTGCTGTATATGCTTCCATGATGGTCTGTGGATATTCCTTTTCCCTGTTCTGCTTCTTCTCCACCTAATTGTTTTACCCACAGTAAATGACCGTTCTGATGCAGTTTGGTGATAAATATATCATTTTTCCCTTTGGCTGTGAGACTTCCCGAAGGTACGCCCGGGTTAAACACCGCACTGTCGGAAAAGGATCCGGTCAGATAAACATTTCCGGATAAATCGGTTGTGACAGCATTTCCTTCATCATAAGCTGTACCACCCATGTGTTTGGCCCAGATAAACTGCCCCGAGGTATCCTGTTTGGAAATGAAAATGTCGTTGTCATAATCACCTGATGAGGAAAGGCGGATATTAGCGCCATAAGGATCGGCATAAACCGTTCCGGAAAAGGAACCTGTTACATACACATTATCATCCAGTCGGCTTATCGTAATGGCATTAGCATAACTATAAGAAGTTCCATCGATCATTCTGGCCCATGAAAAAATTCCGTTACTGTCTGATTTGGTTATAAATATGCTGCTGCCACCTGATGCGGTGAGTGTATAAAAGGAAGGCCCCGGATCAAAATCGGCCTGGCCTGAAAAATTACCGATCGTATAAACGTTACCGTAGCTATCTGTCGCAATGCCGTTGCCGTAGTCCAGTCCCATGCCGCCCATTTGCTTTGCCCAAAGTACCGTCCCTGCATTGTTGAGCCTGGCGACAAATACGTCATTATCCCAACTGCCGCCGGAGCATACAAGAGGATCTGTATCTTTCCCGAACCTGAGCGTATCGCTGAAATATCCCGTTATACAGATATTACCTGTGGGATCTACGGTGATGGCATTAGCCGTGGCTGCAAAGTCGCCTGCATGCATTTGCCGGGCCCATACAAAATTTCCGCTACTGTCTAATTTGGAAATAAAAACATCACTTCCACCCGGAGCTGTAGTGAGGAAAAAGGTATCCCGGCTTCCCGTGCCGGGATCAAAGTCGGCTGTACCGCTGAACTGACCTGCTGTGTATATATTACCTTGCTGGTCAATAGCCAGTGCCAGGCTCAGATCGTAATCCTGCCCACCTAATTGTTTTATCCAGATGAGGTTTCCTTCGGGGTCTATCTTTGATACGATGATATCTGAGCTGCCCCGGGCAATTAGCCTGACGGCTGTGCCTCCTGTATTGGCATCTATAGTATCTTCAAAGTTACCGGTGATATAACTGTTTCCCCATTGATCGGTAGCTATTGCTGTGGCTCTGTTTGCACCGAGGCCTCCCATTTGTTTCCTCCACTGCAGCACTACATTCTGCGCAACAGAAGATTTACTATATACGTTCAGAATAAAAAGAGCAAAAACGTAATAAACTATGTATGTTTTTATCATAATCGAAAGCCGGTTATAGTCAGTAAATAATAGTGACGGTTTCTTTAGGGGGACCGCGTAGGTGCACTGTAGTGAGCCGCTTTTTAGTGGCAGGCTGTTTATATATGGCGGGTTGCGGTGCATCTGCCGGACGTAGTTTGCCGTGTCCTCCAGACAAGTGTTGTGAGCCAAATCGGGAGGCCTGGTAAAGGGCCTCCCGGTTTATTTAAGCTTTTTAGTTTTTATTGAATTTGACAATTTTTTCCAGTTTCAAGACCTGTCCATCACTGCCATATACGATAAAGATATACATACCATCATCAAAGCTGCTTAATGAGATCTTTCCGGTATTTTTTACTCTTTGCATGACCCTGCCCTGGATATCAGTTATGATAGCGCCGGCATTTTTAGGTGCATTAATGTATACCACGTCATTTGTGGGATTAGGATATATGGTTACCCCGTCATTTCCATTGGTTGACATTATTCCTACATTCTTTACTATATAAGATTCTGATGTATCTACGCAACCATGTATATCTTCGACCACAACCGTATAGGTGCCGTTTTCTTCTACATTGTATACACTATCCGTAGCTCCCTCTATTTTATTGCCATTCAGATACCACTGCCAGGATATATAATTCCCGTTTCCGCCCATACTTAAAACGAAGCCGTTCACACTGATGGTCAGAAACTGCTTAGGATAAAGATTAACAGTAAATGAGCGGAACAGTCCTGTATCTCCACAGCTGTTTATAGCGGCTACCTGTAATACATTATCCTCACTGCCGGTAATAGCCTTAATCGTTCCTGTGGTACTGTTGCCGCTCCATCCCTGCGGGAGCTTCCAGGCATATTTGGAAATGTCGCACATGGGGATAACGCTGAACTCCATTTCGCTTCCAGCACAAATGGTATCACTATATACATCGGCCAAGACAGGTGCTGCTAAAAGTGTACAGGAGTCGAAGAAACGGACAAGGTAAGCATCACCACCGGTATATCTTCCGGCCAGCCCGCCATTTACCTCGAACGCCCCCGGTGTGGCAATACCAAAAGGACTGCCGGTTAACCCTGTAAAATAAATATTGCCGCTACCGTCCGTAGCTATGCTGGAGGCTTCGTCCGCACCTGTGCTACCATAGTAAGTGGCCCAGGCTCTCTTTCCTGTACTATCGAATTGAGCAACAATGATATCTACATACCCGCCGTGCTGTGTTTGATAACTACCCGGAGTGGCCAGTATGGTACCTGTATTATTTACGGAAAACTCATTAGTCCGTCCTGCAACTATTGCTTTTCCCGACAGGTCACAGGTTACGGAATATAGTGCATCGTGTGTGGAATCACCATAATAAGTGCCCCAGATCAACTTGCCATCAGTATTGAACCGGGCTAAGAAACCATCTAATTGTACTCCCTTAAGCGCAGTCTGAAAAGCGCCTGTTGTGGCTATATTGGTCGTGCTTTCTGTCTCACCGGTAATATATACATGGCCATACCTGTTTACCGCTACCGAATGTGCTGCATCCGCTTTGTCGCTGCCGAAATAGGTACCCCATACCCTGTTCCCTTCCGGTGAAAACTTGGCTAAAAAGGCATCATTAGGGTAGGTAGGATCACCTTTTCCACCAGCCGCACCCGTTAATGCCGTACGGAAAGCGCCCGGTGAAGCAATGGCTGTGCTGTCCGTTTTGCTGGCTGTAGAACCGGTGATATAGATAAATCCCTCTTCATCCCGTGCAATATCCTCTACAGCGTCAGCACCTTCACCACCATAATATGTGCTCCATAGCAGAGTGCCCTGTTGTGCATCGAACTTGGCCAGGTAACCATCCTGTGTTCCTTTCAATGTAGACTGGAAAGCATTCCCGGAGGCGATTCCGTTTGTGCTGGATGTGGCCCCGCCAATATATACATTGCCTTCCTGATCGGTAACTATGCCTGAAGTAGAGAGATTTTCATCCTTGCCCCCCCCAAAATAAGTGCTCCATAATCTTTTTCCCGTACTGTCAAATTTTACAAGGAAAGCATCATAACCTTCGGGATTGGTTTTATATGCACCAGGTGTAGCAATGTTTTTCTTGCAATCCGTATAACCCGTCATATACACATTTCCCCAATTATCCACGTGTAAGCCTTTCCCATAGGTTTTATCTAAAGTATCGCCACCATAATAGGTAGCCCAAACCCTGTTTCCGGCACAGTCAAACTTAACAAGGAAAGCGTCGATATAACCGTTAAACACAGATTTGAAAGCACCGGTGGTAGCCATATTCTGCGGGCTGAGGGTATTGCCGGTCATGTACACATTACCCAAAGCATCGCAGGTTACGGCTGCTCCATAATCGGTGTTCGTGGTAGAAACAGCGGCGGGTAAGCCATAATAAGTGCCCCACTTCAACACCGGGTCAATGATCAGTCTGCCGCGATAGGGCTGCACGTCGTACCTTACCGTATTTTTCTCCAGTAGAAAGGCAGAAGCAATATATTGCCCGTCTTCCTGGTAAGTATAAGGAGCCGACTCTTCAATAGTGCCCAGAGGTGTGCTGGCGATCAGCGCCCCGTCTGCCCCCAGCTGTAAACCAGAAGCCCCGTTATACCTCACTTTGATATCGGAAACTTTTCCACCTTCATGTACAATAAAATCATACTCTACCTGCCCCTTTTCATTCACATACAAAGTCCAGTCGATATTGGGATATACATTCCTGTAGGTTATCTTTTTGTAGGTATTTACCGTTTTTACTCCGGTATCCCCGTAACCTCTGCCATAATGATACTCCTTGTATAGCGACTGTTCCGCAACATATAAAGAGGCGTTTTTATTGGCGCCTACCAGCTCTACATTCATCCGGTACATGTCTGCGGTAATCTTTCCCTGGTCCCTGGCTGTGGTTTTCGCCCATTGATAGACGATCTTGTTTTTCCCGACGAATACATTGAGATCTTTTGCGGCCTCTAACTTAAAGTCAAGGTCCTTGCGTACTTTCCCGAACTGGTTAATCACCTGTCCGTTGTTTTGAACAAAAGCGTATGTGTTGCTTTCAGAAAGAGATGCCTTAAAGAGCCCGGGAACCTGCTGTGCATGTATGCCCGATACCAGAATAGACAGACATACACCTAAGAGTAGTTTTCGTTTCATAATTTGTATTATTTATTTGTTTATTTGTTTGTTTGTTGCTATTTTCCGTCTGATACAGGAAAGGTATATTTTATCTTTACCTGACATTTGCAAATGTTATCCATTTCCACTGCCGGTAAAAGAGTAGTATCGACATTTAATTTATAGTAGAAAACTACTATAAATTATAATTAAGAAAAATGGTCTGTTTTATCTCCCGGGCAGCTCAATTCCTTATTCTTATAACAAACAGGTAGAACGGCGACATTATTTTCATGGGAAAGTTGTTTCTGTCAGGCTCTGCACTGTTTTAATTAATTATATAACCTTCCGGTAATTATATAATCTTCCGGCCTGCTACTGTTCCCGGAAATCAACAATTACCTTTTCTACTTTAACCAGTTGATCGGTACCGGTATAAATTTTAAGGAAATAGATTCCGGCCGGGAGCCTGTTTACTGGTATAGGGTGTTTATTATCTCCATAGTAATACTCTTTGCCGTCAATACCGGTTAATGATACGTTTACGGGATATGGGGATCGTATGTATATCATCCGGTAGGCCGGATTCGGGAATATTTTTATAGCTTCCGTATTATATCCGTTGATGCTTAGGTTGTTTACTACATAAACATCTGACGTATCCATACATCCATATTCGTTAGTGACAATGACCTGGTAAGCCCCGTTCTCCAACAGGATATAGGTCCTGTCTGTAGCGCCGGGTATAATCTCTCCGTCAAGCATCCACTGGTAAGAGCTGAAGGCTTCCGTAGTGCTCAGTGAAAATTCTTCCACGGCGATACGGGCCTGGGGGAGCGGATGAAGGGTTAGCGTCAGCTGCAGAGTACTGTCACAGCCGAGATTATTTGTCAGCAGCTGGTTATAGCTGCCGGATTCGGTATATTTGAAGCCGTTTAGTTCAAAAGAATCTGCACACATGGTTAAGTCCATGTCGGTGAACGAAGTGTCCGTACAATAATATTTAACGATAAAGCCGTCTCCGGATGTCGTGCCACTTAGCGCACTTAGGGTGATCTTATCTGAAAATTTGGTTGAACCGAAGAAATAACCACTCAGGTAAACCGTTCTGTCTGGTTGTACCTGGACATTCATCGATCTGGATATTAAGCTACTTTTTATAAGTTTTCCCCACGCATAGTTACCGCTTTTATCGAGCTTCAACAAGAAGGCGTCCGAGTTGGTATTTGCCGAAAAAACTTCCCTGGAAATGTTAGACATATCCGGATCCATGTAGATGTCTCCGGTGAAGAAACCGGCGATAAAAACATTGCCGTTTTCATCGGTAACGATGCTTTTGCCCTGCTCCACACCTACTTTTCCTACCGGGCGGTCCAAGGCTTTTGCCCAGACGAAATTTCCGCCGGCGTCCAATTTTGAGATAAACATGGATAAGCCCCCCGGGCTGCCTGTTACCGTAGTGTTGTTGGTAGGATCAAAATTTCCTGTTCCCTGGAAATAGCCGGTGGTCAGCACATTACCTTCACTGTCTGTAGTAATAGCCGAGCCTCTGCCACTGTTACCGTTAGAGACAGATCCCATGGCTTTAGCCCACACAAAACTTCCTTCGGTCGTTAACTTGGAAACAAAGACATTCACTCCCGGTTTAGCTGTAGAGATCAGGTAAGCTTTGCCTGCGCCCGGGTCAAAATCTGCCGAGTCCGAAAATATACCTGTAGTTAGTATATTTCCTTTATTATCAATATGAATGGACACACCTTCATTTCCGGTGGAGCTTACTCCTCCCCCTCCCATTTGTTTTACCCATTTGAAATTGCCATCGGTATCATATTTTACAACAAACACATCTTTTTTCCTGTTTGTAGAAATTAATTTGTTAGTGCCGGTTCTGTTGTTGAAATCTGTTGTATCCTGAAAATAGCCGGTTACCGCCAAAGTACTTTCATTAAGATCAATAGCAATCGCAGTTCCGGCGTTCGTATTCCCATAGAACTGTTTTACCCATACAAAATCGCCTGCCGTATCCAATTTAAGCAGGAATGTGTTTTCATAAAACAAAGTAGGGGCTGGCTGACCGGGAAATGAACCTCCCTTATAGGAACCTGTGCTTAACTTTTGTTCACCTGTTCCTGGATCGAAATCTACCGTATCTTTAAATGTGCCTGTTATATATAATCCACCTTTCTGGTCGTTTACGACAGAGCTGTAATAATGATTGTATACATCACCTGCTATGGCTATCCCTATACTCTCCTTACCCCCTATACTTTTTATCCATTCAACCTGGCCTGCTGTGTTTAATTTAGTAATAAACATGCACTGTTTGTTTGCGGTAAGGCCTTTCAGTACGATTTTTCCATTGATCGTATTGACTTCTATTGAATCCAGGAAACTGCCTACCGCATATATGTTTCCATCAGTATCCAATGTGGTTGAGGAAGTTAGTATCATGCCGCCGCTACCGGGAACAGGTGTGACCCATTCCACATCTAAATTTTGCGCATTGATACTTAGAATGTTAGCGATAAAAAATATGGTGAGCAATGTGAAAATTCTGTTCATAAAGTAAATTTTTTAATTTGTACCTTAATGTAAAACGCTTTTAAATAACCGTATAGATAATAATTGTGTTGGCCCGTACAGGATATGTCCACCGTATGTTTATTTGAGGTCTGTTTTACCAGGTATGCGGGGTCAGTTTGGTTTGTTTGTTGACATACCAAATGTAGATTGTTTGTTCAGCAAGATGAAATCATATTTTGTGAAAAAGTGCTCTTTCTGATTGGGAGGATCTCTGATATGAGGCTCCGATCTTCTATATGCTTTTCTTCTTCATTGAGGTTATCGGACAACATACAGTTGGATCCGGTGAAAATAAGGTAACTTGCAATATATATCGGGATGTGACTTTGATGAAGGTTTTTACCTTTTTATGTAAATATTTGAATAATAGTGTATTGTTAATATTTATTCGTTCGTGTATAGGAAAAAGGATTTTTTAAACCAACTTGTCGATTCTCTTTCTTTATCAGAGAAGCGCTACTTTACACTATATACCCAGGCTTTTAACCCAGGTGAAAGATCGGCAAACTATCTGAAGCTATTCCAGGAGATAATGCGTGGAAAGTGTGCTTCTTCAGATCATATACCGGCATTAACCAGAATGCAGGGGACTAACGCAAGGAGACGCCTGTACGAGAATATCTTAAAAAGCCTGCAGCTTTATCACAGGAATAAGTTTGAGAACACTGTCCTCCACAATCTGGTCAGCCAGATAGAAATATTGTATCACCTGAACTTGCCCGAACACTGCCAGCACCTGCTGAACAAAGCTTATAAAGTGGCTGTGGCTACCGAGAACCATATTATGATCTTGAATTTGCTGGAATGGGAGAAGAAGATCAATCTCATTATCAAAAATCCGCCCCGTACCATATTATCTATTGTAAAGGAAGAGCAGAAGGTGCTGGAGGTACTGATGCATATCAGGCATCTGGAGAGCATATATAGTAGTATAATGGAGATCAAGAAACAGTTCGGTTATGTAGGCGGCATGGCAAGGAAACAGCTAGATCGTATTGTTCTCGGACCTGCCATGCCGCCATTGGAAAGCTGTACCACGTACAGGGCCAGATACTATTTTCATAGTATTTATGCGCTCTATTATACCATGACCTACGATCACAAAAAGGCTTATGATGAAAGTAAAAAGATCTTATCCATACCTAAGAATAAACTGCTGTCCCAGGATTTTATGGATGGGCTGTTGTATCACGCTACTTCCTGCATGTGTATTGGTAATTTTGAGGAATGTCTTGATGTGATTGATGATTGCGCCCGTTATCTGAAGCTGCTGAAGCTTGACTTGTCTGACTTTTTTACAGTGAAGCTGTTTTATTATTCCTGTTGCTGCCGTCTTATCGTGTATAATTATATGGGCGCCCGTGAGAAGCTGACTGAAACAGTTGCCATGACGGAATCGGGTTTGGTCGCTCATAGGGAAAAGATCCCGGTTGAGATGCTGTATATAATAACGGGCAACCTGAGGAATGGTTATATCGGCCTCACTATGCCGGAGAAAGCAGAAAAAATGTCACCTATATTCTATAGTAAAGAAATGAAGCAGATCAGGAGGATGTTATATGATGATTATTACCTGTTCAGGCTTATCGTCATTATCCAGAGAGGTGATTATTCCATACTGCAATCTGTGGCATTATCTTCCTGGCGGTATTATAAGAAAGAAAAAAAGCAAATGCCGGATCAAAGTCCGGAAGTGAAGATCACTGCTTTGTTTAACAGATCATACGGGTATCATGATAAGAGTGATATACATAGTTTACTTATTGAATCAAAAAACATATTGCTTGACTATATAGAGCAACTTAAAGGGGGAGCTCATTTTCAGGAAATGTATACATTCTATATCATATGGATTGACAGCCTGCTATCGGGCAGGCCCTTCTACGAGGAAGCTGCCGAATGGTATAAGCATTTTCGTGCGGACAGGTAGCAGTGCCTGAATGGCTGTTATTGTTTTAAATGCAAATGCTCTTCCAATAAGAGGATGCTGTTGTTACTCCAGGCAGATGCACCATGAAAAAAGCTGCCTGAACAGCAGCTTTCCGATTGTTATTAATTTACAACCTCCCTATTTTACCTGGGCCGGGCCGGCTTTTACCTTATCCGGCGTTTTAGTTGCAGTAGTATACTCTGCCTGGTGGTGTTTTACGGTAACTTTTTTCTTTTCGGCCACGCTTTCTTTTTGTTCGGCCTTTTGTTCTTTTTGCATGGTAACTTTAGGTACTGCTTTTTGTGCAAATACTGCTCCGGTGCAAAGTGCTGTAGCTAAGACAGCGATCATTACCTTTTTCATTGTTTTTAAAATTTTATGACCTAAAGGTAGGCTGTCCGGTAATGCTGTGGATTTAATCAACTGTTATTAGGATAAAATTTATATTAACAGTTCTATAACCCGTTTTTGATATAATTCAAAAAGAGCTCAAGCCCTTTTTTCTTTTCTTCATCAATATGATACCGGATGTTTTTCCGGTAGTAGGTATTCAGGTCATACTTAGGGAAGTGGTAAGCGGCAATTATTTCATCTAAATGCTCAATGCCCAGCTGGTTGGCCCGGTTGAACTGTCGGATGAAATCTTCCGGGAGGACTTTGTTGGCCACCCATGCAGCGAAAACGAATGGTAGTCCTGTAAAAGATTTCCAGGCGGTTCCCAGGTCATAAAT
>JBEBVI010000088.1:0-12659 GCA_040392805.1 Taibaiella helva
ATTGGAATGGGCTACTTATTATGGAGGCATGTATACAGAGTACATCAAAAATAATAGTATAACCGGAGATAAGAATGGAAATGTTTATATGGTAGGGTACACCAACAGTCCGAATAATATAGTAACAACAGGAAGCCACAGGGATACAATAATTGAGGGTAGTAATGATGCTTTCCTGGTAAAGTTTAATTCTTCAGGTGTACGGCAGTGGGGTACTTATTATGGCGGATCATCTTCAGATGTTGTAGGAGGTATAGCGATCGATAAAAAGGATAATATTTATTTTTGTGGCTATACAGAAAGTAGTACAGGAATTGCTACTCCTGGAGCATTCCAATCGGTATACCAGGGAGATCGATCATCATTTTTAGCAAAGTTTGATACTGCAGGTATTTTACAATGGGGTACCTACTTTGGAAGTAGTAATAAGGGGGAAGAAGCTTGGGGAGTAGCCTGTGATAACGATAATAATGTATATATGACGGGCAAGACTGCGACTCCAGGTCTTGCGACTCCAGGAGCTTATCAAACTACTATAGTGAATGGTGGAGCAGACGCCTATATTGCTAAATTTACGGAGACAGGAGATTTATTATGGAGTACTTATTTTGGCGGCACATCAGTTGAAACCGGATATGCAGTCGTCTCAGATGTCAATAATAATGTTTATGTGGCAGGTTATACGCAAAGTACTGATGGTATTGCAAGCCCCAATTGTCATCAACCGGTTTACGGTGGTAATACTCGTGATGGCTTTTTAGCCAAATTTAATGCCTCAGGATCGCGGCAATGGTCAACCTATTATGGCGGAGAGGCTCAAAATGAAGGCGTATATAGTATTGCCTGCGATAAGTGGGGAGGAATTTATATAGCGGGATTCTCAAACAGTCTCAATGGTATTGCTACACCCGGTAGTACACAGGATACTAAGGGAAGTAATACATCTCCTGATGCCTTTTTGGTAAAGTTCGACACTCTGGGTAATCGTCAATGGGGTACCTATTATGGCGGCTCCGCAATAGATGATGCAGCATCCGTATGCGCAGATAGTAGGGGTTCTATATATATGATCGGACGCTCAGGTAGCAAGGGCTTGAGTACGGTTGGCGTACCAAAAGATACTCTTGACGGAGTGATGGATGCATTATTAGCTAAATTCGACACCTCCGGCACCTTGATTTGGGCCACTTATTTTGGTGGGGAAGCGAATGAAACAGGGTTTGGAATTTATTGCGATGAATCTTCGAAAGTATTTTTTTGCGGATTAACGCCAAGTCATTCCGGAGTAGCCAGTGTTTCTGCTCATCAAGCTACATTTGGCGGTAGTTCCTCTGATGCTTTTATTGGTATGTTTAATGATTGTGAAGTGTACAATCCCGTTTTGATTACTGGTAGCGATACAGTGTGCCGGGGTGAAACTTATACTTACATAACCCCCGTTGTAACAGGGGCAACCTCTTATACATGGAGCTTACCTTCTGGATGGACGGGCACAAGTGTAACCAATAGTATTGATATAATAACAGGCAATGAAACGGATACTCTAAAAGTTGTTGCGAACTTTAATTGCGGCAGTAGCGATATGGCAGCAGAAAAGGTAGTTTATGTTATGTCTTTACCCGAAATTACACCGTCTGGCAGTAGTGATATTTGCTTTGGTGATACGCTTACAATGATAAGTAGTACAGGTTTAACTTATCAATGGTTAAAAAACAATACCCTTATTCCCAATGCAACAGATAAATTGTGCAGCGTGTATGAAAGTGGTAATTATTCTGTTGTTGTTACCAATGATTGGGGATGTAGCGACACTTCAGGACGTTTGATGTTAACCGCACATCCATTGCCTGTACCTGTAATTACTGTCAATGGTATGGAGCTGATCACAGGTATGTTTGATAGCTATCAATGGTATATGAATGGAACGCCGATTGCCGGAGCGATTGCTTCTTCCTATACCATAGTTTTAGAGGATGGTGAATATACCGTAATGGTAACGGATTCTAATGGTTGTACAGCAATATCAGCACCCTTTAATCCATCAACTGAAATACATCAAATACCGGGAACAGATCTGTACATAACTATTTATCCGAATCCTGCTTATGATTATATCAACATTATTACCCACGAAAAGCCTATAAACATTTTGCTCTATGCTATAGATGGACGTAAAATATTAGAGCAAAAGAGTCAAAGCAAAATTGATATCCATGGACTAAGTGACGGTATATACTTACTACATTTATACGATGAAAATAGCAGATATATCGGAACGGAGAAAATTATAAAATCAAAAAATTAGATTTAAGAAGACGCTGAATTGCATGTATTTCGGTTTCTTTCTCATTTTAAAAATATATAGCCATGAAACAATTAATTTTAATTTTAATGGCCATCACATTTTTTTCATTAAAAGGACATACCCAAAAGGAGGAACTGAGATGGGCTTTTGGCACGCGTTCCGGCCTTGATTTCTCTACAGCAATTCCTACTTGGTATAGTACTAACATATTTCCCGGATATGAAAGTAGTGCCAGCATCTGTAACAGTGCAGGAGATTTGCTTTTCTATACAAATGGTTTTTGGATATGGAACAGAGACCACGAGATTTTGCCGGAATTAACAAACGGTATTTCAGGTTATACTGCTCCTGTAGCACCCTATATCGGCTATCCACCATTAATGCCTTGGACTGGTGGTTTTGTAACACAGCCGACCGCAATTGCAAGAATGCCGGCAGATACTAGCAAATACTTTGTATTCAGCCTGTCAACAAACGGCGTATTATACTATTCCGTAGTTGATATAACATTAAATGGTGGCTATGGTGGCATCGTTGCGGGAAAAAGAGGAGTGATATTGACCACTGAATTAGGCGAGAAGCTAACCGTAGTAAGAGGTTGTAACAATATCTGGGTAATGGTCAGGAGTAAAAGCTATAATCAATACCTTGCCTATGAGATCAGAGATTCGGCTATAATAAATACACCGGTAATCTCAGAAACAGGTCACTTCCCGATATCATGGTATCAATGTGGTGTGATTAAATTTTCAAACGATGGTACGAAGATGGCGGCAGCCTGCAATAAAGCCTGGGGTGGAACAGGCGGAATAGAATTGTATGATTTTAATGTGTATTCCGGTGTACTGTCTAATGCCTTTGTGTTAGATAGTAGCAGTACATCCGGATATTATTATGGCGCCTGCTTCTCGCCTGATAATTCAAAACTTTATGCATCGACCTCTTCCGGTTATTCAGACGTGTTCTTTTATGGAAAGGTACGTCAGTTTGATTTAAGCTTAGGAAACCTAGCTGCGATAGCTGCATCAAAAATAGTTGTTTTTAATGATGTCAATACTGACCTCGATAGGTTGGGAGACCTGAAACGGGGAGCAGACAATAAGATATATTTCAGCAGTGGCAAATTCTCTGCAAATATGCATGTTATCAACTTTCCCAATCTTTCCGGGACGGCCTGTAACCCAGTAGCTAACGCTATTATGTTACCGATGATTAGGGCTGAAAGAGGATTGCCTAATGATATAGCAGTATTGCCATTTTTTAACACAGTAAAGCAGGTGGTGCAAATAGTAAGTTGCTTCAAAGACAGTATTACCATAACAGCAGATACAGGCAAATATCATTTATGGGATGATGGTACTACTGGAAGGGAGAGAACAATAACAAACAGTGGAATTTATACAGTTAAATATACTAACACAGACTGTAAAAATCAGGAAGATACTTTTAAAGTCACCTTTTTAAAGCTGCCTGCCTTATCTCATTCCTTATATAACTGCCCGAACACCTATCAGGCTACAGCGGGATTGTTACCGGCTAAATCTGATACCACTACGTTTGAATACACATGGACAGATCCTGATGGTCATATCATACGAAAAAGCCGAAGTAATAACGGAGACAGTATAACAGGGATTGACACCGGCCAATACGAGGTACAGATCCGTACACCCGGAGGTTGCGATACCACGCTCACTTTCTATGTTCAACCCATTCCGGCACCCGAGGCAAGCATCCTGGCAGATACCTTTGCTTGTACAGGCATACCGGTACAGTTTTCTTTCACTGGTGCAGTACCTATTTGGAAATGGCATTTTGGCGATAATTTTTCAACTTCCGAACCAGATCCGGTTCATTATTACCAATATGCCGGCACCTATGTTGCATCCTTGATCGTAACCAATATCGAAGGTTGTCGTGATACGATATTTAAAACAATAACCGTAAAATCTCTAGACTTACAATTGAATGCAAGCAGTCACGTCGCCAACGTTGGGGAAGAAATCAGATTAAGTACCAGCGCCGACCAACCGTATACCATAACCGCATGGTCACCCACTTCATTGTTTGCAGATCAGTCAGCATACAACCAAAGGGTAACAATGGATACTACCCGCACTTTTGTAGTAACCGGCATATCAGGAGACGGTTGTATAGGCCGGGATTCTGTCCGGGTGGGTGTAAACCCGCTGGTAATGATGCCCAACGCTTTTTCGCCTAACGGGGACGGGCTGAACGATTATTTTAAACCCGGGAGCAGCGGTTATATCCTGGTAAGGAAGTTTGAAGTGTATAACCGCTATGGTAACTTAGTGTATGAAGCGTCCGGGGAAAGGGCATTAACCGGTTGGGACGGTACGCACAATGGCAAACCTTGTAATGCAGATACTTATTTCTACCAGATAGATATGGAAGTTGAAGCGACGATGAAAAGGATCTATTTAAAAGGGGATATTGTCCTTATAAGGTAATATTGTTTCCTGTGATTGTTTCTCATAATTGTTTCTCGCAAAGGGGCAACGGAGTGCAACGAGGTAAAGATTCTAATGGAATTATATTATACTTCTCTCGGGATAAAAAGTGCAATGTTCCTAAGTACAGCGTGAGCAGATTGCCGGAGGCAATGACAAAGAACACTCTAAATCGGTCTGCATTAAGTGCTAAACAACCCTCTTTTATCACTCGAAAAAGGAGTCTCTAAAGTATTGCTTATAGATGCTTCCTTACGTCAGCATGACAATGTGAAGTTTATGTATCCTGCTATATTATGACAATCAACTTTTAATTCATCACTTAATCAAACCCATCTGTATCCCCTTCCTCACCAGCCCCGCCGCATTCTTTACACCTAATTTGAAAAACAAATTTAAACGGTGCGTTTCTACGGTACTGATGCTTAGATAAAGCTCTTTGGCTATTTCGGTATTGGTCATTTCGGAAGCTATCAGCTCCAGTATCTTTTGCTCTCTTTTGGTCAGCTTGGGTATGGTTTGTGCCTTTCGTGCATCCAGTAGCTCATAGGCCATTTGCTGCTGCATATTGCTGTCTACGTATTGCTGCCCCCGGTACACTGCTGTTATGGCCTCCACGAGTGTGGTGGTATCTGCACTTTTGAGCAGGTAGCCTTTTACACCGTTCATAAACATATTGCGTACATAGAATACCTGGTCCATATTGGTCAGCACCAGGATAGATACAAGGGGATATTTTTCCGTGATCAGCCGGGCCAGCTCGTCGCCCTGCATATCCGGGAGCTGGATATCTAACAGCAGCACATCCGGTTGCTGCTGTTCTAAGTGTGCCAATAGCTGCTTACCATTAGTGCAAACGCCGGTCAGCTCTATCAGTGGATGCTCTTTGAGCATGGTGGACACGCCGTTGGCTACTATCAGGTGATCGTCTGTTATGCTGACTTTTATCTTCATATTAAAATACTTTTATCTGCAAAACTGTTCTCCGTATTTAGTTCTATCTCCACGGTGGTTCCGCTGCCAGGTTCCGAGCTGATGGAGAATTGCCCGCCCAGGTGTTCTATAGTGGTCTGCACGCTTTGCAGACCTATGCCTTTATATTCCTGCGGGTCGGCAGGCTCAATGCCTTTACCGTTATCTTCTACGGTGATGGTCAGCTTGGTTACATGCAGGCTCATTTGCACCAGCGCAGAAGTGGCCGACGAATGTTTTACAATGTTCTGAACCAGCTCCTGGATAATGCGGTAGAGCATTAACTCCAGACCCTTCCCTAAGTTACCGATATAACCTAAGTAATGAAACTCGAAATCGATACCGGTAGCTTTTTGCGCATTAATACAATAAATACGTACTGCTTCGGTGAGCCCCAGTCGCAGTAATAGTTCCGGCATCAGATGGTGAGCGGTATTGCGCACTTCCGTAAGCGTTTGTCCTACTAATTTTTCCACATCTTCCACGTCTTGCTTTAATACCGTACCGGTATCCGTACGACTTTGCATATTGGCCAGCCACATTTTTATGGTAGACAGGTTGCCGCCTATGTTATCGTGTAGCTCTTTGGCTAGGCGTTTGCGTTCCCGCTCTTCGCCTTCCAGGGTGGCTTTCCAGGAAGCTGTCTCTATTTTTTGTTTGTCCAGCTTTCTTCTGTACCGGAAGTAGAAGATAATGATCACAACTATGGAGATGGCAAAAGCAAAGACCAGGGAGGCTATCGTGCTTTTTCGTTGTATGGCCAGGTCTTGTTTATTTAGTGCCAACTCTTTTTTAATAGCTGCATTCTCTTTTTCTTTAGCTTCATAAAGGTATTGTACTTTTAAGGCTTTTTCTTTGCTGGTTTCTTTTTGTTCCGTTAATGCTATATACTGGCTGTAATAACTGTTAGCTTGTTTGTATTTACCCTGATCACTATATAAACGGGCGATCATAGCCAGGGTCGGGATATAATGTAAATCCAGGGCTTTGGATTGCTCTAAACTCTCCAGGAGAATTGCTTCTGCCTGTTTGTACCGTTTAAGCAGTGCTAAGCAATCGCCGATGCTGATATTGGTGGTAATGCGATCGGAATTGGATGCTACCGGGATTGTTTGCGCCTGTTGGAAGTAATAGAGCGCTTTTTCGATGTTTTCTGACGTCGAAGGTTCTTTCGTTTTATACAGGTTACCAAGGCCGACAAAAGCTTTGTGTTTCAGGTATGCCCAATGATGTTTGCGGGCTAAATCAACTACCTTTTTTAAATATGCTTCAACTCTTTCTTCATGTCCGTTCTTGTCAGGTAGATTTCCCAATGCACTACTCAGGGTTAAATAGGCGGCACATTCCAGAAAGGTATCCCGCTCTTTAACCGCATACTGGATAGCCATTTCGGCATGATAAACCGTTTTGTCGTATTGATTCAGGTAGC
Organism: Taibaiella helva; assembly: GCA_040392805.1. Lineage (GTDB taxonomy): Bacteria > Bacteroidota > Bacteroidia > Chitinophagales > Chitinophagaceae > Taibaiella > Taibaiella helvus_B. The sequence goes on from JBEBVI010000088.1 coordinate 7,178, forward strand.
TGTACACATTGCTAATATTATTATGCAGGGCGCTGACAGATAATGAAGTGTTTGCTGTACTATGTGTGGCCAGGTTTAAAGCTTTGAAAGAGTAAAATAAAGCAGAGTCAAACTGTCCGCTGTTGCTGAAGTTGTTTGCGATATTACTATAAATTCCCGGCAGCAATTCCAGATGCTTATTAGTGTTTATAACATACCGGGCAGCTTCGGTGAAATATTCTGTTGCTGTGGGATAATTGCCTTCATAAAGATAGATGACACCAATGCCATTCAGTGATTTTACAATGCCATAGGCATAATGAAGCTGTTCACTTTGTACCCGGGCATTTTGATAATAGAGTATGGCTTTTTTTGTTTCCTGTTCACTTTTCGCTTTCCCTAGTATTTGTATAACGGATAAGGTATCATATTGCAATATATTACTGGTTATATTATACTTTTCCTGGGCGCTTGAATTGCTGACGTTAAAAATGACGTACGGCAGTAGTAAGACCGATAGAAAATTATAATTTATAAATTGCCGCATGGCGCCCGTTTTAGATAACGCTCTTTTTTAGAGATGAGCTTTAAAGATAAAATAAAACACTTATCTTTTTTATACTTGTTCAAAATTCAGGGTTTTCCTTAGTTTATTTTCATAAAATCCTGCCTAACCGCGTATCGTTAAGCAAGATAAATTTGTGATGATTATGGGTTGCCCATGAGACTGTTTAAACTTACTTACGGGATCAGGGCTGTTTAAATTCTTAAAAATTAACTTATGAACAGAAAAACAACACAAAAGCAAGTATCCGGGTATCTGAAACTGTTGGCAGGGTTATTCCTTACCTTATCGTGTATGGTCGTTCATGGCCAGAGATTTGACTGGGCTAAAAGTATTGGTAGTGGAAAGACAGATTTTGGTAATGCCATAGCCACAGATGGTAGCGGTAATATGTATGTGACCGGGTATTTTGGCGACACGACCGATTTTAACCCGGGTGGTAATGGGGGGCTGATGATTCCTGTAAAAGGTCAGGATGTATTCTTGGCCAAGTATGATGCAGCCGGGAATTTTCTTTGGGTAAAGTCCATGGGGGGGAATAGTAACGATTACGGTCAGGGCGTAGCCCTGGATGGCAGCGGTAATGTGTATGTCTCGGGATATTATAGTTCTGCTGCCTATTTTAATCCCAGCGGGGATTCGTTGAAGAGTATAGGAGGCGCAGATGTGTTCTTAGCTAAGTACGACACGGCCGGCACTTTAATTTGGGCTAAAACCTTAGGTAATACCAGTGGTGATCTGGGATATAAGGTAGCTGTGGACCGTAGTGGTAATGTGTACCTGGTCGGATGTTTTTACAAAACAGCTTATTTTAATGGCCTCGGTTCAGGTGATACCCTGACTGCTGTCGGAACCAGTCAGGATGCGTTTGTAGCCAAGTATGATGGGACTGGTCGTTTCCTTTGGGCTAATGCTATAAGCGGCAGTAATTCAGAATATGCTTATGGCGTAGCCACGGATGCCAGCGGCAGTGTCTTTGTGACCGGGAAATTTAACGGTACAACCAATTTTAATAGTGACCGCAGCGGAGATACGTTGATGACTGCGGGAAACTATGATGGATTCTTGGTTAAATATGATTCAGCCGGGCGCTTTCTTTGGGTTAACGCTATGGCTGGAAGTGCTGGTGATTTGGGTCAGGATGTCGCTGTAGATGGTAGGGGCGATGTGTATGTAGCCGGGACTTTTACCAAAACAGCGAATTTTAACCGTGATGGTAATAGCGATACGCTGAGCGCAGGAACCGGAATTAGTAGTGATGCATTCTTAGCTAAGTATGACGCGGCTGGCCGCTTTCTTTGGGTAAATGGTATAGGGAGTAGCAGGAGTAATGATATTGGTCGGGGTGTGGCCGTGGACGCCAGCGGAAATGTGTACACGACCGGACGCTTTCAGGATACAGTCAATTTTAATCGTGGTGGTAGCGGTAGAACGCTTATTGCTAAAGGTGTAGGTGGATATTTAGCAAAGTATGATCCGGCTGGTGGTTTCCTTTGGGTAGAAGGTATAGGCGGTATTGGTAGCAGTGTTGACTGGTTAGGTGTAGTTGTAGATAACAGAGGGCATATATTCACTACCGGTTATTTTAGTGGTACAATCACTGTTGATTCCGTATCTGGTACTCAGTTGACTCCTAAAGGTGGTATAGATATGTATATTGTAAAATATGGCTGTAGCGATACTACTTCATCTTATATTACCACTTCTGTAGCCTGTGGTGCAAGCTATACATTTAATGGTAGTGTATATACCGGGGAAGGCATTTATACACAAGTATTCCCAAATCTGCTCGGTTGTGATAGCACGGTTACGTTGAATCTGACCTTTATTCCCATGGATAAACCGGTTATTAGTGTCGATAGGGATAGTACTTTTACATTAAGGAGCGCGGGCATTTACGCTACTTATCAATGGCTTGAAGATGATGCCGTTATCCCCGGTGCAACAGACAGCTCTTATACCGTAAAAGCAAATGGAAACTACCGGGTAGTCGTGACCAATGAATTTGGTTGTTCGGATACCTCTGATGTATATGAGATAACTAATTATACAGAAATAGCGGATGTGCATGCGCTGGCCACTCAAATCCGGGTTTATCCTAATCCTGCCGCAGAAGTGGTCTATATCCAGTCACCGGTTCAGGTAGATGTAATGCTTACTGATATAATCGGCCGGACTATAGGCGAAAAGAAAAATGCCCATAGTATTTCAGTAAAAGATCTGAGGGGCGGTATCTATCTGCTACAGATCAGGGATCAGAAAGGGCTTCTGATGCGTACGGTAAAGATGGTCAAAGAGAATCTCAAATATTAAACAACAAGGAGATGGTGTGATTGCTCAGCAGCAAATGGCACATTCTCTTGCAGAAAGTTAAGTCAAAATTAAAAAGTCAAAAAAATTGGCTTTTTAATTTTGACTTTTGAGTTTATCACTTAACAAGAGTGCCCACGTTCTTACCGCTTACCACATCAGCGAGGTTGCCCGGTTTATTCATGTCGAAGACAATAATGGGCAGATTATTTTCCTGGCATAAAGTAAATGCCGTCATATCCATGACTTTTAAGCCGTTTGTGATGACTTCGTTGAAGGAAATAGTCTCGTATCTTTTGGCATTGGGGTCTTTTTCGGGGTCGGCAGAGTAAATGCCGTCAACGCGTGTACCCTTAAGGATCACATCTGCATTAATTTCAATAGCCCGCAATGAACCGGCGGTATCGGTGGTGAAATAAGGGTTGCCGGTACCTGCGCCGAAAATAACCACGCGTCCTTTTTCCAAATGGCGAATAGCCCTTCTCCTGATATAAGGTTCGGCTATCTGCTCCATTTTTATGGCGCTTTGCAAACGGGTTTTCAGACCTGTTTTTTCCAATGCTGCCTGTAATGCCATGCCGTTAATCATGGTGGCCAGCATACCCATATAGTCGCCCTGCGCACGTTCAATACCGGTTTCGGCTTCGTTCATTCCCCGGTATATATTGCCGCCTCCGATTACAAGCGCTACTTGTACACCGAGGTCTGTCACTGCTTTTATGTCCAGTGCATATTGGGTCAGCATTTTGGGGTCCAGTCCGAAATTACGGTCACCCATGAGCGATTCGCCCGAGAGTTTGAGTAGGATTCTATTGTATTTTGGTAGCATGATATATAAATAACTGAGGTAAATATTTACTGGTAAATAAGGAGCTGTTTAAAAAGCGTATAAATTTCACACAAAGAAACAAAGATAGCAAAGGTCACTACGTAAAATGTTTAATGTACATCTTTGTTTCGTAGTTTTCTTCGTTCGCTTTGTGTGAAATAAGCTTATAAAAAAGAAAACTATAATTTTTAGTCAGTTCCCTGGTCATATTGTTTATAAAAATCGATCTCCCTTATTGCGTTTTACTTCCGCAACATACTCCTTAAGTTGTTTTTCTTTACTGCGTTCACATATCAGCAGCACTTCCGGCGTATCTATAAGTATGTACTGGTCTAAGCCTTGTAATACCAACAATTTTTTCGGAGGCGCTTTAACGATACATTCCGATGAGTCGATAATAACCACATTATCGCCATACACCGCATTGCCGAGGTAATCTTTTTCGGAATGGTCGAATACAGATTCCCAGGTACCTAAGTCGCTCCACCCGAATTCTGAAGGGAGCACATACACATTCCGCGCTCTTTCCATAATGCCATAGTCAATGGAGATATTGGTACATTGCGCATAGAGCATTTCTAAGGCCTTCTCCTCATCCGGCGTATTCAAAACATCCGCAGCCTGTACAAACACTTCATTAAGCTCGGGTAAATGTTCGGCGAATACCTCCAGTATGGTAGTTGTATTCCACGCAAATATCCCTGCATTCCAGAGGAAATCCCCGGACTTTAAAAAGGTTCTTGCAATATCAAGATTCGGTTTTTCAACGAAGGTTTTTACTTTATGATACTTATCCTCCGGGTGGCTGGTTTCGTATTGGATATAACCATATTTGGTTTCCGGCCTGTTGGGTTTAATACCAATGGACAGTATCTGGTTGTTATGCGCTACAAAATCCAGGGCATCAAACATTTGCCGTTCAAAAGTACGGTCATCAATGATCAGGTGGTCTGCCGGACTTACTATAATATTGGCCCGGGGATTTTTTGCATGTATTTTATGAGAAATATAAGCGGCGCTGGGTGCGGTATTTTTCCTGGACGGCTCGTGTATAATATTCTGGTCGTCAATATCCGGTATGTGTTGTTTTACAATACCGGAATAGGATTCGTGGGTAATAATATAAATATTTTCTTTAGGGCATACTCCTTTGAATCTGTTATACGTTGCCTGGATAAGGCTACGACCGGTACCGAGTAAATCAAGAAACTGTTTAGGTAACTTCTGCCTGCTTTCCGGCCATAGCCGGCTGCCGGTACCCCCGGCTAAAATAGCAACGTAATTGTTTTGAATGCTCATTACCCAGCTTTAATATGAGTGGGCAAAAGTAACAAGATTTTTGTTAAAAGGGGCATTCGGGTGCTTTAAATAACGGTTGCCTCTTGATTGCCTATATTATTTGCTTTTGGTTCTTGTCGCTCTGACATAGAAGGAGCCTCTAAGCGGGTGCTAAGAGATACTTCCTTGCGTTAGCATGACAATGGGGAGTATTGGGAGTGTGTGAGGTGTTGTAGGTGTGTATTTTACTGTTGATTGTTGCTCTAAATTTCTTTCTTATCATTACTTTTCATCACTCGTTCTTGTCACTCCGACGCGAGGAGGAGTCTCTATCGGGTGTTAAGAAATGCTTCCTTGCGTTAGCATGACAATGGGGAGTGTTGGGGAGTGGGTAGGATGTTGCAGGTGTGTATTTGAGTATTTTGCTGTTGATTGTTGTGCTCAATTTCTTTCTTATCATTGCTTTTCATCACTCGTTCTTGTCACTCCGAGGTGAGGAGGAGTCTCTAACGGGTGCAAAG
>JBEBVI010000089.1:0-12532 GCA_040392805.1 Taibaiella helva
TCACCAGGAATAGATAAAGCAAAAGCGTTCCCGGAATATGGGAACGCTTTTGCTTTTAGGGTGGAGATGTTATCTCTTTATTGTTTCATCAGCTTTTCTACCTTTATCACCTGTCCTTCCGGATCCGTTATTTTCAGGAAGTATATACCTTGTGAAAGGCTGTGTAGCGCAATATGATCTGCATGCTCTGCTTGTATCAATTGCTTACCGTCAATACTGCTAATGGTTATATTAACCGGGGCTGGAGATTTAATATAAACGATATTGTTTGCAGGATTAGGGAAAACGATTACCTGTTTAGCTAAAGTGGGCAAATCGTCCAGGCCTACGTTTTGGTAATTTGTTACCGCATACACATCTGAGGTATCGGTGCAGCCGTTTTCATTTGTCACGATCACCTGGTAGTTTCCGTTTGCGGTAACGGTATATTCTTCTTCGGTTGCGTTAGGTATGATATTCCCGTTGAACATCCATTGATAGGTGCTGTATTTTCCTACGGTACCTAATGTAAAACTGTCTGTTGTAATAAGAGGATGTTCCATGGGAACGATCTTTAGATCCAGGTATACAGAGCTGTCGCAGCCGGCAGTATTGAAGAATGTGTGTTTGTATATTCCCGTTTCATTGTACGTCTCCCCATTAAAGGTATAGCTGGAGCAGCTGCTGTCTGCGAGGGTAGCGCTCGATGTATCGTTACAGGCTAACTTGAGAAGAAAAATCGTTCTGGCTGCCGGCGCTATAAGTTCGACTTTGCCCGGGCCCGGATCAAAATCTACGGTATCTTTAAAGATCCCGGTAATATAAACGCTTCCTGATTTGTCCACTGCTATGCAATCTCCGCGGTTTTCTCCTGTTCCTCCGATGGGCTTAGTGCCCGGAGAACCCATAGATGCCGACCATACATACTTACCGGATGCATCGAATTTCACTGCATAGATATTGTAAGCGCCATATGCTATTATATTGTCCTCTGGTTTGTTGGAGCCGGGTACAAAGTTTATCGTATCCTGGAAGCTTCCTGTTGCGTATACATTACCCGCTTTATCTACAGCTACTCCGAGACCGTTGTCGTGGCTGGAACTGCCAAAAGTTTGTGCCCAGATATAATTACCTGCCGAATCTGCTTTAAGCACAAAAATATCATAATAAGATAATCCTCCCTTACAGGTAAAATTTTGTATACCGGTTCCGGGATCCAGATCGGCTGTACGGTTGAAGGTGCCTGTAATGTAGAGATTATACTTATCGTCGGCTGCTATTGCGTATCCGAAATCGCCATCACCATTTCCACCAAACCGTTTGGACCATACCACGCGTCCGGAAGTGTCTATTTTGGTTAAATGCATGTCGTAGGGTGAAACGGCAGTGAGCGTGGGAATGCCAAACCTGGTCGGGAAGTCCATAGTTTGAAAAAAGGAACCCACAAGATAGGCATTACCGGAGGGATCAACAGCCAGCCCGTCGATATTGCCGACATTACAACCTCTTTGGAAATGCATGCCCCACTTATAGTTACCCATAGAGTCGAGTCTGCATAAAAAGCGGTCATAGGAGGTTCCACCCATAGCAGAGACGGTGTCTATGCCAGGCCCGGGGTCAAGATCTATTTCTTTCTGGAAGAAACCGGAAACATAGACGTTGTTGTGTGCATCGATGGCTAAATAGTCTGCAAGATTATAAGCCGATCCGCCAAACTTTTTAGACCAAAGGTAATTGCCGGAAGCATCATATTTACAAACATAAGCATCCCAGTTGCCAACTGCCACAAATGTGTCTGTACCGCCGCCTCCGGGATTAAAATCCATAGTGGCAGTGAACATTCCGCTTACGTAGACATTACCGCCCCGGTCTGTTTTTACATCAAATGCCTGGCAGTTTGCTTTGCTATAACCTGTTTGCTTTATCCATAAAACTTTTCCGGCAGGGTCCATTTTGAGGATAAAACCGTCCATATTGCCAATGGCTTTCAGAAGAGAGTCTCCTCCGAATTTTAAGGAGCTGGAGAAAAAACCGGTGAGGTAAACATTGCCCTCTTCGTCTGTAGTAGTGGCTGTTGTATTTTGATAATTGCCCGCAGCCGAAGAGCTTTTTACCCAGTCTAGGTGGATGCGTTGTGCATTTGTGCTGCCGTAGGAGATCATAACGGCCAATAGCATGAAGGCGCCTTTTAGTAAAATCTTGTTCATAACTGTTTGGTTTTTTATTAAAAATGATTATTGAATAACGGTTTAATGAATCTTTCAGGTTTTCTGCAATTTTTTACAGAAACCTTATTGTATGGTCTATTTTGCTATTTAATTGTTTTAAATTCCTCTGAATACTGTGGTAATATATTGCGGGCCTGTTCTCTGCATGACTTATGCATATAGGAGGGGAAGGGTTTTCGCTCTTGTATAGGATGTAATTAAATAACCTGACATAATGTGCGGTGATATACACATTAGCGCGGGCTTTTTACAAAAAAGGCAGAATGGTTTTACAAATGATCAATTTGCCTGTATACATATACTTCGTTTTTTTTATTGTAATGTATACTATACTGCCTGGTGTTCATAAAATAAATACAGCAGTAAAAATATCAATTGGAAAAAGGAGATAATAGAGTGTAAACACTCAAATATCATCGACAATTATCAAAGCCAAACAAAATGAGGTATTGTGCTATAAGGAAAAGCTTGTGCTTTTGCAATGATATTCTTTCCTTTGGCGTGGTGGTCAGGTGACCAGGTTATGAGATGTGAGTGAATGTATGGCCGTATCTCCTTGCTTTCGAAAGATGTTACTCTGCTTAGTATTAATAGTTGTGTTGAAAAAACAGACGATCCGGGATTATTTACCTCTCCCTTGTAATATAACCTTTATGGTGTAGACAAGGATTTTTATATCCAGTGCGATGGAACAGTTTTCGATATATAGGAGGTCATATTTCATACGCTCGATCATTTGATCTACATTTTCGGCATAGCCGTATTGCACCATACCCCATGATGTTATGCCGGGCTTTACCCTGTGCAGGTATTTATAGTGCGGATGGGTTTGGGTGATCTTATCGATAAAGTATTTTCTCTCGGGGCGCGGACCTACTAACGACATTTCACCTTTCAGGATATTAACGAATTGCGGCAGCTCATCAATTCTCCATTTTCGCATAATTTTCCCCCATTTTGTTATCCGGTCGTCATGATCGCTGCTGAGCGCAGGTCCGTTTTCTTCCGCATTAACGAACATAGACCTGAATTTATAAATATAAAAAGGTCTTCCGAAAACACCGATACGTTCCTGCTTATATATTATTGGCCCTTTTGAAGACAGCTTTACCTTAATGGCGGCAAACAGGTAAACAGGCGACAGCAGGATAAGCGCCAGTGCGGCAGCAGATATATCTATTACCCTTTTACAGACCTTTTGCCAGTCGGGTAAAAGCTCGGGGTGTATGCTTATTAAAACCGGCGCATATACATTATTGATGCGCACAGATCCGGAAATAATATCATACAGATCCGGTAATACCTTAATAATAGCCGGGCTGTAGCTTAGGCGTGTCAGGATATGTTCCAGCTTTTTATGCTCATGTGACTCTACCGCTATAACTATTTCTTCAATGTTATATTTTGTAATCACTTCTTCCAACTGGTCTATATTGCCTAACTCAGGTACGCCGGAGATATTTAAAGGCTCTATACGCTGATCGGCGCTGACGAAGCCGCAGATCTTATTGCCCAGCACATGAGGGTTATCCCTGATCTCTTCATACACTCTTGTTGCTTTGCCGTTGCCGCCAACAATAAGTGTGTTGTAGCTTACCCTGCCTTTTACCAGATCTATTTTCACTTTGTACAGCCACAGCATCCTTGCAATGACCAGGAAGGAGATATGTGTTAGAAAGTACCATAGGGTGATCTCGAAGAAATATTTGAAGCTGCCTGTATCATTTGAAAAAGCAACGATACCAATAAGGAAGGTGCCGATTAGCGAGGTAATGATGCTACGGTAAATTTCTATAAGCCTTGACTTCCGGTACAGGTCGAAGTAGGCGCCGGAAAGGCCATGCAGGCAGAACCAGAACACCGGTATCAGGATAAATGAGATCAGGTAATCCCTGCCTGTCCAGTTACGTTCGTAAGGATACGTTTCGGGATGCAACTGGTGTAGCAGATGTTGCCGGTATAGCCAGAATACAAGCCATGCGGCTATAGCCATGAGGTAATCTATGATTACCATCACAATGATTGCATTTCTTTTGGCTTTTGATAATTTCATTCGTTTACTTACTGCCCTGCTTTACACTTTTCCGGATTAAGATAAGAACACCAGGTTTTACATTAATTATTATCCTGGCTCATTTGCATCATCATTTTTTGCAGGATCTGATGCGCTACCTCCATAGCATTTAATCCGTCGAATGCTGAGACGGTTACAGGTTTGTCCTGCAGAACGGATAACGCAAAGTCTGCCAGCTCTTCTTTGATGGAGTTCACCATCCTGATGGCGGGCGTATCGATTGAAATTATTTTCCGGTTGCCATTTCCCAATTCTATCGGGAAGTCAAAAAAACCTTTGGTTTCATGCTCCTGCTTCAGTCGTATGATCTCTGTCTTTTTGTCTAAGAAATCGATCCCTATATAGGCATCTCTTTGAAAGAGTCTCATTTTCCTCATTTTTTTTAAAGATATCCTGCTTGCGGTAAGGTTAGCTACACAACCGTTGTCAAACTCTATACGGGCATTTGCAATATCGGCCGTATCGCTGATAACCGCTACACCGCTTGCCGAAATACGTTTCACGGGTGACTTCACCAAATGAAGCACGATGTCTATATCGTGTATCATTAAATCAAGGATAACGGCAACGTCCGTACCCCTGGGATTAAACTGGGCCAGCCGGTGTGTTTCGATGAATAAGGGTTCAAGCCTGGTATTTTTCAGGGCAAGCATGGCGGGATTATATCTTTCCACATGGCCGATCTGGCATTTGACATTGGCTTCGGTAACTAATTTTACCAGCTCCCGGGCTTCCTCCATGGTATGGGTCATCGGTTTTTCTATAAACAAATGACGAGATTGCAACAGGCAAGCTTTGGCTATCTCGAAATGAGAGGTGGTTGTGGTTACAATATCAATAGCATCTGCATCACGTATCAGCTGTTCGGCATCGGTGTATCGCTTCACACGGAAGCCGGTAATAACATCGGCCGCATGATCGTCATTCGGGTCAAAAAAACCGACAACAATAGCACCCGGGATCTCTAGCCATTGCTGTATATGAATTTTTCCGAGATGCCCGGCCCCGAAAATGCCAATCTTTAACATGTATTTGTTTATTCTCTATGGTTTAATGATTTCCGTATTCTTCCTATCTTTATTACGGAAGCTAACCTGTCGGTAAGTCGATTATGATCATTTCATCCGATGTCATTAACTTTAGATGTTGGTGAGAAAACACCAACATCAGCGGTTGCCGTTGCGGGTGTTTTCACCCGCAACTATGCGGAGTCTTAAGTTAATGACATTGATCATCCATATTTTTTAAAAAAAGATAATTATATGTTCATACCGATACGGATTGCAAAATAAGATAAATACTTTAAAGCCGCATTAAAAGTTAATTGATTTAATTTCACGGATAAAATTTTAAAGATGACCTTAGAGGAGCAGTTTATGAAGGAAGCCATTGAGCTGAGCAGAAAGTATATGGAACTCGGCCATGGAGGCCCGTTCGGATGTATTGTGGTAAGAGGAAACGAAGTAGTGGGAAGGGGATGGAACCAGGTATGCTCGCTGAATGATCCTACGGCCCATGCAGAAATAATGGCGATCCGGGATGCATGCCATAACCTGGGAGTCTACCAGCTGACCGGCTGTGTGATTTACACTTCCTGCGAACCCTGCCCGATGTGTATGGGAGCCATTTACTGGGCAAGGCCGGATAGGGTGTATTATGCCAATACTAAAGAAGATGCGGCACAGTGTGGATTTGACGATTCCTTTATATATAAGGAAATCAGCCTGCCTAAGCATTTAAGAAAGATCCCCGTTGTGCCTATGGATAAGCAGGACGCGCTGAAAGTATTTGAGCTCTGGAATCAGAAGGAGGATAAAGAGCAGTATTGAAGCCGGCCTTATTAGAAATCATTAATATCACTTTAATTTATCAGATGGCCCCGGATGTTTCCTGCAGCGGAATACAATGGGGTAAAGATGTTGATTGAGCTATCTATGTACAGCAGGAAAATAGTATAATGGATATATCCGGAAAATTATTGAAAAAAAAAGGTTTGGCAGATAAAAGACACTGCCAAACCTTTTTTGAATTGTTTTTCTCGTAACGGGTCAGATTATAGCTCTGGGTAACCGGTTTAATATCTGTAGTTACCGCTGATGGAAGGCACTGCGGCCCCGCCTACACTGTCTATTATTGGCGATGTGGCCATCTGTCCGTTAATATTAAAGACAAAGCGCTGTGAGCCGTCATGAACATCCAGGCAATATAAATTCTTATCAAAGCTACCGAAGTAAATATAGCCGCGATGAATTACAGGTGATGCTTTCACCAGGGCAAAGGTGAGCATTTTCCATTTAACTTTACCGTCAAGGATATCTACGCAGTAAAAGTTTTTATCGTAGCTGCCAAAATATACATTCTGGTTATACACTACCGGCGAAGACTGGACAACATCTGAGGTTTCTACCTTCCAGCGAAATTTACCCGTAGCAGAATCGACAGAGTAAAAATTACGGTCATTGCTTCCGAATAATACATTACCCCCGATCTGGATGGGAGAGCTTCTTATTTGTCCCAAAGTAGGGAAGCTCCATTTTTCAGACCCGTCAAAGGTGTTCACCGCATACATATTACCATTGTCGTTGCCTACATACAGGAAACTATCGTTGATCACGCAAGGGGAAGAATAGAATGCTCCATTGTCTTTGGGTGTAAATTGCCACAGCTCGCCACCGTTTTTATTAAGTGCAACAACTTTATTATTGGCTGCGGCAATAAAAATAACCGGTTCATTTACATCCGGTATTTTATTTACCACATGGCTTGTAGGCGATGTTTCAATGTTCCCGCCTATGTCATATACCCAGATGTCCTCTAAACTTTCCGTATTGATGGCATACAACTTTGTTCCTGCAGGTACAAGCAGTGTATTCTGGTCGTAAGCATAAGGTGTGCCGAAGATACCGGTGGAAAAATTCCTGGTCTTGATTTCGGTGCCATACTGCTGATTGAGCTTATACAATGTTCCTTTGGTGGTAGCCACCCAAAGTGCGTTGGCATGTAAAACCGGTGTTGCGTATATAGAGCTGTCTACGGAAAACCGCCATTTGCGTATGCCCGAAATAGGGTCAAGTGCATAAACGATCTGGTTATTGCTGCCAACAAAAAGCGTTTGTGTATATATATCAGGTAAAGGCTCATCGGGACTGAATTTCTTTTCGCAGGAGCTGAATCCGGCAATAGTAAAAACAGCGCCTGCAGCTAAGGCCCAAAAGCATCGGCTCAATTTCATTCTGGAAAATTAGTTTAATACTAAAAATAAATGCCTACAATAATAATTAATCTGAGCATAATTAACAAAGCGGGGTATATATTTTTAGTTTTTTTATTTTTTAAATATCTTAAATTATACAATATCAGGCTGTAATGCATTTATTGTATGCTTATACTTTTGTTTTTCAAACTTATTATCGAAGCAGGGTTACATTACCTGTATATTTTTCCTTTTGGCCGCCGCTGAATATCAGTTCAATAATGTATATATAAGTGCCGGCCGGTTGCTCTTTATTACTATACTTTCCATCCCATCCTCTTCCGTTGGGATTTACGGTATCGTATACCAGTTGTCCCCACCTGTTCATGATCTGCATTTTGAAACCGGCTACGTCCTTGCTGAGCAATTGTCTGGGGAAAAAGTAATCATTCTGACCATCACCATTTGGTGTAAAGGAGTTAGGAACATCAAGATAGCAGCTTTTGTTGACACTTGTATAATCCGTTGTGGCGCAACCCTGCTCGGACGTCATGGTTAAAGAATATATGCCCGGTTCTCTTACTATAATCTGTTCGTTTGTAGCGCCCGTAGACCATTTGTATTTAAAGCTGCCGGTTTCATTTGAAGATTTATTCTGAAGTGTGATCGGTCTGCCATTCAGGCAAAGCGCTGAATCACTCCCCAGGTCAACTACAGGGTAGGGGTGCACATAAACGGTTTTGCTGTATGCTCCGTTGGGACACCTCCGGTAGGAAACGTTTAATTTGATCTCGTGAGCACCTGTTTTATCAAAGGTATGTACATTGCCTTCTCTGTTAAAGTTATAATCCGGTTCCTTACCCCATTCCCAATGTGCGGAAACGGTATTTGGGCCGATATTCGGGTAGAAGTTAACATAATCTCCCACACAAATATTATCCTTATCTGTTGTAAAGGCAGGAGTGTATATGGTGTCTATGTAAATAGTGAGCGTAGTCTTTTCATGACATCCAAGCGGTGTGGTACCGGATAACGTAACAGTATAAACTCCGCTGTGGGTATAAATATGGTTGCCGTTGCCATCAGATGGTTGTGGAGCCGTACCATCGCCGTAATCCCATAGAAAACGGGAAAATTCTCCCCGGCTGTTATTGGAAAAAATAAACTGGTCTCCTACACAGCCAATGGTATCGGCAGCTGAGAAGCTGACCCTGTAATCAGGTTCGGGAATGACTATAACGAATGTTTTACTGCAACCACTGCTGTTTAAGGCTGTAACACGGTATTCTCCCGGAGCCAGATTGAATAAGGTGTCCCCTTTACTGCTGTTCACTGTTCGTAAAGGATAGTCCCAGCGATCGGTCCAGGTAAGCTTATAGGTGTTCGTGTCAGAGGGATCCTGTTCCAGCCAGGCATAGCCATTGCTATCTGATTTACATGGTGCTTGTGTGAAGGGGGTTAAACCGCCCATAAAAGGTAGTATGCGTATCGTTTTAGCCACTGTTTTTTGTACGGATAAAGGACAACCGTCATCTGCCAGGGTTATAAAGAAGGTATATTCCCCTGTAGGTGTAGTGTCTGCTATATTCCACTCAAACCGGAAGGTCGGATCGGATGTGCTGTCGTTAATCACACTTGCCCTTGCCCCTGGCGGTAAATTATTCCAGGAAACAGATATATTGTCCCCATCCGGATCGTGGGCGGGTACTTCAAAGCTGATGGTATTTGTCTGCCCTTCACAGGCCTGTATAATCTTATCTATGCCTTCGTATATTATAGACCCGTTGTCTACATTGGTTAAGGAGTCGGCAGGTGGTGTATTCTCGCAGTCGTTCAGGAAAACGAACGTCATTTCGCGCATACAGGTTCCTATCGTATCACCGTTACGTATTTCGTAGGCTTTATTGGCCACAATGCTTCTGAAGGTCGGCTGATTGGAAGGGTTTTGCGGTATAAATGAAAGCTGACCGGTAGAGGTATTAAAATTAAAAGATGCAGTAACACAGGGGAAAGGCCTTTGTGCGCTGTAAGGAGCAACATAAGAGCTGTTGATAGTAGCTCCGTCAAGAGCCGAGGTCATACTAAGTACTAGCAGGTCCTTATCCGGATCTACAGGGGCCAAAGCATAGCTGTATTCTTTATCCACACAAAAGAAGGGCGTGGGTGATGCCGTGAAACTGGGAGAAGAATTCTGGCCTTTAGCGTTGTTCAGCGTTGCTACCAGGCTGGTGGTACCAACGGGAGAAAGATTTTGTATCTGGTTACTCCTGCCCGCCGTGGATGGGCCTAAATCTCCGGTAAAGGTAAACTGCCAGTTGGCTGGGCCGTCCAGCTCAACCGTACCCTCGTAAGTGAATTTTTTTATCCCGGGCAAAACCCCCGGAGGGAGCACAGCCCCGCTGGGATAGCTGCAGGCCGTATTGCCGGCTTCGTCCGGGCATACAGGGGTTATTTCTATACTGCTTTGTGCGGTTATATAAGTTAACGCAAGGCTGGGTCTTAGCGAATAATAGCCGCCGTTCTTATAGATAGTGACCAGTGCGGTGCTACCTGGCAGCAGTGAAAACGCAGAGCCGTTACAATCACCATAAATGATCAGAATAACCTTATAAGTATGCTTGTCGCCATTCGATGATATATATTCATACCTCAAATCGCCGCCAAATAAGTGGGACGCGTGACTTACCTTGGTGGTTGCTCCCAAAACCAGCAGGAAGCTTATAATAGTATATAAATATTTCATAATAAAAAATCAGTACACAATAGGTTTAATGCTCCTGTATTGAACACAAATGTATTAAAAAGTTGTCTTATTCTTTCAAGTTTGTTTAACGGAATTTATATGTCCTGGTTGAGCGACCGGACCTGAAGACAAAAAAGAGGACGCTATGCCCGGGAGAAAAGCAGTGAGCGCATATCAGACATGGGCAACTCACTTTTGGGGTTATAGTATGGAAGCGTATGTACACAGGCATGTTATACTGTACACCGCATAAAAATGTGCAATCATTATTTTTCATTGCTTGTTTCCACCTCCACCGGAGGGGGATTAAGGGAGAGGTCTAAAACAATGCTGCACAAAACCATCAGATGAGAAGTATAAAAGTAATTCTGATGGTGAGCTTGCCGCATAGTCAATGCCGTTAAGTTGTGCAAACGTATACCCTTATTTATTTCCGGTACTTTTATTCATCACTTGTCACTCATTAACATAAATCCGGTTCACCCGCTGTGAAATACTCGTCATTACTTCATAAGGAATAGTTCTGGCCCACTCTGCAAGCCGGCTGACCGGCAGATCGGGTCCGAATACGATCACCTCGTCCCCGACATGCACGTTCTCGATATCAGTAATATCCAGCATGCACATATCCATACACACCGAACCGACTACTTTAGCCGGGACGCCTTTTACCAGCATATAAGCATTGCCGTTACCAAAGTCGCGGAAGTAGCCGTCTGCATACCCGATACTTACGGTGGCAATTTTACTGTCTTGCTTAAGCTTACCGCTACGGTTATATCCTACCGTAGCCCCGGCGGGAAGATCTTTGATCTGTGCTATTGTTGTTTTTAAAGTGCCGATCTGTTGTAGCTGGCCCTGCAGCACATTACTTTCATCAATACCATATAGCCCGATACCTAACCGTACCATATCATAATATAGCTCCGGGTGCCTGGAAATTCCTGTTGAGTTAGCTAAATGCAGCAACGGTTTGGCAGGCAATACTTTCAATAGGTCGGCACTCATCTTTTCGAAAGCTCTGGCCTGTTCCTTTGTGAAGCTGTCAAACTTACCTGAGCCGCTTCCGGCAAGGTGACTGAATATGCTGACTACCTTGACATACTTATTGTTTACCAGATTGTCGGTTAAAGCAGGTATTTCATCAGGCATAAATCCTAGGCGATGCATCCCGGTATCCAGTTTTATATGGATCGGATAATGCTCTGCTCCGAGAGTAGTGGCTATTTCCGTAAATTGCGCTAATGAATCTATACTGAAGATTTCCGGTTCCAGCTTCCAGGATATCATCCGGTCAAAAGCTCCGGCTTCAGGGCTCATCACCATGACCGGCAGAGTGATGCCTGATTTGCGCAGGGCCACACCTTCGTCTACATAAGCCACCGCTAAATAATGTATGCCTGCATATTGCAGCAGGCTGGCAATCTCATAGCTGCCGCTTCCGTATGAATAAGCTTTTACCATAGCCATCATTTTTACATCCGGAGGTAAAAGATTGCGATATACATTTAAGTTACTATGCAAAGCGGAAAGGTTGATCTCTAATACCGTTTTGTGGATCTTTTGTTCCAGCAGCTTTTCAATCTTCTCAAAACGGAACACCCTTGCACCTTTCAACAGTATGGCTTCATTGTCAAAAGTAATCATGTGCATCTTCTTTAAAAACTCTTCGGTTGATTTAAAGAAAATACTTCTGATCTTTTTGTATTTCCTGAAAGCGGATTTATTTTTATTCAATGCCGGCCCGATACCGATGATACGGTAGATGTTTTTCTGGCTGATCAGCTCTGCAACTTCCTCGTACAGGTCGCCGTCGGGTTTAGCAATCTGCAACATGTCCGACAGTATAATTGTTCTCCTGGGATGCTGTTTTTGTTGTTCCAGGAAATCGAGCGCTATACGGAATGAGGTCAGGTCTGAATTATATGTGTCGTTAATGATCGTGCAGTTATCCATTCCATGCAGCAGTTCCAGGCGCATAGCTACCGGGTGCAGCCTGGCCATCCGTCCTGTAATTTCATTATCGTCTATACCGAGCAACAACATCACGCACCAGCAATGAATGGCATTCTCTATGGAAGCATTATCGATAAAGGGTATGCGGATGCTGATTGGCCTGTCCTGGTATATAGCGTTAATGTCGGTATCCGTATTTCTGCGTTCCACCCCGGTTACTTTTAACGTAGCCTCAGTCTTATTCGACCAGGTAAATAATTTCAATTCATTATCAGTGCTGTTCCGCACCTGGTGGCAATACTGGACAATACATTCATGAAGCTCATGATGGTCTTTACAATAGATCAGCTCCTTAGCAT
>JBEBVI010000090.1:0-12415 GCA_040392805.1 Taibaiella helva
TATAACATTAGCTATAATAAACCTTCTTTCAAATTCCGGAAAAGCAATTTTCCGGATAGATTTTAAGGCCTCAATCTTATCGAACTCACGTTATTTTACTAATAGTCGGATACTGGTTCACGTACCCTCGCATAGACCAACACCACCGTTAGTCGTCTGTACAGCGGTACAAACACAAAAGGCAGATGTAGAAACATCTGCCCGGCAAAAAGCTTAAATGGTCTGTTTTTGCCTAAAACTACTACCTTCTTTATGAGTTGCCTACGGAGGCTCTTCTTTTTTCTTCTTCGGCACCGCCGCCAAACCTTCCTGTATTCATCATTGTTTCTTTGCCTAACTGATACACTAAGGCAATATTAAATACCCTTGTTTCGCGTTGGGCGATAAAATCTTCACTGTAATCCTTATACTCGGATGTGGCACGCGGGTAGCCTTTGTAAAAAATATCCTGGATATTCATTTTTAACGTAGCTCTCTTATTCCACAAATGTTTCTGTACACCTATATTCAGCATCCAGGACGGCTCAACACGCATATAGGCGTATTTTTCTTTTGACTTGTAGAATAGCCCGGCTTCGATAGCAAACTGAGCAGGCAACATCCAGGTATGGTTCGTCTTGATATCAAAAGCTATACCACCGGCATGTAGCGGCGTATGAGCAACGGTACCTGTATAACCCGCATAATAGATGTTCGTATTAATAACACTGTTCCACCAGGGGGCAATAGAAAAAGCATAAGCGCCACTGAGTCCGGCAAAGGTCATTTGATCCAGGTTCTTAACCGTTTGTACCGTTACCGAATCCTCCGTTTCACTGGGTTGTATTACAGTAGCGATTAAGCCCTTGTTAATACCATAGCTAAAAGTGGTGATGCATTGTTTATTAAAAATATGGCTTAGTTCAACGGAGTAATAAGAAGCCGGTTGCAGATAAGGGTCGCCTGACCGGTAGGTGGTTTTATCTACAAAATACCGGAAAGGATTCAGTTGCTCATAATTGGGCCGTTCTATACTTCTGTTCAGGTGTATACTGACCAGATGTTTCGGGGCAACGGGATAACTGAATGAGGCATCCGGGAATAACTGAAGATAACCGGTATCATACTGTTGGCCCGTCGTCTGCTGCTCCCAACGGGCATAGGTATGCTCTAAGCGCATGCCCAATTGCAGGTTTCCGAACTTAAGATCTTTATGGACATTAGCATAGGCAGCGGTAATTTGTTCGTTATAAATAAAATGATTGCTCCGCCTGGTATCCAATTCATAATTACCATTTACTTTTTCATAAAATAAAGGTTTATTATCTGCGTGCACCTTACTCAGCTTAATGCCGGACTCCAACCGGCTACCTGTCCCTACAGGATGAACATAATCCGATTTTAACGACTGTATGGTCGTTACACCGTCCAGGTCGCTTTTCAGGAAATAATCGGGCAGAAAAGGCGCACCATTAGGTGTCGTATAATTCGTTACAAAGTTCTGCTGGCTGCGGTTGGTAAACACCGCATAATCCAGGTCGGCGCTGAGTGTTCTGCCCATACTGTCGAAAGTATGCTGCATATTGGCATTAGCCCAGTAAGTATAATAGGCGCTTCTATGTCTGCCGGTAGTATTAAAGTTATATAAAAGCCGGCCAGCCTCGTCCATGGCTTGTGCAGTATTATCCGCACGTGGCTCAAAACGGTTGCTGTTGCCGCTCAGGGTGATACCTGCTTTAGTCCGGTTGCTAAGTGCATAATCAACTTTAATATTAGCTATGTGATTTTTAAAATTAAGTAAGCTGAAATTGTCCTGCAGGTAAGAGAAGGCAGGGTAAGTATTACCATCCTGGTCCGTAGTCAGAAATCTCCGGTCCAGCATAAGCCGGTTAAACCAATACCTGTAATTAAAAGTATAATTCCCATAAACGCTCCATTTGCGGTTGCGGTAGCCGGCATTGATACCTGCGCCGTATTTAGGAAACTTACCCTGCCCGTAGGTAAGGTTAACCGAACTGTTCCAGCCTTGCCCCTTGCCCCGTTTGGTTTTGATATTAATAATACCAGCTCCGCCCTCAGCATCATAATTTGCGCCGGGGCGGGCAATAAGTTCAATTTTTTCTACAGTACCCGCAGGCATGCTGCGCAACAGGGTGACCAGATCGGTACCTTGCATCGGCAAAGGCTTACCATCCAGCCAGACCACGGTACCGGGCCTTCCTTGCAAAGCAAAATGATCATTGGCATCCAGGGTTACGCCGGGTGCCGTTTGCAATACATCCATTATTGATGCGCCCGCAGCCGTAATGCTGTTCTCTACATTTACTATTATTTTATCACTTTTGATCTCTATTGCCGGACGTAATGCCTGTACTACAACTTCTTCCACCTGTTTTGTCTCCGGTTGCAGCCATATATCAGGTATAGTAATAGCTTTATCTGTAATAAAAATTGCTGTATCATAGGATTGAAGGCCCATAACTGATATGTGTAGTGTATAAGCTCCCGGCTGTATACGCTCGAGTCTGTATGTACCGCGTACATCCGTAACTGTACTCATTACGCGATGCGTATCTTTTGACAGCAATACAAAAGCACCGGGAAGGTCCGACCCATCCTTTTCCCTGATTGTACCTGATATAGATAAAAGAGTCTGGCTAAACAGAAAAGTAAAGCTCCAAAAGAGCATAAACAGAGAAAGGACGTATCTTAACATTGCTTCTATATTTTGTCAGGATAAAGATAGCAGCATATAGAGGCGCCTGCAATAACCCTAACCGGGGGAAATGCGCTACAGAAGCGGTTTTTAGCGCCACCCTAAAAGGGGGATTTTTTAAGTAGGTCATGGGGAGAAAAGAAAAAGCATACCGAAATAGTTCTGTATGCTCTTATTAGCTTCAAAATCAAAATAGCATTTGCGAAGTTTAAACAACCAACACCAACAATCATTTAAAAGCAACAAATCATAGGAGGCTGTCTAAAAAGTCCATTGTCGTCATTATCGGATCAGAGCGGAATGTAGGAGCTTGTCTCTTGCGAAGCGAAATCTCTCAATCATTTGATTTACACTTGTGAGATTTTCGGAGAGAAAAGTTCTCGACTACTTCTCGATAGACTCGGGGTTCGCTCGAAATGATGACCTTTTTGGACAGCCTCTTTTCTTTTATGTTCCTGCTCTGCTTTACACAAAAAAAAGAGCAAAAAAATTGAGCAACTAAATAATTGCGTATATATTTGCAATCAGATTATTGCAAAATGGAAGGAAGACGAGATATTTTTCAAGCAATAGCCGATCCGACAAGACGGCAATTATTATGCTTATTGCATTACAGGCAATAACACCCAACGCCATTGCCGAACACTTTGACACAAGCCGGCGAGCTGTTTCCAGGCGCTTGCAAATTTTGACAGAGTGCGAATAATTGATAACGCAAAAACAACAAGGTAGAGAAATCTACTACCAATTTGAAGTAAACAAAAATGAAAGAAATTGACAAGTGGCTGAGCCCATTTCGTAAAATTTGGGAAGACCGCTTTAATTAACTTGACGAAGTATTATTAACAATTAAAAACAAGAAAAAATGAACAGTAACTTAAAATTTGACTTTACAGTCAACAAAGAAAACAACACGGTAAACATAAAACGTGAATTTGCCGCTGACCTTGAATTGGTATGGGAAGCGTGGACGAACCCCGAAATTCTTGACCAATGGTGGGCTCCCAAACCGTATAAATCCAAAACAAAATTTATGGACTTCGAAGTTGGCGGACGTAGATTTTACGCAATGGTAAGTCCGGAAGGAGTAGAAAGAGGTTGGCAAATACAAGAATATACTTCAATAAGCCCGAAAACCAACTTTAAATTTTTAAGTGTATTTGCTGACAAAGACGAGAATCTCCATTTGCCTGGTTCAAATTGGGATTTGAATTTCAGCGAACTAAACGGAACTACAACCGTGCATATCTCTATTTGCAATGAATCCCGGGAGAGAATGGAGAAGATGATTGAGATGGGCTTCAAAGAAGGTTTTACAATGGGATTGCAACAATTAGACGAATTATTATTCACCTTAAAAAAATGAAAAAAGAAACATTAAAAAGTATCGGGGGCTGTTATTGGAGGATTTGCAGTATGGTTTATTTTATCAGTGATAACAGACCGCATTCCGGAAAAAACGGGCATTATGCAAACAGAACCATTTGACGAAAGTCCTGTTTGGTTAATTGCAATAATTATTCTGTATAGAACGGCTTTCAACACACTCGGTTGTTATCTGACAGCACGCCTTGCACCAGGCAAGCCAATGAAGCACGCCATTATTTCTTGGAATAATCGGTTTTGTTTTGACTATTGTAGGAGCTATTGCAGTGTGGCACCTTCCACCACATTGGTATCCTATCTTACTTGCAGTATTAACCTTGCCAACCGGATACCGACAAAATATATCCCGGCAGAAAACAATTTTTGGAAGGCTATGAATTTTACAGAGTAGCGACAGCAGCAAAATGACAAAAGCCCCGATTTCCGGGACTTTTCTTTTGTGTTCCTACTCTGCTTTGCTGAGCTAAAAAGAGGGCAAAAAGAGTGTGGTAAAGCTACCAGCTTATTTACTACACTTCGTATAATTTTTGTCTTGTTTATTCTAAAACGATCTCGTGCACATCTTCTGCAACGGATAGTCTTCCGGCCGTCTTCGATTTAATCTCTTCGATAGACACGCCCGGAGCATATTCACGCAGCAGGAACCCTTCGGGGGTGATATCGAAAACACCCAGATCGGAAACTATTTTTTTTACACATCTCAAGCCGGTGATCGGAAGGGTACATGCCGGAAGCAATTTGGAATTACCGGCCTTATCGGTATGCTGCATAGCTACTATAATATTTTTAGCCGATGCCACCAGATCCATAGCCCCGCCCATGCCCTTTACCATCTTTCCCGGTACTTTCCAATTGGCTATGTCTCCGTTTTCGGCAACCTCCATGGCGCCCAATACAGTAAGGTCTACCTTACCTGCGCGTATCATACCAAAGCTCAATGCACTGTCAAAAAAACTTCCCCCCTTACGAAGCGTTACGGTTTGCTTCCCTGCGTTGATGAGGTCGGCATCTACTTCATCCTCGGCAGGGAAAGGCCCGATGCCCAGCATGCCGTTCTCACTCTGCAATTCTATTTCTATATGATCGGGTACAAAATTGGCAACTAAAGTAGGAATACCTATACCTAAATTAACATACATTCCATCTTTAAGTTCTTTTGCAATGCGTTGCGCAATCTGATTTTTATCTAAGGCCATTTTTTAAGATAGTATTTAATTATTACGCACAAAATAACGAATTTCTTTCAATAAGGAGAAACCAGGATCGTATATAATAGGACGCTTCCTGTTGTGGGCGGTGTTAGATACCATCCAAGAAAGAAATTATCCCGGGCTGTACATATTACCATGAATGATGTTATTCAATATCTGTATAAAAATTGGCGTTATTTCAACAAATAAGTATATTGTGATAGTAATTTACTTTAATATCCATACCTTATGCTTACAATAGGTATTTTAAAAGAGCCGGCACAGGATCACCGGGTATCGCTGACACCCGATGCGGCAGCGGCTTTGGTAAAAGAAGGACACCAGCTTATAGCGGAGCCCGGCTCGGGTGAAAGATCATTTTATACCGATGACGAATACGGGAAAGCCGGGGTCAGCATGAAGACCAGAAAAGACATTCTTGAAAGTGCAGACTTGCTGCTGTCCATTAATCTTCCCGTTGCGGACAGCGATCATGTGCGGGAGGGAAGCTCCTGGGTAGGTATATACCAACCGCTTTCTCAGCCGGAGCAGATCAGGGACTGGGCGAAGAAAAAGCTGACCCTTTTCAGCCTGGATATGTTACCGCGGACCACACGGGCGCAATCTATGGATGTGTTAAGCTCTCAGGCAAACATTGCCGGCTACAAAGCCGTTATATACGCTGCCGGGATCTACCCGAGGTATTTCCCGATGTTAATGACCGCCGCAGGCAGCATAGCTCCGGCAAGGGTAATGGTGCTGGGTGCGGGAGTGGCAGGGCTCCAGGCCATAGCTACCGCCCGCCGGCTGGGTTGTGTAGTGGAAGTATTTGATACCCGGCCTGCCGTAAAAGAAGAAGTAATGAGCTTAGGAGCAAGATTCATTGAAGTGGAAGGCGCTGCCCATGCCGGCAATGCAGGTGGCTATGCAGTAGAGCAAAGTGAGGCCTTTCTGCAAAAACAAAAAGAAAAGATAGCCGAACATGCTGCCAAAGCCGATGTCATTATTACCACGGCACAAATACCCGGTAAAAAAGCGCCGGTGCTGATCACTAAAGCTATGATAGCAACGATGAAGGCCGGGTCGGTAATCATAGACCTTGCCGCCGCTACCGGCGGGAATACGGAATGTACCCGGAATAATGAAACGGTGCGGGAAAACGGTGTTACGATCGTTGGCCATTCCGCTTTATATAACATGGCTGCCGCCGATGCGAGCAAAGTATATAGTAAGAACATACAGAACTTTTTAAAGCTCCTGTTGGATAAAGAAGGCGGTTTATTACCGGATTTCAATGACGAGCTGATAAAAGGTTCCTGTATCTCCTATCAGGGTGAAATAGTGAACGAAAGAATAAAAGGGCTGCTATAGCCGGAGTATCATTGACCATAACGTCTGTATATGCTAATTTAAATTCAGGATAAATGAGCTATTTTTTTGAGTTTTTTACACGTCACTATGATCTGATCACGATTGTTATCCTATCCATATTTTTGGGCATAGAGATCATTGGCAGGGTACCTTCCGTATTGCATACGCCGCTTATGAGCGGAGCCAATGCTATACATGGTGTGGTGGTTATCGGCGCTATAATTGTAATGGGTGAAGCTGAGCCCGGTAACTATCTTGCGCTGACACTCGGGTTTCTTGCTGTTATATTAGGCACTCTGAATGTGGTAGGCGGGTTCGTTGTTACGGACAGGATGCTGGAAATGTTTAGAAAGAAAAAACGAAAAAACAGCGCCTGAGGATATGATGTTCAATTGAAGGCTTATCCTGTCGGATCATAAATAAGGCACAGGGAAAATTTTAAAAAGTAAAAGCTGCTTTTTGCTCATGGCTGAGAAGATGAGTGTTATTAAACCAATACTGTTACAACTTAAATATGTTTCTCCCGAATGAATGCGATATTACTTCTTTCTTATCTCGTAGGTTCTGTTACTTTTATTATAGGTTTAAAAATGCTGTCGCACCCCGATAAGGCAAGAAAGGGCAACCTGATTGCTGCAGGCGGCATGGGTATAGCCATTATAGCCACGCTGGTCTTATATAAAAATCCGGGCACAGGGCAGCATTTGGGTAACTACGGCTGGATCGCAGCGGGGCTGCTCATCGGCGGACTTTCCGGAACACTGATAGCCAGGAAAGTAAAAATGACGGCCATGCCCGAAATGGTCAGCCTGTTTAACGGTATGGGTGGGGCCTGCGCTATGCTGATCGCCATTGTAGAATATCACCACTTGTTGCATGGTGTACAGAACGGCGACAGTATTTACGCTGCAGGTATACTCCTGATCATTATGCTGGGGCTTATTATCGGTACTGTTTCCTTCGCCGGCAGTATAATGGCGTGGGGCAAGCTGAACGGCAGCATCAAAGATAGAATCATTCCCGCAGGGCAGATGATCAACTTCGGCTTACTGGCTGCCATGCTGATCATTGCCGTTTTATTGCTCAGTTCCGGACCAGCGAACGGCCTTTTATATTTTTATATACTGCTTGCCCTTTCCGTATTGTATGGCGTGCTCTTCGTTATGCCTATAGGCGGGGCGGATATGCCTGTTGTTATTTCCCTGCTCAATTCGTTTACCGGTGTTGCAGCAGCTTTCGGTGGATTTCTTTATCATAATCCCGTAATGCTTACAGGGGGCATATTAGTAGGATCGGCAGGCACCATATTGACTATACTGATGTGTAAAGCTATGAACCGCCCGTTGAAGAATGTGCTGATCGGCGCTATCGGCAAAGGCGGAGGTGGGAGGCAAACAGAAAAGGATAACAATTATAAGGAAATTTCTATAGCAGATACAGCCGTATTGCTGGCGTATGCACGTAAGGTCTATATCATTCCCGGCTATGGTTTGGCGGTAGCCCAGGCCCAGCATGCTTGTCATGAACTGGAAAAAATACTTACTGAGAACGGGGTAGAGGTTAAATACGGCATACACCCCGTAGCAGGCCGGATGCCCGGGCATATGAATGTACTGCTTGCCGAAGCAGATGTATCGTACGATGCGCTGGTAGAAATGGAGGATGCCAACAAAGAGCTGAGCACAACTAATGTAGTCCTTGTACTGGGCGCCAATGATGTGGTCAACCCGGCAGCAAAAGAAGATCCGGCCAGCCCGATATACGGTATGCCTATATTGGATACGGAACTGGCAGAGCATATCATCGTCAACAAAAGGAGTATGAAGCCGGGCTATGCGGGTATCGAAAACGATCTGTTTTACCGGCCTAAAACATCCATGCTTTTCGGGGATGCCAAAAAAGTAATACAGGACCTGATAACAGAATTAAGAAGCCTTTGATGAAAACGGTTATAAGACACTGAATACAAAGTTTGCATAACTGTAACAGTAATACATCTCTACCCAACAAAAAATAGCGCAAATTTGTATATAGGTGTTTAATCAAAAGTCGATCGGTCTCCCGCAACGGATACCAGGGGAGCGCAACCGTACGAAGATGGATTTATTTCAAAGTTCACAGGGCTTAATTTGTTTCGAACATGCCTGAGCTACCAGATAGGTTCTTTAAAAGGACAATGACAGATCTCCCTGTAAATTCTGAAATGCCCTATGATGACCCGGATATGTACTTTGTGTGATATAGCTCTTGAATATGCCTTATGAGACCCGGATTGTACCTGATTTATACAAAAGCACATGGATAACTATTGTCAGATAACTTTTATACTTTCATGATAACCGATTAATATTATGCGAATCATAACCTGTATTTCCATCCTGGTATTCATCAGTTTTTTCTACTGTGCAGCACAGGAAAATCAGCATGTTGCGCTTACTGCAGAAGATTCTGTACGTACGATGATTGCTGCACTTCCTGAAGTGAGAGAAAAGGATAATATATATGATTCGCTGACAAATCGTGTGCAACGCATTGTTATAAAGGTTACCTCTCCCGATTCAGCCATACATTTTTACCAGGTACAGGCAGGCTACGAAGGCGGCACACGTTTTAATCCGCATTTTTATTTTTATGTCGACCTGGTCAATGAGGTGATCTATATAGAAGACTTAGATCATGGCGACCGTACTACTTTAGCGGAATGGAGGGCCCGAAGATCTGTTCCGAATAATGAAAAGTAGTCCGAAGAATTGCGTATACATCTTAGATAATATTATGCCGAAATAAAAGGATATATATATGCATATGTAAGCGATACAATACTTGCCACAGGAAATAATAGCTATTAGAAACTAAAAGCTTTACAGGCACGGGGCAGGCCATCAACAGAGCGGTGCGAGCTTGAATAGCGGGCAAAATTCTTAGAAACTAAAAATTTCAAAAATCAGGATTAACAATGGAATTCTGATATGCTACGTAAAAAACTGTGTCCACCGATACCCTCCTTAAGCCATAAAGCAGGCAGACAGACACAGAAATAAGAATAAATCAGTGTATTGTGCCTTATAAGGTACTATTCCCTTAATACCTTTCACTTACCTGGCTAACTTCAACACGCTAAAAGAATATTGCTTTTGTTTATTTTTTGTTTTTATATTTGCCCCGGCTTCTTTCAGCATTAGAAGCTACGGTAGTTCTTTATTATTATATTTCCATAGCAAGGTATACTTCTGCAATAGCGGAAGTATTTTAAAAAGGAACCGTGTGCAAATCACGGACTGTCGCGCAACTGTAAGTTTTGGATTGGGGAGTTTTCCCTGGTTATGATCAAAACAAGTCAGATACTTGCCAGCTATGTAGGTTCATGCTTTCGCGGTTTGAAGCGCTTGTAACCGGTAAATAGCCATCCTTCTCAATGTATTATACATAATCAGGCATTGACGTATGCTGACAGATGCTGCACTTACCTCTACTTCTTCCGATACGCAAAGCACAACACTGTTTATTCATTTTTTTAAAGCGATAACGCATGTTAGTAAACAATTTAGGGTACCCGCGTATAGGTACACAACGTGAACTTAAAAAGGCCTGCGAAAACTATTGGTCAGAAAAAATCAATCACACAGAATTGATGCACACAGCCCGCAACTTATGTAAAAAGCACTGGTTGATACAGGCAGAAGCCGGAGTGGATCTTATTCCCTGTAATGACTTCAGTTTCTATGATCAGATGCTGGATATGTCTATGTTGTTAGGCGTTATACCCGACCGTTTCACGCCTGTGCTTACTGATGTAAAAGGTAATAAAGAAACGGACCTGTATTTTGCTATGGCCAGAGGATACCAGAAACACGGGCTGGATATTACGGCATTGGAAATGACGAAATGGTTTGATACCAATTATCATTACCTGGTTCCCGAGTTTAAAGCAAAGCAGGAATTCAGGCTTTTTTCCCAAAAAGTATTTGAAGAATTTAACGGCGCCAGGGAAACCCTGCAAAAAACACCTAAGCCCGTATTGATCGGGCCGGTAACCTACCTGTTGTTAGGTAAAGAAAAAGAAAAGGGCTTTAACCGCCTCGATCTGCTGCCGCGCCTGCTTCCGGTATATGCGGAGATACTCAGCAAACTGGCAGATTATGGCGCTGAATGGGTACAAATAGACGAACCCATACTGGTACAGAACTTAAATGATGCTGAAAAAGCCGCTATACAATCCGCTTTTGATTTCCTGAAAAAAAATTGTCCGCAACTTAAGATCCTTGTGTGCACTTATTTTGAAGGATTAAGAGATAATGCCGCATTGGCTTTGAATTTACCCGTATCAGCTTTACATATTGATTTGGTTAGAGCTCCGGGGCAACTGGATGACCTTTTAAATATGGCTCCGGCACACCTGTACCTTTCCTTAGGCCTTATAGACGGCAGAAATATCTGGAAAAATAATTACCACAACTCTTTGCAACAGTTACATAAAGCAATAAGTAAATTGGGTAAGCAACGCATAATGATTGCTCCTTCCTGCTCCCTGCTACACTGCCCTATGGACCTGGACTTTGAAGTAAGCCTGGATACGGAAATAAAACAATGGCTGGCCTTCGCAAAACAAAAACTTACAGAGCTGGACGAATTACGAAGAATTGAAGAGGGGGCAACAGAATTACTCAGGCAAAATGAAGTGGCTATACAGGCCAGAAGTCACTCGGGGAAAATACACAAAGCTGTCGTAAAAGAACGTGCAGCTTCCATAAAAGATACAGATGCCCAACGTGCACATTCTTTTAATATCAGGCAAAAGGAACAAAAGAAAACTTTCCGGCTCCCTTTATACCCCACCACAACAATCGGCTCTTTTCCGCAAACCGGGGAAGTAAGACAATGGCGCGCCCGGCTTAAAAAAGGTGCTTTGCAACCCCACGATTACGAACAACTGATTAAAAAAGAAATAGAAAAGGCTGTACGCATACAGGAAGAACTGGGGTTGGATGTGCTGGTTCACGGAGAGTTTGAACGCAACGATATGGTGGAGTATTTCGGAGAACAACTGGAGGGATTTGCTTTCACCCATAACGGATGGGTGCAAAGTTATGGAAGCCGTTGTGTAAAACCGCCTGTTATATATGGTGATGTATACCGGGCACAAGACATGACCGTTAGTTGGACCCAATATGCACAATCGTTAACTACCCGCCCTTTAAAGGGTATGTTAACAGGCCCAGTTACGATACTGCAATGGTCTTTTGTAAGAGACGATCAGCCCCGCAGTCAGACTGCTTACCAGATTGCTTTAGCCATAAGGGATGAAGTGATCGCCCTGGAAAAAGCCGGCATACGCATTATACAAATTGATGAACCTGCTATCCGGGAAGGTTTGCCCTTAAGGCAGGAGGACCGAAATGATTATCTTCATTGGGCAGTCAGGGCATTTCGTATTGCCGTTTGTGGTGTTAAAGACGAAACCCAGATTCATACCCATATGTGCTATGCTGAGTTTAATGATATCATTGAACATATTGCCGCTTTAGATGCAGATGTAATTACAATAGAAACTTCACGATCGCAGATGGAGCTGCTGGAAGCATTTGCAGCTTTTCAATATCCTAATGAAATCGGGCCCGGTGTTTATGACATTCACGCCCCGAGGATACCTTCGGTTGAGGAGATGGTGCTTCTGCTTCAAAAAGCAACCACCTTACTACCCCGACAAAATATTTGGGTTAACCCTGACTGTGGTCTGAAAACCAGGGGATGGGAAGAAACTATTGCGGCCCTG
>JBEBVI010000091.1:0-12296 GCA_040392805.1 Taibaiella helva
GTTGACCACTTGCTCAAATTGTTTTATATCGTCTGTACTTGACCGCTGCTGTAGTTCGAATGTAAAACCACCGGTTTGTCCCAGGCCCGGTATGGCTGGGGGAGAGATGACCATGATGCGCGCGCTTTTTATGGCAGCGAATTTTTTGTTCAGCGTATCTATTATGGATTTTAATTGCAGGGATTTGTCTTTCCTTTGATCCCAGTGATCGAGTGAGGTGAAAACAGTACCGGCATTGGGTTTCATAGAAAAGTTAATTACATTAAGCCCGCCCAGGCCGGCAAAGTGCTTGACACCTTTTGTATTTTTAAGTATGGTCATTACGGAGTCCAGTACATTTATGCTCCTTGTTGTGCTGGAGGCATCGGGCAGCTCGTAGGTAACAAACAAACGCCCTTCATCTTCGTTAGGTATGAAGCCTGTCGGTTTGGCTTTAAAGAGGAAGAAGGTCCCTACAAATACGCACACCAGTAATACCAGTGCGTATTTGGATGCTTTAATGGCTTTTCTTACACCGAGGGTATATTTAAGGCTGATCTTTCTGAACCATTCATTGAACATATAGAACAGCTTGTTTAAACCTTTTGAGCCGGCTTTTACAGTTGTGGGTCTTAAGAGCAGGGAGCATAGTGCAGGTGTAAGCGTAAGGGCCACAAAGGCCGAAAGTAGTACAGATACTGCGATAGTGATGGCGAACTGCTGGTATAAGCGACCGACAAGCCCGGGTATAAAGCCTACGGGCACGAATACTGCCGCCAATATCAGCGCTATGGCTATTACGGGTGCGGAAATGTCCTTCATGGCTTTGCGTGTGGCTTCTCTTGCAGAAATACCTTCGTGGTCTATATAGTGTTGCACGGCTTCTACCACCACAATGGCATCATCCACCACGATACCGATGGCCAGTACGAACCCGAACATGGTCAGGGTATTGATGGTAAAGCCGAGGGGAATGAAAAAGATAAATGTACCGAGTATGGAAACAGGTATGGCGAGGATAGGGATAAGTGTAGCACGCCAGCTTTGAAGGAATATAAAAACGACAAGGGTTACCAGTAGCAGGGCTTCCACCAGGGTATGCACCACTTCGGAGATAGAGGTTTCCACTACGGAAACCGATTCGAAAGGTACCATATAGTCTATATCTTTCGGGAAGGTTTTCTTCAGCTCTTCCATTTTAGCAGTTATGCCTTTGGCCGTTTCTATAGCATTGCTTCCGGGCGCCTGGTATATGAGCAGGTAGGATGCTCTTTTTCCATCTACAAAGGAGTTGCTGCTGTAAGAAAATTTTCCCAGCTCAACACGGGCGACATCTTTCAGGTATACTACATTGCCTTGTTGGGGGTTATTGCGTATAACAATGTCTTCAAATTGTTTAACGGTATTGAGGCGGCTGTTGGTAAACACGGTATACTCGAAGGTCTGTGTGTTGTATTGCGGAGGGGCACCTACGGCACCAGCTGCCAACTGTACATTCTGCTCCTGGAGTGCGGCGGTGACTTCGGAAGTGCTCAAGCCCAGCTGACCCATCTTTACGGGGTCGAGCCATACACGCATACTGAAATCATCTGCTCTTGAAAAAATGTCTCCCACACCTTTTACGCGCAATAATGCGTCTTTGATAAAGATATTGGCATAGTTATCCACAAAGGATACGTCATGACTACCGTTGGGCGAATACATGGCTACAAGCATGAGGATGCTTGGGTTACGTTTTTTTGTTGTGAGCCCCAGGCGCTTAACCTGCTCAGGCAATACGGGCTCGGCTATGCTTACCCTGTTTTGCACATCGAGGGTAGCTACATCTATATTGGTTCCCAGCTCGAAGTTTACGGTTATCGAACTACGTCCATCGCTGGTGCTGGTACTGGAAATATAGGTCATACCGGGGGTACCGTTAATCTGGGTTTCTATCGGTGTGGTCATTGTCTGCTCCACCGTTTGGGCATCAGCACCCGTAAATGTCCCTGTGACCTGCACTGTAGGAGGAGTGATCTCGGGATATTGTCCGACGGGTAGGTTGAGTATGGCTAATATACCCACCAGCGATATCACCAGTGATATAACGATCGCTGTTATGGGGCGTTTAATAAAGGTTTCTGCAATCATTTTGAATGTTTGATAATTAAGTCAAAAGCCTAACGTCAAAAATTGATTCGTATTTGTTAAATGACTTAACAATAGTTATTTTATCTGGCTATGGGCTGCTGTATCCTGCTTTGTATCTTGTGGTTGAATGGCAGCACCTTCCCTTATGCGCTGCAGGCCGTCAGTAACAATCGTTTGCCCGGCCCGGAGGCCTTCTTGCACTACAACTTTGTCCTTTATGCGTGCTCCTAATGCAAGCTTGGTTTGTGTAACCGTACTGCTGTCCGTCACGAGGTATACAAAGTATTCACCCATTTGCTCTACAACAGCTTTGTATGGTATCATAACGACATCTCCACCTTCTTTGTGCCGGATCTTTAATGTGACGCTCATCCCGGGCTTTAGCTGGTTTTCTTTATTATCAAATGCCAGTCTGACCCTGATTGTTCCTGTCCTGGGGTCTACGGCACGGTCTATAGAGTATATTTTGCCGGAGAACGGATATTCTGTTCCGTCTGTCAAGTGGATGAGGAATGTTGAATCTTTTATTGCGGAAGCATTTTTCAGCATTTCATAGAGCTTACTTATGTATTTCTGATCCAGGTAGAAATCAACGGCAATAGGATTATTGCTTGACAGGGTATTCAGTAAGGTGCTTCCGGGTGTCACGGAGGCACCGAGCTTAACAAGGGAAATGCCTATGGTACCGCTGAACGGTGCATATATATTGGCATATTTTAGGTTGGTCTGTACGTTGCGTACACCAGCCTCTGCCGCTTTTACCTGCATCTTTGCGCTTTCGAGGTCGGCAAGGGCGTGGTCAAGTACTTGTTTGGCTATAGCATCCTTCTGATCAAGGGAAATATAGCGGTCGGCATCTTTCTGCGCCCTGGTCAGGTTGGCTTTAGCTACGGCAAGGTTGGCCTGAGCCTGGCTTACATTGGCTTCGTATGCCTGTTGGTCAATAGTATATAATAATTGTCCTTTGCTGACCTGTTGACCATCCTGGAAATGGATACCTGTAATATAGCCGGATACCTGTGGCCTGAGCTCTACCTCATTAATAGCGGTTACGGTAGCGGGATAGTCTTCGTGGTAAGCTGCTTCGCCGGTACCCACTATTTCCGTTTCCACTGCGGCAGGAGGCGGAGCGGGGGGTAAATCTGCTTTTTTACTCCCGCAGGAGTATAAGAAACTTAAATATATCAGGCAGGAAGATATTGGAATGATGCGTTTCATCTTGCGCTATATTGTTTTTTTATATGGGGTTACGATTGGTTGAGACTGGGGTTTTATGTACA
This sequence comes from Taibaiella helva, assembly GCA_040392805.1. GTDB lineage: Bacteria > Bacteroidota > Bacteroidia > Chitinophagales > Chitinophagaceae > Taibaiella > Taibaiella helvus_B. Next base: position 3,390 of record JBEBVI010000091.1, read on the forward strand.
GTACGTTTAATTTTTCAAAATCTTTGTTAGTGCCCGGTTCTTCTTTATCCCGTAAGGGGGGGGTATATTTTTAAAACTTTATTAATCCCAGTGACCTTTGTATGTCGAGCTTACTGGCTAACAACTGGTATAGTGAATTGGTGAAATTAAGCTCTGCGGTTCGCAAGTCTGTCTGGGCGGTGATGACTTCGAGATAGGTTTTGATCCCGGCTTTATACTGCAGCTCTATTGTATTGAATACCTCCCTGGCAATATCCACATTTTCTTTAAGTGCATAATATTCGTTGAGATAACCTTTATATTGTGCCATAGCCTGGCTGACTTCGGCACTGACACTATTGGATAGCTGCTCGATATCCAGGTCTACTCTTTGCGATTCCAGTTTAGCTTGTTTCATGTTTTGCAAGCGCCTGAAGCCCTGGAATATAGGCAGGGATAAACGGACACCTGCAAAGGAATTGGGGTAATTATTATTGTACAGGTTTGCAAAATCCGGGCTCAGGTAGTTCAGATTGTAGTTGCCGTAGGCCTGGAGGGTGGGTAACAATTGCCATTTATAATAATTATAACTGGCTGTCTGCAGCTTTTTTATTGTTTGCAATATCTGGTATTCTATTCGATTCTGTACAATGTTTCCTGCTGTCGTATCGAAAGATACCAATGTTTCCATGGCGGCTGTATCGTATTGCAGGCTCAGGCGGGCGCTGTCCGGCAGGCCCATTTGCATTTTTAAGTAAGCATATTTTGCTTTTAGAATCTCTGATGCGGTTTTGCGTTGCGCTTTGGTATTGTTTAGTGCGATAGTGGCTCTTTTATAATCCACCTTATCCACTATACCACCTTCATATTGATTGTAAGCGTCTGCCAGGCTCCGTTCCAGCCTGGATACGTCTTCGTCCATCACCTTTATTTGTTCGCTGGTGAGCAATACGTCATAAAATGCTTTGCCGACATTTACAACGATATCAATTTTGCCTGCAGTTACATTCTGGTCCGCCCTCAGGCGTACATCTTTTGCAGTGGTGCTGGCCAGCAATATATCACTGTTAAAGATGTTCTGTGTCAGCCCGAACTGCCCGGATGAAGTATTTTTAACACCCATGGGAATGAGCTGGCCGTTTATATTAGCCATCTGTAACTGGAAAGCGTGCTGGATATTATAGTCGAAACGGAGCTGCGGATACCAGTCTGCCAGCCTGCTTTTTATGCTATGCTCGGTAATACGTTTGTCTAAGTCAAGTTGCTGCAGGGAAGGGTTGTGCTGAAATGCATACGCTATACAGTCTTCCAGATTAAATATGGTGTCTGCAGGAGGAGGTGCTGCAATACTGTATTTTGACAGAAACATTGTCAGGACAGTAAACGCAAAAGCTATTCTCATTGTATTAGTCAATTGAGTTTGGGGATGTTTTTAGTAAATGTAAAAACAGAATTTGCAAAGGTAGGTAATTAATTAAACGTTTGTTTAAATGCTGGCTGCAATCTTATTAAATTAAAGTGAAAAAGAGTTTTTATTATCTGCATTACCTGCTTATATTATGAAAAGGAATCAATGGCGATGGCTGGCATGTGAGTTTTGACGGAAAGACAGCCGAATAAGACAATGCTATTTGGTATTTAAAAGGCAGGTCCCAAATCTATGGTGTTATTTCCGGTCCATAATTTGTTTGACAAAAAGATTCATATCAAGCTACAGGAAGAAAAATGAGTATATTTTCCTTTATTTTTGCACCCATGATCGTAACATCCCTTTCGGCTATCAGTCCTGTTGACGGCCGCTATCGCAAACAGCTGGAAGAGCTGGCTCCTTATTTTTCTGAATCGGCTTTAATACGTTATCGTATCCGGGTAGAGATTGAGTATTTCCTGGCGCTTGCTGATGAAGGTATTTTTAAGCTGCCTGCAAAGGTTAAGCGAGCTGATTTACGTGGTATATATGAGGATTTTACGGATGAACAGGCTGCCCGGGTGAAGGAGATCGAAAAGGTGACCAATCATGACGTGAAAGCGGTAGAGTATTTTATAAAGGATCGTCTGAAAGACCTGGGTGGAGAAGCATGTGCAGAATGGGTGCATTTTGGCCTTACTTCGCAGGATGTAAATAATACGGCTATTCCTTTGCTATGGAAGGAGGCTATGGAAGAAGTTTTTCTACCGGCTTTACTGAATGTGATCTCTTTACTGGAGAAATCTGCCAGGGCCTGGAAAAATATCCCGATGTTGGCCCGGACGCATGGTCAGCCGGCTTCTCCTACGCGCTTAGGTAAGGAAATTATGGTATTTGTAGAGCGGTTGAACAACCAGGTGGAATTGTTCTCTTATATACCTTATGCAGCCAAGTTTGGCGGCGCTACGGGTAATTTTAATGCTCATAAGATAGCGTTTCCTAAAAGGGACTGGATCCGTTTTGGAAATAATTTTGTTGCTGAGGGACTTGGTTTACAACGCATGCAGTTTACAACGCAGATAGAGCATTACGATAATCTTGCTGCTCATTTCGACACACTTAAACGTATCAATTCTATTTTAATTGATTTCTGCCGTGATATCTGGACTTATATTTCTATAGATTATTTCAAGCAAAAAACCAAGGCGGGCGAGGTAGGGTCCAGTGCTATGCCTCATAAGGTGAATCCTATAGATTTTGAAAATGCAGAAGGTAACTTAGGTATGGCTAATGCGCTTTATGAGCATTTGTCTGCTAAGCTGCCGGTAAGCCGCCTGCAAAGAGATCTTACCGATTCAACTGTCCTGCGCAATATAGGTGTGCCTGTGGCACATGCACTACTCGCCCTGAAGTCTGTTGAAAAAGGAGTGAATAAATTAGTGCTTAACGAAGCACAGATTAACCAGGATCTGGAAAATAACTGGGCTGTAGTGGCTGAAGCTATCCAGACCATACTCAGGAGAGAGCGTTTCCCCAAACCATACGAGGCACTAAAGGATCTGACGAGAGGACAGCAAAATATCAACCAGAAAACGATCCATAATTTTATAAAGAAGCTGGACGTTAGCGAAAAGGTTAAAAAAGAGCTGTTGGCTGTTACGCCACAAAATTATACAGGGGTATTCCCCGAATATTAGTAGAGAAGAGGAGTAGCACTTTCAGTTTTGTGTAACTTGTTTCCGCATTAAGACTTTTGCAGTTATGGAAAAGATGCAGGCCGTTTTTTGGATAAACAGAGGCAGCCCGGAAAGGGCCTTTGAGCTACGGCAGGCGCCTGTTCCGCAGCCGCAGGATAACCAGATCTGTATCAAGACGGAAGCATTCGGGTTGAATTATGCGGATATTATGACCTATAAGGGATATTATCATGATGCGCCCGAACGCCCGGCTATACTGGGGTATGACGTGTGCGGACATATAGTGGCCAGGGGCAAAAATGCAGTACATTTTCCCATTGGTGCACGGGTTACTGCTTTATGCCGCTTTGGTGGTTACGCAGAGTATGTAGTTACTGATGAAAGGGCAGCGGTTGCTGTTACAGAAGATACGGATGTATGTTCGGTATTGTCTTTGGCTACGCAGGGGACTACTGCATGGTATTGTGCTGAGGAAGCAACGGCAATATACCCGGGAGAGCGGGTGTTAGTTACGGCTGCTGCGGGAGGTGTAGGTTCCTTTATTGTACAGCTGGCGAAGGAAAGAGGAGCAAGGGTTTATGGTATTGTAAGCACAGAAGAAAGAGCGGAGTGGGTGAGGAGCTTAGGGGCAGAAGCCGCATTGAACAGGAAAAAAGGTGATGTCTTTAAACAATATAAAGCGCTGGCCGGTACAAAATCGATTGATGTGATGTTCGATTCTGCCGGAGGCTCCTATATCAGGAAAGGGCTCGGGCAGCTTGCGCCCGGGGGCAGGATGATAGCTTACGGTGCGGCTCAGGCAAGTAGCTCACGTAATTTCATAAAACTTTTACGATTTGCTTTATCTTTCGGCATTATTCACCCGGCATCGTTAATGTTGCAGTCACAAGCCTTCCAGGGTGTCAACCTGCTCCGTCTGGCTGATCATAAGCCTGATATTGTACAGAAATGTATGAAAGAGATTGGCGGCCGGTACTACTCAGGGCGGCTTAAGGTGGGGGCCGGAAAGATTTTTCATATAGAGCAACTGACGGATGCTTTTCATGCATTGGAAACGGGAACGGTAACGGGTAAGATTGCTGTAGTATGGTAAGTACTACCGGTTTGCGACTTGGTTTTCTAATCCGTTATCCTGAAATGAGTTCTGCCTGCCAATATTCAAAAGTTATTGTTTCTCCACTATCCAGTTTAAAATCGTAGGAAATCTTATTCGTTCTGGTTATGGAGCATGCAATCTTTTCCTTAAAAGGACCACCTGCATAAGACAGGGTGTGATATTCACCATTTTCTCCGCAGACATCAATACTTGTTGGAAACATATTAACCAGATTCCGGTCTAACTCTTTACCTATAAAGGTATGATCTAACTTGTCGGCCTGTGTGACGATTATTTTTGTTTTGATACCGGAATGGAGAAAATCATCCATGACCTCATGAGATGTTTTATCCCAAAGTGGTTCTACTACTTCTATGCCTAAGGGAGTAAGTTTACTTTCACGGTAGGCTCTGACATCGGATAAAAAAATATCACCGAAAATAAAGTGGGTAACACCCAACTTCTGGAAATGCCGGACGGCTTCTGACATCTTATCGTCATAGTTTCCCGGATCTTTCGCATAGGACACCATATAAAGAGGAATACCGATGCTTTTGGCCTGTTGCGACAGTATATCAACCGGTATAGCATGTATGGAGGATCTTTTTGTTTCTCCGCTGATAGTAGTCAGTAAGGAAACTACCTCAAATTCATTTCCGCTTAGTACTTTATGAAGCGCCAATGCAGAATCTTTACCTCCGCTCCAGTTGAACACAGCTTTTTTTCTTTGGCTCATTTCGTTTTTTACTTAGTCAATGCCAGGATATATTTATCAATATAAAATTGTTTGTCTTTGGATTTGTATTGCTGAATATAACGTGGATGCTCCAGTACCACTGCTTTGTCAAACAATTTTTCTTCTTTGTTTAGCTTTAATATGAAGTCGGCATTCTTTTTCCCTAATATAAAGACTTCTGAAGTATCTAATCCTAAGCTGATATGTTTTTTCATCGATTCGATCATGAAGGATTTTACAGCCTGGAATAGTTTGGGATCGTCATAATAGTTGGCATTCAGCCAGTCGCCTTTTGTGGTGCTGCGTACGATAGCCAGGGGGAAGGGTGAATTGATATAGAACTTTTTGTAGAAATCATCCGCTCCGCCCCAGGCTTCGATCATATCGTACAGGAATACGGAGGATACTTCGTGTGTATAGGCGGAATGCATTTTAATGCCGCATACACTTTCCAGCCGTTTGGTATCTGTAAAAGGCACGCCTGTTATTCCCGCGCCGTGACGACTGGGGTTGATGCCGATAATGAATTTCCGTTCCCGGGAATCGTTGTAATACTTCCGGTAAAAGGTACCCATAGCAGTCATCGTTTCGGGGTTGTCCAGGTAGGGGTTCATCACACGGAAGCCTTGGGGTAATGGGCCGGTATATTGCAGGTTACGATTAAAATCAATGATCCGCTCAGCAAATGTTTTTGTCATAATCTGCTAAGTTAAGGAAGAATGAGCCAATTGTCGCCGGACTTTTATTATCTGGTTATGATAACTCATTGCCCGGATTACCTGGGTATATCTATTTTAGAAACCAATTCCCTTATCACATCGTCGGGGGTTACTCCTTCTATTTCCTTATCGGGAGTCAATGCAATGCGATGCCTGAGCACGGGTGCCACACAGTGCAGGATGTCTTCAGGCGTTACAAAATCCCTGTTGCGTAATACGGCTGTTGCTTTAGCTGCTTTTAATAAGGCTATGGATGCTCTTGGCGAGGCGCCGAGGTATATGGCCGGATGTTGCCGGCTGGCTATACTGATACATGCAATGAAATCAATAAGCCTGGCGTCCACTTTCACACCTGAGATCAGTTCCCTGCAAAGACTTAGTTGTTGCGGAGATACAATAGGACTGATATTGTCCAGTGGTGATTTCGTTCTTTGTTCATGGTGCTGCAAGAGGATAAGGCTCTCTTCTTCGGCATTGGGATAATCAATATTGATCTTGAAAAGGAAACGGTCTAACTGGGCTTCCGGTAACCTGTAGGTGCCTTCATGTTCTACGGGGTTCTGTGTTGCAATAACGATAAAAGGTGATTGCATGGGGTAGGTGGTACCATCTACGGTGACCTGTCGTTCTTCCATTACTTCAAACAGTGCGGCTTGTGTTTTTGCAGGCGCCCTGTTCACTTCATCTATTAAAATGATATTGCCGAAAACAGGACCCTGGCGGAATACAAATCTTCCTTCCTGGGGGCTGAATATATTTGTACCGGTAACGTCTGACGGCATCAGATCGGGCGTGAACTGTATCCTGTTAAACGCTACATTGATCAGTCGTGCCAGTGTTTTGGCCATGAGTGTTTTGGCTACACCCGGTATACCTTCGATCAGTACGTGACCGTCTGCGAGGAGCGCAGTCAACAATAGTTCTATAGTATCGTGTTGCCCTATAATAACCTTTTGAGCTGCATCTTTAATGTTATTAATCATTTCATGCACCGGCTGAAGGTCTATTCTCGGTGTAAAGTTCAATTCTGTATTAGATTCCATGTTTTTCCTGATAAAAAAGTTGAATTTCCTTATATAAGTTGTCTAAAAAATCTACATTTATTTTGTTCCCGTTCTGTACCTGCTTTATACGATTTACCAGGGTAGTGACCTCTTCAACCGGAATGCCGGATTTGGCTGAGAGTCTTTTGAGAAACGTATTATCGAGGTCGCTTGTGTTCAACGCATATGTGGAACGTACAAATTCCAGGAAATGTTGCGTCATTTTTCTGGCCAGGTTGGCATGATCTTTCTTTTCGTAGTACAGGCGGCCTACCGCTTCTACAAATGCAACAGAAGAATTGTCAGGTGGGATGGTAATGGGAATTATTTTTTGCCGTCGCTTAGACTGGAATAGTACAAACGTTCCCAATACGATAAGGATAAGCAGCAGGGAGTACCGGGTTGAGCGGTTATTCCAGACCACGCTCCAGTCGGATGCCTGTGGTGGCCTGCGGTAATTGCTACCTGACCAATAAATATATTCAACCTGGCCAGGTATATAGGAAAATAAAGTATTCAGATAAGACTTATTGTTATTCTGAAGTAGAAAATAATTGCTGAAGGCTATAGGTGCGGTATGCAGGAGAAGCTTACCTTTACCTATATTATAAGTAACAAAATTGGGTAACTTATCTCCACTAAGACCTTCAGTAATGTATGTCCCGGATAAAGAGGGGCCGATTGAAAAGCTTTCGCTGATATTTTTCTTATATACTGTGTATGGGAAGATTGTTTCTTTTCCTTCGGAGCTGTTTAAAAAGAGCGTATCTTGTGTATTATCTGATCTTAAGTCTGCATGATTTATAGCCAGGTTCAGCTTGCTGCATACACTGTCGCCGTAGTTGGCAGCTGACAGTAATATATGATGCCCCTGCGTTATCAGTGAAAATAGGGAATCTATTTCTGTATTGCTCAGAATAAGGGCTTCTGCAATAATGACAATAAGAGACCGGGAGTTATTCTTGTTAAGTCGGTAGCTGAGGTTTGTTAGTTTGCTGTTTTTTAAATCTTTGACCTGTACCCCCGGAAAGAGATAAGGCAGGCTTTGATAAGTTAGATAAAGGCCATAGGGATCTTTATTATCCCGGTTCAGGTTGACGCGCCAGTTTGTATTCTTCTGTTTGAGGGTACAGCCGGATATCATCACCAGGGTTAACAGGAGTATCAACAACTGATAACATACCTTTTTTGTATCGATCATGATATAACGGATTTAATGTGCCCGGCTTGTTGATAGTATTGATCGAACTGTGCTTTTTCTATTTCAAAAGCACCATACCATATATATTCGTATTGTATTGTTACTGATAAAAATGGTTTGTATATCGCAGTTTCCCGGAGCTCCTGTACATAAACATAGTTTGTTTTGTTTTCGTGATAGCGGATCATTGCATTTTCGTTTAGCCATTCTAACATCTGCATATAGGTATACCTCACGGCCAGCCTGTAATCTTTTTGTTGTAGTGCCTCTTCGATAGCGCTATCCCAGTTGGTCAGTTCCTGGTTTTGAGCGGTGATATGCTTTTTCAGTTTTTTATCTTTTTTAGAAAAGAAGATTTTGCCCTGCGCCTGTAAAATTTTAAACAGAAAAAAAAGTACCATAGAAGCAACCGCTATCCATATCAGGAGCTGGCCTTTTGTAGTGCTGAAGAACTGATAAATGTACTCAAGGAAGGAAAGCCAGTTATTAACTGCAGTGTTTCCGGTCTTTTCTTTAGGGTATTGATATTGGAATGCAGGGTCGTTGATCCATTTATTCCATTGATCATCCGGAATTTTTCTTTGTTCTACAGGAGACTGTACCTGTCTCCTGTAGCCTTTTTCTGTCTCTGCATTATACCCGACGCTTTTCATGCAGGTGAAAAAAGCAAGGATAACAAAAAAGATGATTAAATAGTAATATGATCGCATAACGGGACGGGTGCAATATATATAACGATTGGGAGCCTGCAAAGCGGTATTTTTAGTTTTATTTTGCGTTATTGCCTGTGCAGGAGGAAGAATTATTATGAAAAAAAAGTTTTAAAAAAATATTTATCAGTTGTTTGCAATTTGGCTTTTCCTACATACCTTTGCAATCCCAAAGCAAACGGTAGTACTTTTACCGGGTGATTATAAAGGGGTTAGTTCTTTGTAAAATCATTTAAAAGGCCACTTTAGCTCAGCTGGTAGAGCAACTGATTTGTAATCAGTAGGTCGCTGGTTCGATCCCGGCAAGTGGCTCTTTTT
>JBEBVI010000092.1:0-12280 GCA_040392805.1 Taibaiella helva
GATCATTACCAGTTGTTCTCTCCCAAATATTTACTGGCCATCATTTTACAGGCAATACGGATATTCCGGATCATCTGCATGTTGCTGGCGGTCTATTTTGCGCTGACTTTCCTGTTCAGCTTCTTCCCCAGCACACATACATGGACACGTACACTGTTGGGCTGGCTTTGGCAGCCGGTTAAGAAAATAGGGCTGGCATTGTTTGATTACCTGCCCGATCTCTTTACTGTTATCGTCATTATTATTGTGGTTCGTTTTGTAGTGAGGCTGTTCCGCTTTTTTTCTATAGAAGTGGAGCGGGGAGTACTGAATATAAAAGGTTTTCATAAAGAATGGGCGAAGCCGACATATAATATCATCCGTTTTTTTATTTATGCATTCGCTTTCGTTGTTATTTTCCCTTATTTACCGGGTTCGGGTTCGGACGCATTTAAGGGCGTTTCTGTTTTCCTGGGTATACTTTTCTCTATAGGCTCATCATCCGCTATTTCCAATACTATAGCCGGACTTGTGATTACGTATATGAGACCTTTCCAGGTGGGCGACTGGATCAAAGTGAATAATGTGACGGGTTATGTAGTGGAAAAAACCATACTGGTAACACGGCTGAGGACCATACACAATGAAGACATAACGGTGCCTAATTCTACTATCTTAGCCAATCATACTTTAAACTATTCTTCTTCCGGAAAAGAGACAGGCCTGTTGATTAATGCCAAGGTGACCATTAGTTATGATGTACCGTGGACTAAAGTACATACATTGCTGATTGAATCTGCACTTAAAACCTCGGATATAGATCCCGGGCAGGAGCCGTTTGTATTACAGAAGGCCCTGGACGATTTTTATGTGACATATGAAATCAATGTGTATACCAGGGAGCCCCAAAAGATGTATTACATTTATTCCGAATTATTGCAGCATATACAGGATGTATTTCGTGAGGCGGGCATCCAGATCATGTCGCCGCAGCAAATTAATATAAGGAAATAATATAGCTCTGTACCTGTAATATAATGGAAAAGATTGTTGTTTTATACGGACGGACTATTGGTTTACTTATTACTTATTATCTTTAGAGCATGGAATCAGAACAAACTTTATTACCTGTTTTGAACGCACAGGAAATTCGCGTACTAGGCGTTTTGATAGAGAAATCAAAAGCTACCCCGGAATATTACCCGATGACGGTCAACAGTATTATGGTGGCGTGCAATCAGAAAACTTCACGAAAGCCGGTTGTGCAGTATGATGAACAAATTGTTATATCCGCCATTGATACTTTAAAAAAGAAAGGACTTGTCAGCACTGTAACTGGCGGAACCAGCCGAACCGTTAAATATAAACATAATCTTGCTTCCAATTACCAGCTTGCACCGGAAGAAGCGGCGGTTATATGCCTGTTGCTCCTTCGCGGACCTTTAACCCCGGGCGAAATAAACGCCAGCTCGGGAAGGCTTTACGAATTTGATAGTCTTGAAGAAGTACAACAGGTATTGGAAAAGCTGTCCGGCGGTAATCCGGCTTTTGTCACCACACTTTCCAGGAAGCCGGGGCAGAAAGAGATCCGGTATATCCATTTGCTGGGAGAAGGTATAGAACAGTATGAAGAAGAGGTTATAGAAAATAATCACGGATCTTCAGCTATTGAGGAGGTAGAAGCCCGGCTGAGTAAAGTGGAAGCCGAACTGGCCGAAATGAGGGAAGCGTTTAATAAATTGATGAAAGAGCTAATGGGTTAGATTGTAAGGTACCTATGCTATGCTAAACTTTAAGTTTAGCATAGCTATTATGTCGCTTTCAGCGACTGTCACAATTAATATATCTTATGCTGATAGATAGGGTAGGATTGCCGGAGGCAATATAATAGGGAGTTCGAAACTTTAAGTTTCGAACAGCGGAAGGTGGTGGTGTAAAGAGGCGTGTATTTATTTTCATAGTTTTCGTATTTTCGCACCCGAACAAAAAAAATATAAAAAATCATGGGAAGAGGTGATAACCGTACCAAAAAAGGAAAAATAGCTACAGGATCTTATGGCGTGTCCCGCCCGGCTAAACCGAAAAAAGATTCATCAAAACAGCAAAATACGGCTGCGGCAAAATCTAAGAGTTAATAAAAGACCTTCCTCCAGGGGAGGGTCTTTCCGGTTCTATTTTAACGGAACGGTAAGCATTCTTTTCCCTAAAGAGTGTATTTTTGCGTACTATTTTATCTTACTAAACTAATTTTGCAACAATGCAGCCTTTGTATCGTCTGAAAGATTATATTGAGTGGCAGGCGTTTGGTGTTTGCAGCGCTATCGGGGAGCGTTTGGGTATAGCCACGTCCCGGATAAGATTATGGTTCATCTATGTTTCCTTCCTGACTTTGGGCTCGCCGATAGTGATCTATATGATCCTTGCTTTCTGGATGAATATAAAAAAGTATATGTGGCTGAGCCGGCGTAATCCGTTGAAATGGCGATAAGCCCTGTAAAGATTTATATATGCGGTTTATTCTTTGTTTCCTCTTTTTATTATTTATCATGGTTCCGCATATACATGCACAGAAGGTACCTTTTGCAGGGGAACAGAAAAAACAGGAATCCCTTATCCGTAATGCCTATAAGAATAAAAAGATATCGGAGAAAGAATATCACAAATTATTGCAGGAACAGGAAGCCATAAAGGAGGCTATAAAAAAGGCCAATATAGACGGCAAATTCACACCTGAAGAAAAAAACCGGATTAACGGCAAATTACAGAGGGCTAAAAAGCGACTGGTTCGTTATAAATACAATAGCGAAATTTATTGATAGCCTGATCCATAGCTTTTCCTACCATTCATACTCATTTTCAATTCTTTTTTTAATAGACTTTACCAGTTCAAAGGTGGCCGGACAGCGGGTTATGTTCTGAATAAAGGTTTCATTGTATAGATCGAAAGGGCGCTTCTGATGATGCGGAAACTCTGCACAATCCTGTGGTCTTACCTCGTATATACTGCATTTATTATTTTCCAGGAAGCTGCAGGGCACAGACCGGTTGACTATGCTTCCCGTATCTTCTTCCTTTATCAGCCATTTTTCTGAAAAAGCCCTTGGCGTCATGCGCAGGTGAGTAGCGATACGCCTGATATCGTCCGGGGTAAATACCGGTGTCATTGTTTTGCAACAATTGGCACAGGTGGTGCAATCTATATTTTGCCAGACCTTATTGTCTTCCTCCTCTACGATCTCCGACAAATCTTCAGGAACGGTATCGTCCAACTTTTGAAGAAAGTTTTCCAGTGACTTTCTTTTACTTTCGGCTTTCTTTCGGAACTTTTCCAGGTCTGCCGGCTTTTGATGGCTCATGATATCAGGCGTCTTTTGTTACCGGGCTACCGGGCTCTTTAGCGAAATGGTTGAATACCATTTTATCCATAAAGTCCGGAAATAGCTTGTTTAACAGAACAGTCAGCTTGCCCTGTGTGGTCATTACAACGGTTCTTTTCCGCTTTTTGACGGCAGAAATAATTATATGGGCACATTGTTCGGCGCTCATCAGCCTGCTTTCGTTCAGCGGGGTTTCTTTCTGGATATTGCCTTTCGCACTGAGGGCCGTATTACGTATATTGGAGCTTGTAAAGCCGGGCGCAGCCCACATCACATGTACTTTTTTATACAGGAGCTCTGTACGCAATGCTTCAAGGAAACCCTGCATGGCAAATTTGGAAGAAGAATACCCGGTTCGTCCGGGTAATCCACGGTATCCGGCAATAGATGAAATACCTACAATACTACCTTCGGATTTCTTTATATAAGGTAAAGCATATTTTGTAACATAAACCGTGCCCCAGAAGTTAACATCCATCAGTGATTTTAATACCGAAAGATCAAGGTCTTCAAACAGGGCACGCATACTCATTCCTGCGTTATTGATCAGTATATCTATCTGCCCCCACCGGGCAACGGTCTCTTCTACAAGCCTGTGGCAGTCTTCTTCATCAGCTACATTGGCTTGTAACATTAAAATATTGTTGGTAGTATCAGAAGCAAACGCCTGCTTCAGGCGATCAACATCTCTGGCACATACGGCTACCTTAGCTCCGGCAGACAAACAAAGATCGGCCAACGCTTTTCCGATACCGGAAGAAGCACCGGTGATGATCACTATTTTATTATGTAAAAAAGAATTCATACGGGAAGTACAAAAATACAGTTCCGGATTTAGGATTCCCGTACTATTTTTGCACAGTTCCGGGACAGGTGTTCATAAAGCCTGACAACTGATGCACTTTCCCGGAATACAAATCAAATGTCATTTTTAATTCAAAAAATTTTAATCTAATGAAAGTAATGATCATTATGGGATCCAAGTCGGATGAGCATGTTATGCAGGAAAGTCAAAACTGGCTCAACTGGTTTGGTATTGAGAGTGAAATGGTGGTAGCTTCCGCACACCGTACTCCGGATAAGGTACGTGAGTTAATGGTGAATGCAGCGGATAACGGTTTCGGAGCCGTAATTGCCGCTGCAGGTATGGCTGCCGCTTTGCCTGGCGTATGTGCTGCATATACATCACTTCCTGTTTTGGGTGTTCCTTTAGAAGCCGGTTTGCCGGGAGGTATTGATGCTTTGTATTCTATTGTACAAATGCCGGCCGGTCTTCCTGTTGGTACGCTTGCCGTTGGTAAAGCGGGAGCTAGGAATGCGGCCGTACTTTGCGCCCGTATGTTTGCGCTGAGTGATAAGGCTGTAGCTGAAAAGCTGGAAGCATTTAAAGCGCAGGAATATAAAATGTAAGTTTCTTGCCACGAAGGTATAAAGTATTTTTTAGTGCCTTCGTGGCCCTGCACTGTTGCAGGGTGTATAGTTTGTGTTGGTAAATGGCTTGTGAGAATACGCAGGAGCCGGGTGAGGGAAATGCATTGATGATGTTTTTGGTTCTTCTTTTTTTGGAAATTGCTTCAGGTAATTTTTTCGTTTTCTTTTTTAATAATCACTGTTGATGCAGGTTTTTAATAATATTTATATTTTTTATAATTCTAATGAATTATTGACTATCAAATAATTGCTGTTGCAACAAAGTCACGCAGATATATAAATTTCACGGCGGTGAATAGAAATAAAGTGCAAATCAGCCCAGGTATAATTGCAATAAGCATGAGCAGTAAAGCTTTAAAATAACCCTTCCAGCCGGTTAACCCGTATTGCGACCTGCCCCTAATCAGTAGCGGAGGAATCAACAAGGGAGGAATGGCTAATAAGGTATAAACAAACCAGTTTGATTTCAGGAAGGAAAGGCTTGTCCCTGAATTGACCACGGCGTATGTATCCAGCTTAAACAAAGTAGCAACGATAAAAGGTGCTATAAACGCGCATACGATGAATAAAACTGTGGCGTATAAAGCCGTCTTGACAGAATATGTGAAGCTTCCCGGTTTCTTTATCCACCCGGTTTTAGAGATCAGATGAAGAAAAAGGCCGGAGAGAAAGGTAAAAATAAATGCTATGCCGAAGAAGATCCACATGAGTAATTGCCCTAAGCCGTCTCCTGTACCGGGGTTTAAAGTGGGAGAAGATCGTTTGGGGGCTGCTGCTCCGGCTCCTGTATTTATCCGGGTCATTCGCCCGTCATCTTCTCCGCGTTGATATTCGCTTGGATCGCCGCCGGAAGGCAGTGGATGCCCGCTTTTCCCGGCAAAGTAACTATCATTCATAAATTTATATTTTTATCCAATGTTATTAACTTAAGTCTAAGTGCCTGTTTTTGTCATATCAACCTGACCTGCTATATGGACGCTTGTTGTAACCGTCATCAAAACTACTACCTGGCCTGAAAATTGATTTAAGCAGTTTTATTATTCCTTCACAATCATACACCGCTGCAACACCCTGCCTTTATCATCTGTAAGGGTGACAAAGTAAATGCCTGCAGGCTGGTTGGCGATGTCCAGTGTATTTACGTTTGTTTTGTAGGTAACCATTTGCCCTGTTACGTTTGTAAGCTGTACATTGGCTGCGACAGAAAAACAGACTATGTTGTTTGCAGGGTTGGGATAAACGCTGATTGTGCTTTTACTGGCAGAGTGCTCATTTATACTTGTGGGAGCCGGATTAAATTTCACCACCGTTGCTTTGACTAAATTTCCAACATCACCATAAGCTACATAAGGCGCTCCGGTGGTGGGACTGAATGCCAATGAAATACCCAATATAGATGCTGGAAAACCATTATCACCTACTTTTACCCAGTTTGTTCCGTCATATTTCATCACTGTCGCTCTTGATGAATTATCACCCTCATAAGCAACATAAGGCGCTCCCTCCGGACTGAATGCCAATGAAATTTTGCCTATACTTTTTTTGGAAAATTCTGTGATACCTACGTTTACCCAGCTTGTTCCGTCAAATTTCATTACCGTTGCCCCGCCTATCCACTTATCCTTATAAGCTACATAAGGCTCTCCTGCGGGACTGAATGCTAATGATGTATGGAATGCATTATCAGCTGAAAATCCTGCATTACCTACGGTTACCCAGTTTGTTCCGTCAAATTTCATTACCGTTGCAGGTCTTATTGGGTCTGAAGTCTTCCTGTCGTCGTCCTGATAAGCCACATAAGGCTCTCCTGCGGGACTGAATGCTAATGATATATAGCTTGCCGCACCAACTGAAAAACCTGCATTCCCTACGGTTACCCAGTTTGTTCCATCAAATTTCATCACCGTTGCTTTGTCTGAATTCTCCCCATCCTGATAAGCCACATAAGGCGTTCCTGCAGGGCTGAATGCCAATGATGTATATTCTGCGTAGCCGGCTGAAAAACTTGCATTCCCTACATTTACCCAGTTTGTTCCGTTAAATTTCATCACTGTTGCTTTGTATGAAGGTGACTTAGCATCTAAATAAGCCACATGAGGCTCTCCTGCAGGACTGAATGCCAATGATGTATAGCTTGCTTCGCCAACTGAAAACCCTGCATTCCCTACATTTACCCAGTTTGTTCCGTCAAATTTCATTACCGATGCTTTGTCTGAATTCTCCCAATCCTGATAACCCACATACGGCTCTCCAGTGGGGCTGAATGCCAGTGATGGGTAGTATACATTGCCAGCTGAAAATCCCGGCTTTCCTACAATCTCCCAATTTTGTGCGTTTGCGCTAAGCGCTGTTGTCGAAGCTACCATAGCTAATAATAAAACCTTTTTCATGTTTTTATTTTTTGAATTGTTTGTAATTAAAATTTGATTTTTATGGCTATACGGGTTTTCTCCGTGGTTACTCAGGGCTTTCCCTTAATCTCCCTCCGGAGGCGAGGGAAACAAGCGATGATGCCTGCTTTTATGCAACCTTTACGCTCGTTACATCCTTTTGCGAGCGGAAAAACCTATAAGGTTTTTGAAAACCTTATAGGTTTCTGCATATTATTATTCTTTCACCATATTATACCGCTGCAACACCCTGCCTTTATTATCTGTGAGGGTGACAAAGTAAATGCCTGCGGGCTGGCTGGCAATGTCCAGTGTATTTGTGTTTGTTTTGCAGGCAACCATTTGCCCTGTTACGTTTGTGAGTTGTACATTGGCTGCGACAGAAAAACAGATTAGGTCGTTTGCCGGGTTGGGATAAATACTGATTGTGCTTTTACCGGCAGATTGGTCATTTATACTTGTAGGATTGGGAGTGGCAGTAGGATTGAATTTCATCACTGTTGCTTTTAATGAAAAGCTTTTAATATCAACAAACGCCACATAGAGTTCTTCTAAAGGACTGAATACCAGAGAAATATTAAGCGCGGGGTTTTCTGAAAATCCTGCATTATCTACATTTACCCAATTGGTACCGTCAAATTTCATTACGCTTCCTTGATAAAAAGAATTCTTTTCATCGTTATAAGCCACATAAGGCTCTCCTGTGGGGTTGAATGCCAGTGATGTAGAACTTGCTGCACCAGGTGAAAATTCTGCATTACCTACGGTTATCCAGTTTGTACCGTCAAATTTCATTACCGTTGCTCCGCCTGCCGGCTCTCCATCCTGATAAGCCACATAAGGCGCTCCTGTGGCAGGGCTGAATTTCAATGATATACAGGATGCGCTATATGCTGAAAAACCTGCATTACCTACGGTTACCCAGTTTGTCCCGTTAAATTTCATCACCGTTGCTTTTCTTGAATACTCCCAATCCTGATAAGCCACATAAGGTTCTCCTGCGGGACTGAATGCCAATGATGTGTACCATGTAAAGCCAGCTGAAAAACCTGCATTACCTATGGTTACCCAATTTGTACCGTCAAATTTCATTACCGTTGCTCCGCTTGCTGCATCCTGATAAGCCACATAGGGCGCTCCTTCCGGACTAAATGCCAATGATATACAAGATGCCGAACTATAAGCTGTAAATCCTATATTATTACCTACGGCTACCCAGTTTGTCCCGTCAAATTTCATTATCATTGCTTTCTCTAATGGGTTCCCGAAATTTCGAGAAATCACATCTTGATAAGCCACATAAGGCTCTCCTGCAGGACTGAATGCCAATGATGTGTACTCTGCCTTACCAACTGAAAATCCTGCATTCCCTACATTTACCCAGTTTGTCCCGTCAAATTTCATTACCGTTGCTTTGTATGAATTCTCCTTATCCTGGTAAGCCACATAAGGCTCTCCCTTCGGGCTAAATGCCAATGATGTGTAATCTACATCACCGGCTGAAAATCGTTTTTTTCCCACAACCTCCCAACTTTGTCCATTTGCACTAAGCACTGTTATCGCAGCTACAATAGCTAATAATAAAACCTTCTTCATGTTTTTTGTTTTTTTGAATTGTTTGTAATTACAATTTGATTTTTATAGCTATACGGGTTTTCTCCGCGGTTATTCAGGACCTCCACCTTAATCCTCCTCCGGAGACGTGGGCAATAAGCGATGATGTGTATTTTTGTCCAAATTTTATGTTCTCTGTATCCCGCTTTTGCGCCCGGAAAAACCTATAAGGTTTTCGAAAACCTTATAGGTTTCTGCATAATCGTTACGCCCTTTGCGTGAAACCCACTCGCTATATTTTACCCCGAGGTTTCTGTTTTGTATTTCAGCAACATAGCGTTATCGTTACTTTCAATCATTTTAAATAGCTTTCTTATATTTTTAGGAACAGCATCCCAGATAGAAAGGGCGGTGAGCTTGCTTTTTATTCCAATGCCAACTGTATTGTTTTTGTAATTTTTATTTATTTCAGTTACGCCGGGTATGCTCTTTAGCGAATTACACAATAGCTCCAGGTTATCGTCTTCATATTCCATATCGCTGATGGAGAGGTTAACGATTTTTGCTGTTGTCGCTACTGTATTTGCATAGTGGCTTTCTGCTTTGCCGGATGTTGTTGATTTTGTCTTTTTTGTAGGTATTAATTCTGACAGGGCTTTCCTTGTACCTTGTATGGCGCGGGCTGCGCTATCTATGGATGTCTGAGTATTTTTTAAAGTGCTGTTTACCTCATTGGTGGTTTGATTTATTTTTCGGTATGTGTGGGACTGAGCATGTAACCGTACCGAGATAACAGGGAAAATAACTATTGCTACTACTATTAGGGACAGGCTTTTCATAAAATATTGTTTTTGAAAGTTTGTGGTTTTTTTAATCTAAGCGTGCTCTGAACTTGCCATCTGCAAGGGAGACGGATTTTGATTTAATACCCCCTATAGCATCTTTTACTTGAAATGTACCTTCTATATACTCCCCACTTTTATTGGTAAATTTGGTAATAGTTACTTGCGCTTCGGGGTATGCTCCGGAGTTGCTGGTTGAGCTAATCAGGAACCCGCTTACATCTTGACCTTTTTCATTTTTCCATTGAACAAATAACCGGAGCTGATCCTGACTTAATAAACCCTCTATTGCATCATCCTCCCGGTAAATCACATCATAAGTTCCTTCTTTTATGGGTTGGTCGTCTGTCAGTGTAAAAGATATTTGCCGGTAATTATTGTTGATAAGGTCGGCGTGAGCCAAAACAGAAAGTACATTATTGTTTGTTCCTTCTATTTTTCCAAATACAGTCCCACTCACTTGGTCTACCGCTTCTTTTATCACAATTGTTTCCCCGTCAATAGTAGCTTGCATAAATCCATCACCGGGCTCTTCTACCGGGTTTTGTGGAGTAGGGGGTAACGGAGATTTGTCCTTTTTACATCCTGTCATCAGCAATACAGACAGTATGGGAATGATCGAAATTGTCAGAATGGATTTTCTCATTTTTATGTGTTTTAATTATTTTAAGTAAATAAAAAATGTTGCTGTTTTTTTACTTTACCCGTACCCTGAATTTGCCTTCTGTCAGGGAAACAGGATTTGATTTACCACTTTGCATACCATCCTTTACATAGAATCTTCCTTCTATGTACTCTCCTTTTTTATTGGTAAATTTGGTAATGGTTACTTTCGCCTCCGGATATGGTTGTTTGGCGCCTGTTGGAAATTGACCGCTTATTGATTGGCCTTTTTCATTTTTCCCTGCGACTGTAAGCTGAAGCTGATACTGGTCACCCCAACCTGGCGAGTATGATCGCTCCTGGTAAACCACATCATATATCCCTTCTTTTATGGGCTTGTCATCTGTCAGTATAAACCAGATGTACCGGTAATTGTTATTGCTGGAGTCTGTTATCGCCGATACTTTAAGCTGGTTCTTATTTGTTCCGTATATATTTCCATTTACCCCTGTGCTAATATCCTTATCTGTTGTTTCGCTTATCGAAATTGTTTCACCATCAAGAGTAGCCTGTATAAATCCTTTTTCTTCCACCGGGTTTTCCGGGTCAGGGGATGGGGCCGAGGCGGGCAGCTTCAATTTAAATTCGCCATCGGTAATTACTATTTTTTGATTAAATACTGGCTCAAAATCATCGTTACCCGGATAAACAGTGCCCTGGAATGTGCCTTTAATATAGGTGCTGTTGTACTCGGTAACAGTAATGACCACATCGCGGGCAACATTGGGATATTGAGAATAAACACTTGGTATCAGGTCGTACATACCTATGGAGCTATAAACAGGCAATCCGCCATCAGGAGTGTACCATAGCTTGGCGCTACCGTCTGAACCGAAGTCAACGAGCGCTTTTTCCTCAAAAGAAGATGGAGCGGTTAATCTGTTTTTATTTACAACGCCCATTGAAATAGCTTTCCCGTTTGCTTCTCCTGCTCCGAAGCCATACAGGTATACCTGCTCTCCATGAGTGTTAATCCCTCTTGTTTCAAATGAATCCCCTTGCCATATGGTATGGTCAATAAAAAGTTGTTGGCCGTTTAGTTTGCATTTTAAGTAATACTCGCCGGCGCCCCCACCTCCCGGATCGGGTGTTTCTTTATCCTTCCGGCAGGAAGTAGCAGGTAACAATATGATGGAGAGCAGCAACAGAGAAAGTAGGTAATTGAAGAAATGTTTCACAGTTGTTTTTTTTAAGAGTGATGAAAAATTATATGGAGTTTTAGCCGCATCAGTTTAATAAGTGTTCTGTTATCGGGATACTGTTTATTCATGCAGCTAAATTAGAAACTGTGATAAGGCCGGTCAAACGGCATTTATTAATTGATTTACCTCGTTTATTATTCGTTTTAACATTTATATAAGCAAATGTAAGTTTTTGGTTATCATATTTGATAACTCCTATACTTGAAATTTTACACACCTTTCCCACAGCTTTTAACCGAGGCAATATTAATGGGTAAAATTTCAGAATAGGATGAAGCGTTTTTACGATTGTTAGGTCGTTGTATTGCCGCATTACGTAAAGAAAAAGGGCTTACACAAACGGAACTGGGCTTTAGGTGTGACATGGAAAAGCCCGATATGCAGCGTATCGAAGCCGGCAGAACTAGCCCGACGATATTAACGCTTAAAAAAATATGTGTGGCTCTGGAGCTTGATTTTAAAGAGCTGATGGACGGCCTCTGATTTGGGAAACTGTGATAAAAGAACTTCACCGGCCAGTCAAAATATCAACATCATGCGATTAAATAAGCGTTTCATAATTAGCTATTTAAATGATTGTGATTCAAAAATATAGCTTTTACTTGTAGAGAAAATCTGTGTTTATTTTATGCTGCAACCTGTTTATTTTTCGTGCTTTTCCGGTTATTATTTGAATGACGTGGTGATGGGTTTCACGCAAAGGCGCAACGGAGGGCAAAGGGCGCAAAGATTTGGTGTTAAGCCAAAAGCTCACCCTGTGGAAATAGTAATATCGGTTATACTTCCGGCCTGATGATTTTGTGCAGTATTGTTGCTTAACAGGCATGTCTGAAAAGTAGTCT
>JBEBVI010000093.1:0-12278 GCA_040392805.1 Taibaiella helva
GTGTTTTAAAATCTAAATTTTAATTTCTACTAACCATTTTTGTTAAAAAAATTATAATTATGACACCTAATTCATTTGGTGTCCATTTTATTCTGAAAAAGGATAAAGTGGACAAGGAAGGTCATGTACCTATATGTGCCAGAGTTGACCATTAATACAAAAAGAATTGTCCTTAGTATCAATAAGAAAATTAAGCCTGTTAATAAGATAGCCCTAACAATGGAAGAATTACAGAAACTACAGGACTTGGAACTTCAAAGGTCTATCCTGATACATGTGAGAGATGTCTTCCTGTTTCAATGCTATACAGGCTTGTCCTATGGTGATGTAAAGCGGCTTAAAAGCTCCAATATTCAAATTACATCTTCAAATGAAGGGTGGGTTGGGATGGAGCGGGAAAAGACCAAAATAGTCTTTTCTGTGTCCTTGGATAATTTCAAACTTATGTTCCTACTGATGTAGATCTGATATTATAGGATTGTTGAAATAAATACTTACCTTTGGCGTTAGTAACGCAATGCATAATGATTATATCATTCGGAAGTAAGGAAACAGAAAAAGTATGGGATGGTTTTGTTTCCAGGAAACTACCTCGTGAAATACAGGATATTGCCCGAAGAAAATTGAGAATGATAAATAATTCCAGAAATATAAGTGATCTTAGAATACCTCCTGCAAACAGATTAGAAAAGTTAAAAGGAGATAGGAGAGATTGGTATAGTGTAAGAATTAATGACCAGTGGCGAATTATCTTTAGATGGAAAAATGCATCAGCTTTTGAAGTACAAATAGTTAGACTATCATTAAAATAATTAAGAGGATGGAAAGATTGAGAAACATAACTCCTGGTGAGATATTATTGGAAGAATTTCTAATTCCCTTAAATATATCTCAATATAAACTTTCTAAGGATCTGCTTATCCCCCAGACAAGAATTTCCGGAATTATCAATGGTAACAGAAGGATTACTGCTGATACAGCATTGAGATTGAGCAGGTACTTTGGTAATTCGGCTAAATTCTGGTTAGGATTGCAGGATGATTATGATATAGAAACTGAAATGCTTCAAAAGGAGAATGATTTAATGCAAATAAAAAGCGTTAAGAGTGTGAAGTCTGAAGGGTAATATCTAAAATAAATCTACGCTTAGATGTTCCAAAATGT
Source organism: Taibaiella helva (assembly GCA_040392805.1). Lineage (GTDB taxonomy): Bacteria > Bacteroidota > Bacteroidia > Chitinophagales > Chitinophagaceae > Taibaiella > Taibaiella helvus_B. Next base: position 1,165 of record JBEBVI010000093.1, read on the forward strand.
AAAATATCAGTAAGGTAACTACCAGAGAGTAATTGCACAGGTATGCTGATCAGGCTGATGAAAAATACTTATCAGCAAGCTTTTTATGGGGTACAAGGGGGCACTGATTCGAATCCAGTCGCCCGACTTTTTCAGACAACCTGTTATTAGTACATAGTTTAAACACATTTATCCGAAATTATTTTACAGGTTAATATACTTCCCTATTGGAATTGTTTTAAAGAAAATAAATCTGAATTAATAGACTGTATAGAAAAAATTTCCTTGTTTTTAGGTAACTCAGAACAACAACTTCTATTGGATCAGATTCAAAAAGAATTAGGCTAAACTAACGGGCGCATATTGTTGCCGACCGGGATTTTTTTGTTAGCGGCTTGTTGTTCCGTTAATCAGTTAATAATTTCTCCTTTATTGTTTGCTAATCTTTCCTGCCATTTTTTAAGCTCTTCCGGTGTTAATCTTATCCAATCTGTTCTTTCACCAACGATTTTCAATGGGGCCTGGCTGCGATATGAACGTGTCTGATTCCCGGGAAACTTTTTGTCTGTAACATTCGGGTCGTGTTCAAAGCTTCCTGTCGGTTCAACTATATAAACTCTGGGTTCCCCCTCTCCTTTTGCTAATTCTGCCGCAAGTCCTGCACCGTTGACTAATGCTGTGAAATAAATGTGGTTCATTTTGAAGCCGGATTTGTAATTGGAATTACCGCCTGCTGTCAGTAAATCACCGGCCTGCAGATCTGCTTTCGTGCCATGATAGAAAGGACCTTTGTCGGGAGGGTTGTTCTTAAACAAAGCTGCTGACTCATAATGCTCTTTTGATTTTTCCGTGTCACCTAAACCCTCATAGCATTTGGCAATGTTCGTATAAAGAGAGGGGAGGGCACTTTTGATAGCATCATCATTTATTTTTAAAGCATACTTCAAAGCCGTTTCGAGCCATTTTAATTTGTCGGAAACCGTTTTTTGATGCCGGGCTACATAATAAGCCGCGAGAAATTTTTCAAAGTTATTTGTTGCTTCGTTCCAACCTTGCAGAAACAGTTTGCCAGCTTCTTCAGTCTGGCCTTTTCTTCCATGTCCATACCTTGAATGCAGCGTTTGACAATATTGTTGGATGGTGAAAATTCCATTTCCGGTTGTTTTATTTATTATTAGGAATATTGTTTTACAATGACTGCCAACGATTGGGGCCTGGCGTTCGAAAGGGAATTTTAATAGAAAATTTCGCTATGAACGTTAGCCAGCCAGACACAGGCTCCTGGCCATATATTGGCAGTAGTTCTTTATTTCTCATATTTATTTTTAGGCCTAAATCTCTTTTGCAGATTATTCACAGTCAGAAAATTGTAGCCGATATCAATTGTTTTGTCAGCAAACTTAAAAATTTGTCCATCTGTATAAATAGTTTCTTTCTTGTCCTGTTCACTCCAATACTGGATTTTATATTTCAATTCAATTTCTGCTGAAACTTCCTTTCCTTTATATATTTCTGTCAATAAGTAAAAACTTTCTGCTTTTGATAAATTAAAAATGTCTTGCCCTGTCTCAAAATTTACACTCCATATTGGTAAATTAGGTTTATCTTTTTTTAAAGGTGCTAATTTTATTTGTTGATATAAAAATCTGATTGGTGTATATGCCCAAATGAGCTCAACCGGAGATTGTCTACCGTAATCAGTTATTGATTTTACTATTTGACGATCTTTGATAAATGCAATAGTCACAGTTTCATCGTCAGTCCAATTTGCCTGGTAATTATCATTCAGGTTTTGTATATCTGCTTTTTTGAAAGTAGTTAGTATATTTTGAAATTTCTCTTTTGTAATATTCGAAGAAAAGAAGCCGTTCTCTGTATTGTAAGACTCTCCCCAAAATAAAATTTCGCCATTACTATCTATACTTATGTCCATAATTGGGCAAGTTCCAAAACAGCCAGACGAAGAAATTATAATTTTATCATAGGTCTCATTCGGATTTAATGTGTAGTGAACTCTTGCATATTTTACGAATAAGCTATCATTTGTTTGGAGTATTAGTGTATCATCAACGATTGAAAATATTTTTTGATTTTGCCAGGTGCTGTCACATAAATCCAAAATTTTCAGATTACCATCTTCTATTTTATATTGTGTTTTATTGCCAAGATAGATTGTTTTTCCGTCTTCCCATTTTGCTCCCTTAATTCTTTTGAAGTATCCAACTTTGTTTTCACAACTTTTGTCTTGATAGAAAATATAACCGTTTGTACCTCTATTAGAAAGTGATGCAGGCTGCCATAATTCATCATTAAGTTTCGGTTCTCTATTGTCCCGGGTGCTAACATACTTCCACTCTCCAACAATATCTTTTTCAAATTGTTGGTTTGTTTTTGCCTTACATGAATATAAGCTAAAAATTAGTAGAAGGAATATAATGTTTGGTGTTCTCATAGAATTTACTGCTGGCTTGTTTATATTTTTTAAAAACGATCCAATACATCTATTATAAGGGTATATTATCAATATACTAAATTGCAAAAAAAATAAATACAGATGACATTTTTCTGTCCTTAGCCAATAGCATACATTTTCTTACCGAAACAATAAACGGGAATTGAAATACCTCTCAATTCCCGTTTTGGTAAAAATTATGCCTTCAGAAGAGCTTTAGTGGAGAAACAACAATTCCCTGTATTTAGGCATAGGCCAGAGTTTGTCTTCTACCACCAGTTCCAGCTTGTCGGAATGATAGCGGATCTGGTCGAACATGACTTTTACGTTATTGCAGTAGGCATAAGCTCTTTCCCTGGCATCAGTGATCTTATTGGCCTTCTTCCGCTCTTCTATCATCTGTTCCACCTTCTCATTGATGTTCTGTATATGGCCGGAGATCACTTTTATCAGGTGCATCTGCGCTTTATACGACTCTTCAGGCAATCCCATTTCTTTCAATCCTTTCACATTTCCTATCAGGATATTTTGGTATTGTATAGCCGCCGGCAATACGTGGTTGGTGCAGAGGTAGCCTAAAATACGCGCTTCTATCTGAACCTTTTTTATGTAATCTTCCAGGACGATTTCGTAGCGTGCGTGCAGCTCCCGTTTTGTGTAGATGCCTAACCGGGTAAACAGATCTACGGTTTCCTCCTTTGTTAAAACATCGAGCGCCTCCGGGGTGGTCTTAAAATTATTCAGTCCCCTTCTTTGGGCTTCTTCTGCCCAGGCATCGCTGTAGTTATCTCCTTCGAACAGGATATTGCGTGATGACTTGATAAAGCTCCGCAATACCTGTAATATGGCAATTTCCTTTTTCTCTCCCTGCTCTATTTTGGCATCTACTTCTTTTTTAAATTTTTTCAGGGTGTCCGCCATGATGCTGTTTAGCGTAGACATTGACGAAGCACAGTTGGCAGAAGAACCTACAGCCCTGAATTCAAATTTATTACCGGTAAAGGCAAAAGGACTGGTGCGGTTCCTGTCGGTGTTATCCATCATCAGGTCAGGAATGTGCTTATGTATATCTAATTTAAGGATCACCTCGTCCTGTTCCGAAAAGCGGCTTTTAACGCGTTCTTCTATCTCATCGAGCACGCTGGTAAGGTAAGTCCCTATAAAGACAGACATAATAGCCGGCGGCGCTTCATTGGCGCCTAAACGGTGATCATTACTTTCTGATGCAATGGCTGCTCTGAGCAAGTCGGCATGATCATGTACCGCTTTTATGGCATTTACAAAAAAGGTCAGGAAAAGAAGGTTGGTGCGAGGTGTCTTTCCGGGAGCCAGTAAATTTACACCGGTATCTGTGGCCAGGCTCCAGTTATTGTGCTTTCCGCTTCCATTCACTCCGGCAAATGGTTTTTCATGGAAAAGCACTTTCAGCTTATGCCGTTTGGCTACCTTGTTCATAATATCCATTAACAAGGTATTGTGATCTACGGCAATATTGACCTCTTCAAAAATAGGCGCACATTCAAATTGGGAAGGCGCTACCTCGTTGTGTCGTGTACGCAATGGTATGCCCAGCTTATAAGCCTCCTGCTCGAAATCCTGCATGAAAGCGAAAATACGTTCCGGTATAGCTCCGAAGTAATGGTCTTCCAGTTGCTGACCTTTTGCGGGAGTATGTCCTACCAGTGTCCTGCCGCACATAACCAGGTCGGGGCGGGCGCTGGCAATAGCTTCATCTACTACAAAATACTCCTGTTCCCATCCTAAGGTAATTGTTACTTTTGAGATATTTTTATCAAAGTAGTTGCATACATCTACAGCAGCTTTATCCAGCGCCTCTATGGATTTCAGCAAGGGTGCTTTGTAATCCAGAGATTCACCGTTGTAAGCTACAAATATGGTGGGTATGCACAATGTCTTGCCATGTGCATGTTCGATAATAAACGGCGGAGAGGCCGGGTCCCATGCCGTATAGCCCCTGGCTTCAAATGTAGCTCTTATGCCTCCGTTCGGGAAACTGGATGCATCGGGCTCTTGCTGGATAAGCGCATCACCTTCGAAAATTTCGATGGGCGTACCGTCCGGCTTAAGGGTAAAGAAGGAATCATGCTTTTCGGCAGTGGTACCGCTTAAAGGTTGAAACCAGTGAGAGAAGTGGGTAGCACCTCTTTCTTCTGCCCAACTGCGCATACCTGCCGCTATCTGATCGGCTACTCTCCTGTCAATTTTTGTACCGGCTTGTACTGATTTGATCAGGCTTTTATAGGCTTCGTCGGTGAGATATTGTCGTAAAGCCGGGCCGCTAAATACGTTAGAACCGAAAACGGTAGTTACTTTCTTGCCGTTGTAGCTGTGCACCTGTTTACTGTTGTGTGTCGCAACCTGGTCAATGGAGTTGAATCGAAGGGCAGACATGAGCGTGTTTATTTATTAAAAAATATTTTAATGATGAATTATTTTTTATAATCCAGTGCAAAAATGATATTTTTTTTCGAAAAAATAAATATTTAATTTAAAAAAATTTATTTAAACTATTTTCGATTTAATTGAATTATATCATGGTTCTCTAAATTTGTTTTTTATAATATATTGAAATTAAGTATTTTGTGAGATAAAGTAAGAATAGGGGCTAGCTTTTAATGATATGGGGCTGATATTTATGGAAGAAATTTTCTTTATAGAAATATAAATTATCTTATTTTATTGATTCTTAAAAAATTGACAACTTTTGACCTATCGTAAGAAGAAATTGCCTGGAACAAAGAGCGATTAAAAAGTGTAGTTGGATACTATAGGAAAAAGAGCTGTATCGTTTGTAAATGATTGAAAGTATACGGCATAAAGGCTTAAGGTAGTATTTTGAAGAAGGCCGGACCGCAAAACTTACGACCGAACAATTGAGCAAAATACGCCGTATCTTCGATATGCCGGATACCGTCACTTCAGAAGATGATATTAAGGTAACGGGTAGAAACGTACATTCTTTAAAAGGAGGTTTAGCCGGGTTCTGGTCGTTGTCTGTTACCGGCAACTACCGGATCATTTTCAGGTTTGAGGATGGAGGTATATATGATGTGGATTACATCGATTATCATTAAAAAGAATTTGACAATGCTTAAAAGAAGAAACTTACCACCGCTGCACCCCGGGGAAATTCTCCGGGAGGAAGCCCGCGATCTGACTATTTCTGCGGCAGCACAAGGCCTGAAAATGACCCGTGCCAACTTGTCGCAATTTGTAATGGTCATAGTGGTATCAGTCCGGAGCTGGCCGTTAAGCTGTCGGAAGCTTTTGGCACGACTGCGCAGTTTTGGATAAATCTGCAGGCAAATTATGAGCTCTGGTACGCGGAGCAAAGGGTGAAGCGCGATGAGATCACGCGTTTTGCACACGCATAGAAAAAAGTTTGTATTCGGAACAAAGACCAGTACCTTTTCCTTCTGAATATAATCAATTAAAACCTTTGCGCCGCTGCGACTCCGTTACTGCCTTTGCTGAAAATTCTTTAGTCTATACTATTTAGCAAGGGTATTAACCGCATGCTGGATAGCAAAGTAGAATTTGATCTTACGGCTTTTTCCGTCTTTCTTGAATCTCATTTCCACAACGGCGCACAGATTTCCATGCTCATTTTCTGTGGTATTGATCTCGCCCAGGTCAGCGTGGTAATACAGGTCCACGAAATTTTGCCCGTCGTTCGGACCTGTTGAGAACATGGCATTTTCGGGGTTGCGGCCGTCGGCGCTCCAGTCCATTGTGGCCATAATCCGGGCAAACTGTTCTTTGTAATGTCCGGCGCTATCCGTTTGCTTTAATTGGTGAAAGGCAAAGGATTTTTCTATTATCGCAGCCTGGTTGAGCGGATGTGCTGCAAGGAAGGTATCGCATATAGCCAGGACTTCTCTATATTTCTGTTCGTTGTTAAGCGATTTGATCAGCTTCTCGGTTTTAAGATTTTCATAGGGCTTATATGCCGGTATACCGGTGTAGCCGATCATCAGGTAAAGTGTTTCTTTTACGGTTATTGTGGTATCGTTAGCTAAAAAGCGGGGTAGTAAAGAATGGTAATAAAAGGAATCCTGCGGTGACCTAGTCCTTTCCAGCATTTCAGTATAATCACGCTCGTAGTTGAAGGAACCGGCATATGTAGAAGACGGCTTCCATACGCAGAAAAGGCAGAAAAGAAGTATATAAATAAATCTGAAGTACATAATATGACGATGTATTATCAATAAGGTATATTTTGACGATTGTCTCAGGCCTGGAATATGCTTATCCATCCTCCCGGTTACACAAAGGATTAAATGATTTAAGCCTGAGAATTTTACCTTTTTCATCAGAAAATGGCCTTATTTATTGGCAAGATAGGGGAATTTTGCATTTTATACTCCACGCTGTATTCACCTGTGAAATAGTAACCTTTATACATTTTTATCCGGCACAGCGTATAATTGAAGGGCGTGATTTAATAGCTCATTGATATAATGAGCTGAGATTATTGTAGGGCGAAGTTAGGTCAATTGTAAAGAAAAGACAGCTTTTGTGGAGTGAAGAAATTTTTATTTTCTGCCCTGGACAATGTCTCTCCGCCGCCTGCTCCGGCTACACTCTGCACGACATAACGATAGCTCTTAGCCAGCCTCTTTGGGGGCAGCACGATTACGCTCTGATTATGGGTTTTTGTATACAGCGGTATAAAGTATAGCATCTCCTCTCCTGCTCAGTCTGTTGCAGAAGAAGTATCAGGTTTCTTTTCGGCGAGATAAAACAAAGTATTGGAATTGCTGGTAGTAAGAATTGAATTTACGGCTTCCTGCAGTTCCTGCATTGTTATCTTCATATATTTTCCCAGCTCTGAATTCATCATTGAAGCATCGCCCAGCAGCTCATAGAAGGCGAAATTATTTGCCCTGGCCAGAAGACTCATATCCTCAAAGGTAACGATAGCTTCTATTTTGTTTTTGGCTTTCTGAAGTTCCCAGTCGCTTATATCACCGTTTTTAATAAGCTCCAGCTCTTCTTCTACAGCCCGGTTGGCCTGCTGCGGGTCAACACCTTGTACCAGCTTGCCTTCTATAATCAATAACCCGGGATCAACACTACTGGTATGATAACAACTGATATTGCTGAACAGGTGTTTTTCCTTTACTAATCGCTGGTACAGTCTGGAGGATTGCCCGCTGCCCAATATTTCGGTTATAATATCCGCTGCATAATACTGTCTGCTGTGCCGGTCTTCCATATGCCACGCCTTATACAGGGCGTTGAGCGGTACATCTGCATATACGGTTTTTACTCTTGCCTCTTCCTGTTTCGGCTCCCGGGGAATGGCTCGCTCATATTTTATACCTGCAGGTATATCCCCGAACCATTTCTCCGCCAGTGTTTTTACTTCTTCCGTACTGGTATGGCCGGCAACACTTAATATGGCATTCTGCGGCCGGTAATGCTTGAAAAAGAAGGCCCGTACATCACTAAGTTGTGCATTTTCTATATGCGACAGCTCCTTGCCTATAGTCATCCATTGGTAAGGGTGATGTTTATAAGACAGTTCCCGTAGTATGCTCCAGGCATTCCCATAAGGTTTATTGATATAGTGCTCCTTAAATTCTTCACAGACCACTTTTTTCTGAACATCCAGGCTTTTTTCATCAAAGGCCAGGGAAAGCATACGGTCACTTTCCAGCCAGAAAGCGGTTTCTATATTCTCTTTGGGAAGCTGTATGTAGTAGTTGGTAATGTCGTTGGTGGTATAAGCGTTATTTTCCCCGCCGGCCATTTGCAGGGGGGCATCATAGCTGGGTATGTTTACCGATCCGCCAAACATCAGGTGTTCAAACAGGTGAGCAAAACCGGTCTGCTGCAGATCTTCGTCCCTTGCTCCTACATCATACAGCACGTTAACGGCTACCATAGGGGTAGACAGATCCTGGTGCACTATTACTCTGAGTCCGTTATTTAAGGTAAAACGCTCAAAAGGTATCATTCTGGATATTTTAGTTGAAATTATGGTAATGGTATTAACTTAAGGCTTCATATAGTTGCGGGTGATAACACCCGCAACGGCAACCGCCGATGTTGGTGTTATCACCAACATCTAAAGTTAATGACATTGGTAATGGTATTATAAAGCAACCCATTCCTGCATTTTTCTAATACTTGGTATGAGTGAAGAGTTTACTTTCAGTCCTTTCATCATTTCGAGGCACTTTCCGGCAGATGTTTTATTTTCCCGGATCATATACATATCGGCTAATGCCAATAAGGCCATGGCCTGGTACTGCTCATTTTTGATGCCATTTTTTAATGCTTCCTCCAGCAGGTCTGTAGCTTCTTCAAAATGATTATTTTCTCTTGCGAGAAAACCTTTTACAAAAAGGTAATTGTTTCTTTGCTTACGGTCTAAGCGCTCCGGATATGTGGTATAATCCAGCACGCGCTGAGCCTCGGCAAAGTTCTCCTCTTTAATATAGCGCATAGCCAGGCTTACAGAGCCTTTCCTGTAATATCCGTATAACAGCAGAAAGGATATGAAGCAGGTTAAGATTAATAAAGAATATAATCCCAGTACCGCTGCCAAAACGGATAGTATAGCACATACCAAAAGCAGGACGATCCTGGAAAGTGGTGTAAACATTGTTTGTCAAGTCAAAATTCAAAAGTCAAAATGGCCATGAGTATTCCCGTTGTGCATTTCCTCAACTTTATGATACTGATATTTGCTTCCTGATTACTTCAGGATTATTGTGACTTTACTATTGTTTTATTTGGGAAAAGCCTGGTTGTGTGTCAGGTCTTTTTCGAAACTGGTTTCTTCTTTTTTACTTTCATAATGATTTTTTGCCGCCTTTACAAAGGCCATGAATAAAGGATGCGGGTTTTCCACCGTACTTTTATATTCCGGATGAAACTGGGTTCCTACAAAAAACGTGTGGTCGGACAGTTCAATAACTTCGACAAGCCCTGTATCGGGATTCTTACCTGCGGGGAACATACCTGCATTCCGGAATGCCTCGAGGAAATCATTATTAAATTCATAACGATGTCTGTGTCTTTCCTTGATCTTGTTATTACCGTAAATGCCGGATAACCTGGAGGAAGGATCAAGCTCACAGTCATAAGAGCCGAGGCGCATGGTACCGCCTTTATTTTTCACCCCTTTTTGTTCATCCATCAGGTGTATAACGGGGTGTTGTGTATCCGGGTTGATCTCGGTAGAATGTGCATCTGCGTGATGCAGCACATTCCTGGCAAATTCCACAGCTGCCATCTGCATACCTAAGCATATACCGAAAAACGGGATCTGTTCTTCCCGCGCATAGCGGATAGCTTCAATTTTTCCTTCAATACCACGACTTCCAAAACCGGGTGCTACCAGTATAGCGTCGAGGTTTTGCAGTTTACCGACCGCATTTTCAGAAGTCAGGTATTCCGAATGAATATTTTTTACTTCAACTTTACATTCGTTCATGGCGCCTGCATGGATCAGCGACTCTAAAATGGATTTATATGCATCCTGCAGCTCTACATATTTACCGATAAGACCTATGGTGATCTTATTTTTAGGATATCTTAATTTGGTTAAGAATTCCTTCCATTTAGCCAGGTCGGGCTCATTACCCATCGGCAGTTCCAATAGCTTCAGGGTTATGATGTCCAGCTTTTCGGCCATCATTTCAATAGGTACTCCGTATATGGTGTCTGCATCCCGGGCTTCTATAACCGCTTCGGGACGTACATTACAGAACAGGGCTATTTTCTTCTTCAGATCGTTGTAAAGTGGCTCTTCCGTTCTGCACACGATAATGTCGGGATTAACGCCGTTTTCGCTCAGCATCTTTACAGAGTGCTGGGTAGGTTTGGTCTTCAGCTCTTTTGCGGCTTTCAGGTAAGGGATCAGGGTAAGGTGTATCACAATACAATTATCATTGCCTAATTCCCATTTTAACTGACGTACGGCCTCAATATAGGGTAATGATTCTATATCGCCCACGGTACCGCCTAATTCGGTTATGACGATATCATATTTGTTGTCGTTGCCGAGGAGGCGTATGCGTCTTTTTATTTCATCGGTAATGTGTGGTATTACCTGTACGGTTTTCCCGAGGAAGGCGCCTTCTCTTTCTTTATTAATAACATATTGATACACCCTTCCGGTAGTTACATTATTGGCCTGGGAGGTAGGTGTATTCAGGAAACGCTCGTAATGTCCGAGATCGAGGTCGGTTTCCGCGCCATCGTCTGTCACAAAACATTCTCCATGCTCATAGGGGTTCAATGTCCCCGGGTCCACATTAATATAGGGGTCGAATTTCTGTATCGTAGTGCGGTAACCACGAGCCTGTAACAATTTGGCTAAAGAAGAGGCAATGATTCCTTTGCCCAAAGAAGAAGTAACCCCGCCGGTTACAAAAATGTACTTAGTCATAATGTTCCTGTTTGCGACCGGTGGATATCAAATCACCATAAAATATATCGGTCATGCAAAGGTAAACAGAATTATCAGGAGAAAAAATGGTTTTGTATTGGAAAAATTGACGTATGTAGAACGTAGCCGGGATATTGGGATATGTGAAAGTGGCTACAGTAGCTAGTATGCTTTGAGGGGAAGGGTTTTATTTGGAGGGTATTATGGTCTGTAATTTTGTTGGAAAATTATTCCCTCCATAACCCCTTTCAACGTAAG
>JBEBVI010000094.1:0-12265 GCA_040392805.1 Taibaiella helva
GAGTAGTAGTGCTGGAGAAAGTATCTAGTAGCGTTAGACCGGGATAATTCATGCTCCTCCACGAAGACAATCTGTTGCCTGTGAACGGAATAGCAATGGAAGCAAAGCCTAATAGGTTGGGCCGTGTTATTGTGAAGGAGCCGCAGGAAAGGAAACCATTTGGCAATCGACGTAAATCAGAGCCCGATGCTAATGATGTAGGAATTAATATTGTTTGTGAAGCAATAATACTTGTTATATTCCCGGAACTTATATCGTATTGCGACAATCCCGAAAAACGGCCTCCTGAATATTGACTAACAGGAACTTGCGTCCAGGTATATAGCTTTGTACCATCGTGAGAAAAATCCATGGCGTAGTAAAATCCCTCATCAAGAATCATGGAATTAGATATCCTGCCATTATTGGGGTCGAAGTCACATAGCTCAACAAACCCGCGAATGATTTGCCAGTTACTGGCATAAGCTATCTTATCTCTGTTAGGTGATGCTTTTATTATACCGCCCTGGTACATATCGAAGTACAATCCACCAGGAAGTTTGGGAATACTATCAACCCCTATTCCCGTGTAAGAAACTACCGGACTAAGATTGACCCCGGAAGCAGTAATTTCGAAGACTTTAAATTCCCTGAGCGTACTGTCGGTTAAAATAGTGCCATTCCGGGCAGCATCATGATTTGATTTGCCTCTTGAATGGGTGACCAGCCATACATTGCAATTGTTGCCACTTACGGGAGTCATACCCTCACACAAGGCAGTATCTATCAATATTGACCTATAATTAGTGTCTATATCACCTAATCCCCCTCTTAAACTCATGTCAACTATAGTATAATATAAGTATCCTCCCCCGGGATGAGGTGTAGTTGATGAATTGGTAAGAGAAAAAACCACGTACCTGTTGGGATCATCTGGCAGTCGTACAATTGCTGCTGCCTGTAAAGTGCTGCCTGGAGTAGATAACCCCGGAGGAATAAGATTACCGCCGTTAGGCATCAATGTTAGTGTACTGTCATAAATACTAGTTCCATGTGTGTACATTAAGAGTTGCCCGGTGTTACCTTTGCAAATAGATGCCATACCTTCGCCTCCTCCTGTGAGGGAGCTGCCAGAAGTGACGGGAGTCGCTATAATAGTATCTGGAGGGGAGTCAATTTTCTGGGCTGCCATAAAAAACCTGCTATCCTCTTTCTGCGCAAATGCAATTAACGGTAATAATAAAACCAAGGGTACTAAAAATTTGTAAAGAATGTTCTTTCTCATTTTGTGAAAATTATACGTTAATAATAAAAATATGGACTGATCGTCCTTGGGGCTAAAAACCTGTTACAAACTTATCCATTACCGATTCCACCGAAATACCGTACATATACGGTATTTGTCAGCATAATTTTTTGTAAATTGTACACATAAAAATTGCGGTTGAATATGGGTTGTATAAGTAAAGCATATTGTTTTGTTATTGCCCTGTTATGTTTAGCTGTTCCCTGCTTATCTTCAAAGGCCCAGCCGATATGGATGTTCTTACAGGATCAGGGCCGCATCAGTACAATACCTCCGTACCAGGATACTGCTAAGGTTTCGGAATTACTCCAGAGAGCAGGCGACCTGCGATGGATAGCAACAGACAGTGCAATAGAGCTGTCTAAAGAAGCCTATGCCATCAGCAAAGATGCCCAATATGTGGAAGGTGCTGCCCGGGCATTACTGGCATGGGGCGCTTATCTCTTTGATAAAAAAGATTACCACCAGAGCCGTTCCGTATTTTTTAAAGCGCTGCCTTTCGTTACCTCTATATCGTCTGATAATAAAATTTTACTCGTTAAGTTATACAACTCTTTAGCTAATATTTTTGCTCAATCGGGGAATACAGATTCTGCCATACAGTATTATCACACAGCATTGAGGCTATTTGAAAAGCAACATATAAAGGATACAGCTCAACTAATGCTCTTATATGCAAATCTGGGAGCAACACTTACCCATAACAAATTCATCAGCGAGGGTATGCCCTATCTATATTCGTCCGTTCGCCTGGCAAGCCTTACCAGAGATACACAATGCCTGGCACAGAATTATGCCAACCTGGGGAGAGGACATCGGTATCAATCCACATACGACAGCTCTGTATATTATTACAAAAAAGGGCTTGAACTGTACCGGACTACTAAAAGAATGCCTAAAATAGTAGCATCCTTAAGTGAAATCGGGTGGACATTGGGCGCTGCGGCAAAAAAATCAGATGAAAAGCATCTTTTTGATCAGGCAGAAAAATATTTTGATTCCGCTATAAATCTTTACCCTAAAGAGGCATATAGAGATATTGGTACACAAATGGGAATGGGCAATATTAAACTGGCCAAGGCAAATTATAGAGCGGCTATTCCTTACCTGCTAAGAGTGTTGGATATTTATAGGCAACAGGGCTTAGTGCTTGCAGAAAAACCGGTTTATCTGAATCTCGCTGAATGTTACTACAAAACCGGTTCGGCAGACTCATTGTACAAGTACCTGATGCTCTATATAACGATAAAGGACAGCTTATTAAATAAAGAGCGGATACAGTCTGTAAGCCGGTTGGAGGTTAAATATCGTACTGCAGAGAAAGAAAAAGAGCTTGCAGAACAACGGTTGTTACTTACCTTAAAAGATACAGAATTGAAAATACGCAACCTGGTTATCCTTGTGGTTAGTATTGGCTGTCTGTCCTTATCAGGCTTTCTTCTTAACCTGTATCGTAACGGGAAACACAGCAACCGATTGCAGGCCGAGCAATTGAAGACGATTCGGGAGCAGGAGAAGAACAAATTGCTGCTGGCCCAGATGGAAGGCGTAGAGCAGGAACGAAGCCGACTGGCCCACGAATTACATGACGGTATTGGCGGGCTGGTAGCTGCGGTAAAAATGAATTTTAGCATATTGGAGAGGCAATACGAAGCTCTAAAAACTTCTGAATCTTATCATGATGCGCTGGCGCTCCTGAACCACATGTCCGATGAAGTGAGAAAAACCGCCCACAACCTGATGCCTGGCCAATTAGCGCATCAAAGCCTAGAAAGTGCGTTAAGGAAATATTGCGACAGGGTGAACGCGACACAGCCGGTTTTGACGGTGGAATGCCAGGCATATGCCATGGACATCCCGATGCCGGACGCGCTGAAGAAAGCTGTATTCCTTATTGTGCAGGAGCTGGTGCAGAATATTGTCAAGCATGCACAGGCCAGCCGTGCACTGATACAATTGAGTATGCACCACGGTAAGTTGCAGGTTATGGTAGAAGACAATGGTATTGGGCTGGAAGAAAGTGATAAAGGAGCAATGGGTATAGGCTTAGGCGGCCTGGAAGATAGAATAAAACAACTTAAGGGTATATGCTTTATTGATTCGGAACCTGGAGCCGGTATTACTATCAATATGGAATTTGAGATTAATAACGAAGAAATGATATCACCACTTTAATTATTGCATTAACGATTAAAATGGATTCAGATGAAGGTTGATATACACGTATCTATAGCTGATGATCACCCTATGGTGGCCAGGGGAATTTGTAATATGCTTCGCGATTACGCTTACATTATTGTTGATGATGTCTATGAAAGCGGCAAGGAATTGCAGATGGGTATAAAAAAACGTCAGCCTGATGTACTGTTGCTGGATATTAACATGCCCTATATTAATGGTGATATCCTGCTTCCTCAAATCGTATCGGATTATCCTCTTGTTTCTGTATTGGTAATTACCAATATTGCGGATCCGGAAACGGTGCAGTCATTAATGGAAAAGGGCGCAAAAGGTTATTTATTAAAAAGTACTGATCAGCAGACGCTTGTAGAAACTATAGAGCGGGTAAATAAAGGAAAGGAATATATTGACCGGAGGTTGCGGCAATCCATGCACGAATATGTTATACAGAAAAGGAAAAGAGCAGCAGTAACACCTTCTCTCAGCAGGCGCGAAAAACAAATTCTTCAGTTGATAACCGAAGGGTATACTAATCAGCAGATAGCAGCAGAACTCTTTCTGGGTCAACGTACAGTAGAAACCTACAGACTGAATCTTATGGCCAAACTTGAAGTTAAAAATATGGCGCTGCTGATACGCAAAGCAATTGAAGAAAAGCTTGTGTAGTAACGGGTATATTATCGCATTATATTCCCTGCTGTGCGAAATTGGAAATTTCGCAAAAATTATTATCTCGCTTTCAGCGATAACCGCATACCCAGCTATGCGAAGTTTGTAGCAGCTTCTTTACAGCCAGCTAAGAAAGCATCTTTGCTGAAAACGATAATATTGCCACAAAACTAAAAAGTTTATATGTCCATATTTAGCAAATATGGACATATGGTAGTATCTTTGAAAAAAGAAATTATAGCAATGAATATCAGTTTCACTGAAAAACAGGAAAAATATATCCTCGCTCAATTAGCCTCAGGCGACTATCAAAATGCAAGTGAAGTAGTAAGAGATGCTCTTCGGCTGCATGAAGTATATCGCTACAAGATGTTGGAAGAATTACGTGCAGAGATCAATAAAGGTTGGGAAGGCGAAATCAGCAAACGCAACGTAAATGATATTATTGCTGCCAAACGCAGATCCCGTAATGCTTAAGTATGGCAAAGCTTTATTAGAGTATCATAACAATATTTCCCAATGCCCTGTTCTGTCTGCACCTACTCATCTTAAAATGCCTTTCTCTCTCAGGGTTTTGATGTGTTTATCCACAGCAGTTGTACTAATGCCAATATTTTGTGCCATTTCTTTCTTGGATATTTTAGGGTTAATTTTTATCAGTTTCAATATTTTCTTTTGACTATCTACCAACCCATCTACCAACCCATCTTGGGGAATGGGGGTCTCGGCAGTTGGGAACGTCATTCTAAAATTTTCCATAAACACGAAGCACTCCTTGTTGTAGTACTCTAGAATTCTGGGAACGCCTGAGCCGAGCTGCTCTACCAACTCTAAATCTCTATAAATGCGCATCAACTCCCTATTCCGGGGAGTAGAAACTCCTTCAAAGAATTCTGTTTCGCTCAACCCTTCCAGCAACGTGCCTGCCGATGTGATTTCTATCCGATCGGCAAAAATCTCGAACTTAGGTGGTACTTCCCTGGTGTAGTCGTTATGTACAATAGAGTTAATTACTGCTTCACGAAGTGCTACCGGATTCCATAGCCTTCGGTCTATTCGTTCTTTAGAAGTAATTAGGGTTGCTGTCCGGTTTTCCAGTTCAATTTTATCCAATACACTTTTGGTTGCTTTGATCAGAGAACAATAACCGTATTCATTGTTTTCAATTAGGTTTACCCGATTTGTACCGCTATACTTTGCTACTTTAATGGAAACATTATTTTCATCTGCTAACAGATAAGCTGCATAATTGAATGCACCATCTTCGGTCAGTAATTCCAGACTTTTTTTAAATTGCTTATTGAGTGGTTTATGCTTTTCTTCATAATAAATTCGAAGCTGTTCAAATGTCAAATCCTGTCGGCCTGACCGGATTTTACCAATAGAATTACGAGTACGCGTTGCAAATAATTTGTCAATCATCGCCTGTGGCATTGGTTCTGCTGCTATACCTACACGTATAAAGCAGCCTTTGGCTGTCATTCCATATTTCTTTTTGAAATAGGGTTTTTCGCTCCCACTGGCTATGTAACTGCGTCAAAATAACTTCCTAAAGTACCGTCATGCCGACCAGCGTGGAGGCATCTCCCAGCCTTGGAAACGTGGAAGTTATTTTGACTATTATACTATAATGATTTTGATTATTTCTTTGCCTTCATTTTCTTCTACTACCACATCAAACAATCCCATGGCTGAAGGGGAGATGTTATTCTTTATTCGGTCTTTGACTTTGAGCATGTCGCCATCCACATCGGTAACTCCCACTACTTTACCGCTCTTTTCAATGCCAATATAGATCATGCCGCCTTCATGATAATTCAAAAAGGCAATCGTCTCTTTTCAATATCCACATCAGTATTGAGTTCCCTTTTATATTCTATACGGTTGGTTTCTGACATTGTTAACTATTTTATTGTTCCAGGGTTCCGACTCTTTGACAACTAAGTAAGGACGCGCCTCGAGGCGCGTCCTTACTTAGTTTCTACTGCACCTGGTAAATCCCCGGAATATTCCTGCCCAATCCATCATAATCCAATCCATACCCCACCACAAATTTGTTAGGTATGGCAAATCCGGTATAACGTACACTTACCGGCTGCACCAATGCATCAGGTTTGGTTAGCAGGGCGGCGATCTGTACTGAAGCAGGCTCCTGTTCTGCCAGTTGCGCCAGGAAATCATGCATCGTATTGCCCGTGTCAACAATATCTTCAAGTATGACCACGTGCCTGTCTTTCAGGCGTTCAGATAATCCTATGGCCACCCGTGTTTTGCCGGATGAATGTATGCCATGGTAAGAGGACAGTTTTACAAAGGAGATCTCAGCCGGTATGGTCAACTCCCGGAACAAGTCGGCAGCGAATATAAATGCACCGTTTAAAATGGCGATGAACAAAGGTTGTTTATCCCGGTAGTCACCAGAAATTTCAAGAGCCAGCGCTTTGATACGTGAGGATATCCTGCCGGCATCTAAATACGGGATGAATATGCGGTCATGAACTTTAATACTTGCTAAGCTTTCCATTTGTTTGCTTTGGATTATTGAAAGGGCTTGTATGTTTATTTTTTATGCAACAGGTCAATGACACCTTCTTTTTTTAATACCATATAACCGATCCGGTCTTTCGATACACCTTCTTTTAACTGATACGTAAATTCATAATCCTGCTCTGTGACCCTGGTATAGCAATATCTGAACCATACATTGGGGTTGCCTTGCAGGCCATCAGAAAGCTCATTCAGGTGTGTGGACAAGGCCATCAGGTTATCTTTCTGCTGAAGCAGGCCGTCTATTACGGCTTTACTGCACTCGTAAGCATCATGCACATTCGTTCCCTTAAACAACTCATCCATAAGCACAAGATGGTACGATTGATTGCTTAGCTTCTGAGCCGTCAGCTTCATCCTTTGCACTTCTGCAAAGAAATAACTTTCCCCGAGAAAAATATTGTCTTCCACCTGCATATTGGAAATAATGCCGTGCAGGAAGCTGATCTCCATGTCAGCCGCCGGAACGCCCATGCCGATGTGGGCAAGCAATGCACTGACACCTAAAGCCCTGATCAGGGTGCTTTTGCCCGACATATTGGCGCCGGTAAGAAAAAGAAAATTTTTATTAGCAGTGAAAGAGATATCATATGGCACTGGTTGTTGCAGTAAAGGATGATACAACTGCCGGGCTGTGAGGCACAATGCTTCCGGTGGATGTAATTCGGGCAATACCCAATTTTGTTGTACAGTAGCCCGCGCCATAGCCTGGCTGGCATCCATGTGTACATACCGCTCTATCATTTTAAAAATGATCTGTTTGCCTTCTCTCCTCGTCCTGTAGTTATATTGCATCAGGTCTTTGTAGGACGTGTCTTTAGTAATACGTAACAGGTCGGCACAAACCGGATGTTGCAAGCCTTCAGACAGGACTTCAATATCTTTTTTTACTAAACCGGGAAGCTTTTCTTTGTTTAATTGTACCAACTCCCGGCAACCTTTCAGAAAATCGGACAGGTGATTGAGGGAGAAGTGTATGAAAGAGTAAGTGTTTTTATTGAATAGCTTCTGGGTGTAGGTATTGATCCACAGGCTTATGGGATGTTCTTTGCCGGCGTAGCTTTCCGCCGACTCGAAATATTTCTCTACCATGACCAGAGTACCGTTGGATATAATGGACGGCCATACCTCCAAATGCTGCATCCAGAACCTGGTGGCCTGCTGGCGTTGCTGTAATGCTTCAAACGATTGCGGTGGTGTAATGATCCATTTGCGCAACAGTGCTGTCCCTGCCTGTGCGGTGCAACAGTTGATGTAAGAAAATACGGAACGGTTATCGTCAATGAAAGATAAATCCGAGAGTGTTTGTTTGTCTATGATCACGTCTGTTTTTTTTCTTATTGACTAAGCTTTATATAATTTCCACAGAACTAAAATTTTTATTTCATGGATTTAGGTCTTACTTTTCGGCAAAATTTCAAAACATATAATGTTTGGTATTATAGGAAACGGTAGCTGGGCAACAGCATTGGCAAAAATACTGACAGATAACGGCCGGCAGATATGTTGGTGGATGCGTAGTCCCGATGCGGTAAAACATCTGCAGGAGAGACATCATAACGCCCAGTACCTGACAGCGGTTAATTTTTCCAAAGAACTTATTCAGCCTACCACCGATCTGTGCCGCGTGGCAGATACCTGCGATACTATATTGATATGCGTTCCTTCTGCTTTTATAGCTGATGTGCTCAAGCAAATACCTTCTGGCGCCTTCAGGAACAAAGTTATTATTTCTGCCGTTAAAGGCATACTACCGGGTCGCAATGTTTTGTTGAATGATTTTATGGTATCCGACCAGGATATTTCTATTAACCGTTATGTGGCTATAACAGGCCCCTGCCATGCGGAAGAAGTAGCACAGGAGCGTCTTTCCTATCTCACCTTTTCCGGCCTTGACCGTACGGTTACGGAAGAAGCGGCCAGGCATTTTACTACACAATATATCAATACCACGGTCAATGATGATCTATGGGGAACACAGTATGCAGCAGTATTGAAGAATATATATGCAGTAGGTGCGGGCATAGCGCACGGAGCGGGCTATGGCGATAATTTTCTCAGTGTCTTTATTACCAATTGTTATCGGGAGATGTACGGTTTCCTGCGGGTACAGTTTGAAAAAATACATAGCGGTAACCATATGCCTGATTTTCATACCAGCGCCTACCTGGGCGATCTGCTGGTTACGGCATATTCTCCTCACAGCCGCAACCGCTCTTTCGGTACACTGCTGGGGAAAGGCTATACGGTAAAGTCGGCCGTAACCGAAATGAATATGGTGGCGGAAGGATATTATGCTGTAAGGGGTATGATGGCTATAGCCGGCGAGCTGGAGGTGCCTATGCCCATAATGCACATTATACATTCCATGCTTTGGGAGCAAATGTTGCCCGCTGAAGGCATGGCAAAGATTAGTGATATGCTGTCTTAGTACAGATAAAAAGACCGCGTTGCGGGCTGCTATGAGAGCGGTCTTCAGCTATAAGAATATACAATGCTATAAGGTGTTTTCCCGTCCTTATAGCATTGTGTATTCTTATGCTTACAGATTTTATATAAGATGAGGATATGATACCGCGGGTCAGGAGCCGGATGGGCTGATAATAAAACGTTTGGGCACGGGACCTTCTATGCCGTTCTTATCAAATGCCTTTTTAACGATTTCCTGCACGCCAAAGAATACATCCCAGTAATCGGCCTGCAATGTATAGGGGCGTATGGCTAAGGTAACCATCCCGTCTGCCACCTGCAATACACTTACCTCCGGGGGCGGTACCTGCAGCACTTTAGGATGTGTCAACATGGCTTCCGTAGCAACTTTCCGGGCCTGGTCTATATCCATGTCCGGCGCTATAGCCATAGATATGTCTACCCGCAGGTTTCCATGTGCCGTGTAGTTGGTAATGACACCCGTAGAGAGTGCGCCGTTAGGAAGTATGATCGTCTTATTTTCCGGCGAAAGGATCACCGTATTGAAGATCCCGATTTCCTGTACGATCCCTACGGCTCCCTGGGCTTCGATCATATCATTTATTTTAAACGGTTTGAATATCATGATCATCACACCGCCTGCAAGATTTCCCAAAGAGCCGTTCAGCGCAGCGCCTATGGCTAATCCTGCACCGGCAAGCAGTGCGGCAAAGCCTGTGATATTAACGCCCAGTACGCCTGCAATACTGAGCAGCAACAGTACGGTAAGGGTAACCTTTAAAAGAGAGATAAGAAATTTCTGTAGGGAAGCATCGAATTTTTTGTTGGTCAGTATTTTCCGGGACAGGGAAGCCAGCCGGCCGATAATCCATTGCCCGATAATGTAGATCAGGATGGCTCCTATTATCTTAGGTGCGTATTCTATGGCCATTGTCTTGATCTTAATGAGCCATATCTCGCTGGAGTTGAGCGCTTCTGCGCCGGCTTTTACCGTTTCATCAATTTGTAGTAAAATCATAATTACTGGTTTGATACTTGATTATGTACTGTTTTGTGTTTAAAGAATAAGGAAAATGGTATCAGATGGGATGTTGCGGATCGTCCTGCTCTTCTTCATTGACTACCTGGTGTGGAATTTTCTTGGGTATTTC
Source organism: Taibaiella helva (assembly GCA_040392805.1). Lineage (GTDB taxonomy): Bacteria > Bacteroidota > Bacteroidia > Chitinophagales > Chitinophagaceae > Taibaiella > Taibaiella helvus_B. Next base: position 10,264 of record JBEBVI010000094.1, read on the forward strand.
CGTGCCTAACAATTTCCCCCAGGGCTTCAGCTCGTCTATGCGGTCAAAAATGATTTTTACAACAGCCACGAAAGGTATGGAAAGAAACATACCGCTGACTCCCCATATCATTCCGCCCAGTAAAACAATGATAATAGATATTAAGGCATTAACGGATACTTTTGACGAAACGACGCGGGGAACTATAATGTTGTTGTCCAGAAACTGGATCACGCTGTAGCTGGCCACGATCAGCAGAGGCGTGGTGAAGCCGTCTTTCGTGATGATAGACATCAGCACGGGGAGCAGTATGGCAATAATGCCTCCTATATAAGGTATAAGATTCAATATACCGCCCAGGACGCCTAATAAAATAGCGTAAGGTACGCCCAGTATGAGTAAGGCTATGGCATTCAAAACAGATACGATAAGGGTTTCAACAAGTAGCCCTACAATGTAGCTTTGTATGGCTCCTTTGGTTTCCTGTAATATTTCGGCTATCTGCTCAGAATTGTCTTCATCAAAAACTTCATAAATAAAGTTTAGTATCAGCGGCTTGTAATAAAGTAGCAAAAAGACATATAAGGGAATAAGCACAAAAAAGCTGAGCATCCCGAAAACAGTATTCAGTGTTTGGCCTACATAAGCTTTGCTGCTGTTCATTGCTTCATTCAGCATGTCAGACTGATTTCTGTAGGAAATTCCGAAGTTCGCCGAAAGCCACTGCTGGAACTGGTGCACCAGATCGAGTGATTTTTCTTTAAGCTTTGGGATCATCTCGCCAAATTGAGCAATTTGAGAGGACAGGAAAAAAAAGACTCCTGCAAGAATGAGGATCGCTATAAGCAGTGTAATAAGGATGGCTAATATTTTATTGACTTTCCATTTCTGAAGCTTGTTGTACAGTGGGTTAAGGAGGATGGCGATCAGGCCGGCAAAGGCAAAGGGGACCAGGATGTCCTGCAGTAGCGCCAGTATGTAAAAAAGTAAATACAGGCCTATCAATACTAAAGGCGCTTTGATGTAGAAGGGATAGTGTCTGCCTTTAGCGGATATGTATCCATTTTGAGGCTCTTTCTTTCTGTTAAACATGTGTAACCATTTAAGCATTATGAAATGTTTTAAAACAAAACAGCCGGAAAACCTGAGTTTAAAATTTACATTTGATTCATATATCCCCTCATTAACACAATAATCGCGCCAATGTTGAATTACCGGAACAATTTAATTGACAGGCTCAACGATAACATTTTAAGGACTATGTCATGTTTTGGCGTACCCGCCCCTGAACTTTGAACAAATGTTCATCTGATAATTGATAGCTTATGACTTCAGGTAAAATACAGGCGCGTGCGGCCGGCCTTTCCGATATTGATTTTATGCATCGTCTGGGATACAGGGAGGTGCATCGTCCGCAAATATTTAATTGTATACGTAACGCGGAGCCACTACAGCTCAGGGTATATTATTTCCAAAACGAAAAAAGGCAAAAAGTGGCTTATTATACGGAAGCGGTATGTATATCCACAGGCTATTTAAGGCATACCACACTCTTCCTGTTCGGGCAGATCGAAGACCACCTCAGGCTACACCATCTTTGCCTGTATACGTTGTTTTTTGATGAGCGTATTGCCGGTATGTTTGAAGAGGAGAACCGCTCTTCTCCTCCCGGACACCTCGACACCGTGCAGACTGAGAAATTTAAGGATTGGGTGCGGTTTTACTGGAATACAAATCATTTTAAGGAGAATTATGCCCGTTTGGGCGGACTGGAGCATACCCGCCAATTATTATTTGTTGACGGTAAACGATAGAAAAATAATAATTTTAGTCCTTTCATGAGCATAATCAGGCCATCATGTACGGTTATGGAGGAAGCTCCTGTGCGGCACTTTTCAGCCATAGTTTTATTAAAATCAGTTTATGTCACTTGCAGATACTTATTTTCGTCATCAGTGCGTCCTGCGCAAATTAAATAAAGGCCCCGCAAGCCTGAAAGAAATTGAGCACTATTATGAAACGG
>JBEBVI010000095.1:0-12214 GCA_040392805.1 Taibaiella helva
AAACCCCCGGCGCCCATTTTCGATAAGATAAGTACATTTGTAACCTTGTACTACCAAAAACAAATTTTGTATACCTGGCATGCGAAGTATATATTTTAAAGAATTAAAATCATTTTTAAGCTCTATTGCAGGATACGCGGTCATTTTGGCTTTCCTTGTCTTTGCCGGCCTGATGCTGTGGGTATTACCGGATACCAGTATTCCGGAATACGGCTATGCCTCAATGGACCAGTTTTTCCGCATTGCGCCCTGGCTGTTGCTGTTTCTTATACCGGCCATAACAATGCGGTCCTTCGCAGATGAATTTAAGAGTGGAACTATAGAGTGGCTATTTACCAAGCCTCTTAATTCCTCACAGGTTATTATGGGCAAATTCCTTGCGGCCATAACATTAGTAATTATTGCCATTATTCCTACTCTTGTATATGTTTTTAGCATTTACTATTTAGCGATGGATGATTCTGCAATGGATTTCGGTGGCCTGGCGGGTGCTTACATCGGTTTGTTGCTGCTGGTAGCGGCATTCACGTCAGTTGGCATCTTTTGCTCTTCTCTTACCGACAACCAGATTGTCAGCTATCTCGCCTCTCTGTTTTTATGCTTCCTCCTGTACAGCGGGTTTGAGGGCTTAAGCCGGCTGGATGTATTCCGCGGAGGAGCCGACTATTACCTGGGATGGATAGGACTCGACTATCATTACAACAGCATCAACAGGGGATTGATAGACACAAGAGACGTGATCTATTTCTCTACCCTGGTCATATTATTCCTGGCGTTAACCCGGTTTATTGTTCAAAATAAAAAGGCTAAAGCATAGCGCTACCAACCATTCGCTTCTTAATCAGGCATAACATTGAGTCTAACAGCAACCATATATAAATCTACGGGAAACTTTTACATAGCTTACGACAAAGAGGGCCGGGTATGGCATTGCCGTATAAGGGGTAAGCTGAAAATCGATAAAGAGATCTCGTCCAGTAACCCCGTTGCCGTAGGTGACCAGGTCAACCTCGCCATAGAAGACAGGGAACGGGGAACCGCTGTAATTGAAGATATTCTGCCCCGGCATAATTATATGGTGCGGGTATCGCCTCATAATAAACATCAGAAACATATAGTAGCCGCCAATATTGACCTCGCCATGCTGATCGCGACGGTCAGGCACCCGCGCACTTCCTATGGCTTTATAGACCGCTTCCTCGTCACCGCAGAAGCTTACCATATCCCGGCTGTTATCCTGTTTAACAAAGCCGATCTTATAAAAGGAAAATATGAAGAAGACTGGAAAAGGAAAAGGGAAATATACGAGGCGGCCGGCTATCCAACTCTGACCACTATTGCCCTGAACGGAGGAGACCGGGAGGAACTGAAAAAGATATTAAAGAATAAAACCACACTGTTCTGCGGGCATTCCGGCGTTGGGAAAAGCACATTGATCAACCAGCTTATTCCGGGTGCAGCGCTTCGTGTGGGCCATATCTCCGAATGGAGCGGTAAAGGCCAGCATACAACTACATTTGCCGAAATGTTTGATTTACCGGACGGCGGCAGGATTATAGATACGCCCGGGGTCAAAGAATTCGGGATTGTAAACATGGAACCGGTAGAACTTTCACACTACTTCCCGGAAATGAGAGTCTTCCTGGAACAATGCCGGTTCAACAACTGCATGCATATCAGCGAGCCGGATTGTGCCATAAAAAAAGCAGTAATGGAAAATAAGATCAGCAGCGAGCGGTACGAAAGTTATCAGAATATCCTGAACAGCCTGTAGCCCCATGGCTTAACATCCACTTACCAACATTATCATTACCTTGACTGTACCTTTGCCGTTCATACTACCATAACATGAAACGTCAACGTATTACGGTTTTTCTTGTTAGTTTTTTTATTCTTTTAGCTGCCGGGTTTTCTTTCTATTATTATAACGTAAGCAAGCAAATAAAAAAACCGGAGATAGCCGTGTGGGGAGAAGCCGGAGAAGGTATACGACCTTTTGCATTCGTTAACCAGGAAGGCGATACCATTACCAATAAAAACATTAAAGATAAAATTGTCGTTGTAGAATATTTCTTTACCACCTGTAAAGGCATTTGCCCTAAAATGAATGAGAATATGGCCAAAGTGTACCAGGCCTTTCGTAGCAACGACGATGTTATTATACTATCACATACCGTAGATCCGAAAAACGATTCCGTTCCTGCCCTGAAAGCATATAGCCTCCGCTTCGATGCCGACCCTAAACGCTGGTTGTTCCTCACCGGAGATAAGCAGGCGCTGTATGACCAAGCCTATTACAGCTACAAAATGACTGCGGTAGAAGAACGGCCTGATGATATCAACGAAGATTTTATTCATACCGAAAAATTTGTGTTAGTGGACAAGCAGGGAAGGTTAAGGGTAAGAATAGGTAAGGACGGCATCGCACAACCTTATGACGGAACGAATGAAAAGTCTGTAGCACGGTTAATAGAAGACATTAAAATACTGGAACAGGAACAATAATCGGAGCAGATGGAACAATTGACTTTAGCGCAGGCACAGCAAAAAGTGGACGAATGGATCAGGACATACGGTGTCCGCTATTTCGAACCATTAACTAACCTGGGTATACTCATGGAAGAAACCGGGGAACTGGCACGATTAATGGTTCGTCAGTACGGGGAACAATCTTTCAAAAAATCGGATGAGAATAAAAACCTCGCCGATGAAATGGCCGACGTCCTCTGGGTATTGCTTTGCCTGGCCAATCAATGTGAAGTTGATCTGAATGCCGCCCTGGTGCAGAACCTCGAAAAGAAAACAACAAGAGACAAGGACCGGCACCAGCTTAATGATAAATTAAAAGAAGATCGCTAATCTGCTATATCAGGAAATATCTTCATGAAGCACCGGTTTCTGTTTTATTCACTCACCTGCCTTTTCTGTACGTTCGATGATGAACAGCTATATGCCAACAACAGAAAAAGTGACTATAACCGTCTTGTCTGGCTGAATACCCAACATACGATCAGTTTCAATAAGCAAAGCGCACTCACTGCTGAGTACCAATGGCGGAGAACTAATGGATGGAAAGACTGGCAGCAAAGTCTCTTCCGGGCAGGCTTTCAATATACGCTTCCTTATAATATCAAAACTACATTAGGGTATGCCTGGATAGAAACATATCCTTACGGCGATTATGCATCCGCCGTTAATCAGCCTTTCCCCGAGCACCGCATCTTCCAGCAGGTCACCTGGGACGATCAAAAAGGCAGACTACTACTGAATCACCGCGGACGCCTGGAGCAGCGATTCTTAGGTGTACTGAACCCTTTAGCAACAGGAGAAAGACGAGTTACAAAGTGGAGCTATATGAACCGCGTACGCTACCAGATAAAAGCTACGGTTCCTATCAATAATAAGATGCTAACAGGCAACACCCTCTATGCAACGGCCTATGATGAAATATTTATCGGCTTTGGAAAAAATGTCAACAGCAATGTTTTTGACCAAAACAGGATAGGCCTGGCCCTGGGCTATAAGTTTAAAAACAAAATAAGCATAGAAGCCGGATGGTTTAACCAGACCCTGCAACAGGCAAGGCCTGTCGATAACCAAGCGGTATATCAATATAACCAAGGTATCCTGCTTAGTTTAATGGCTAACTGGAATTGATAATAAAGTCGCCGATCTGCAGGTGATAGGGGTTTCAGTGCTTTCAGCCGTCTTATAAGATCATGAAAGCCGGAACAATACTTCAATATAAAATCACCGGACCAACGTTATGTTGCCATTATATGATTCCTGCTTACCGTCGTGATAAACTATTTTGAGCTGATATACATAAGATCCCGATGGCTGCTCCTGCCCGTTCTGCTTTCCATCCCACCCGCGGCCATCTATAGACCGGGTTTCAAAAAGCATCTGCCCCCAGCGGTTCCATATCTGAAAATGGAACGCGGCAATATTCCTGCTTAAGTGCTGACGAGGGAAGAAGTAATCGTTGATACCATCGCCATTGGGTGTAAATACATTGGGAATATCAGTATAGCAATCTTTATGCACTGTTACACTTTCTATATTGCTACAGCCGAAACGATTGGTAATGCGGAGTTGGTAGTCATCCGGTTGTCGAACCACGAGTGCCGGTATGCTGTCTCCGGTATTCCAAAGATATTGATCACCAGGTTGCACTGCGGCTTTATTGGACAGGACAACAGAATTACCCTGCAGGCACAAAAAGGTATCATTGCCTAGTTGTACCAGAGGGAGTGGAGCTATAAAGACAGATTTTGTTATCTGTTGCACCGGGCAGGCACGCAGCTCGGCAGTGAGCACAAAAGTTTGCAATCCCGGTTCGTCAAAAGCCTGTTGTAAAAAGGTATCCCGGGTGTGAAAACGATATTCGCCATTCAACTCCCATTGGAAGAGAACCAGAGTGCTGTCTGTGGCGTAATGAAAATTCAGAGATTCGCCGGGGCAAAGGGTATCTCTCTCAGCATACAACTGAAAGGGGAACATCGGTGCGTCCACCATAACGGTACTTGAGAAAGTATCACGACATACAAGCCCGCTGGCGATAAGGGTTATTTCATAAACACCGGGAGTCCGGTAGGTATGATCGGGACTTCTCTCAGAACTCTGCCAACCATCTCCAAAATCCCAGTGCCATTGCGTATAGTAGACATCAGACCGATTGTTTACAGACAAAGCCATTCCGGTACAAGTCAGGCTGTCTGTCTGAAACCGGGCGTTATACTTAGATTCCGGAAGATTAAAGGTGAGTAAAGTATCACATCGGGCGGTTTGTACCTGCAGCCTGTAGTTACCGGCGTAGAGTTTATCCAATATCGGCCCATGCCCGATCACACTATCTTGCTCGTCATACCAGGTATAGCGGTACAGTACCGTATCGCCGGAGTAGGTTTCTACCGCTATTTTCCCCGTTGCTGTTCCTTTACAGGCTTCGGTGATCGTAGCTTGAGGCAGCACACCATTGGAGAGGCGTATAAAAAAAGTATCTATATGATACCGGCAGGGAGCCGTATAGTAACTTACCCAATACATCCCCGGCATTTCAGGATTAATCGAAGGGCTACGGACACCATTACTCCATTGGTGTCCCCATGCCTGATCACTATTATTAGCCTGTAAGGTCAAAGATGCTGCGGCAGTAAAACAGGAAGCTTCCTTAATTTGATTGACAGACATAGCTGTATCATATATCATAATAGGAACAATATTTGGTAACGCTTCACTGATCGCTGAGTCATATTCCACCGCTTTAGCTTTTAAGCCGCAAGCACCACCAGCAAGGTCCGGAAACTGAATAACATTTAAATAGTTAGCGCCCCCCTTGAAATAGATTTTCCGGTCTGGCGCCAGCTTAATTTTGCTGAATGAGGGGCAGGCTGAGATCAACGTACTACTTAAAGCCGGATTAGCTGCGTTAAGATCATATTGCAAAACTTTAAAATCCCTCAAATGGGTGACTGCATAAACTTTAGAACCATCCGGAGAAAAACACCCCGCGTAATATGCCAGGCTATCATCCAGCAATTGAGGATGAGACAGCATTCCGGTACCCGGATTAAAATCGAAAGTTTCTAAGCCGCCCCCTAACGGACTTGCAGAACAGGATAGTATTTTTTTACTATCCGGAGACGGGCACAGGGAACCTACCCATAACCGGTTTCTGCCAATAATGCCTGTAGCCGACGTTACAGGCTTGGTATTCAGTCCGGCGTCACTGATTTCATACGATTTAAAGCGACCATCAATCCTGCTGCGTACAATTAACCAGATATTACACTGCGCTCCTACCACAGCCGTCATTCCTTCTGTTAAATGGGAATCCACCAATACAGACTTTTCCAGCGGATCTACAGCACCCAGACCACCGTTACGGTTCATGTCCACCTTAGTGTAATACAATTTTCCTGCATCTGAATTATATTCTACTGAGGTAGTTGAAAAAATAAAATATTTGCTGACAGATCCCGGTATCGGTATAATTATGGCACCCTGCGTAGAGCTCCCGGTACCAAATTGACGCGCTAATTCCGTACCGTTGGCCATAAGGTTATAGTTCCTGTCCCAGACTTTGGTACCATCTGTCAGGAATAGCAGACGCCCCTGCGGATCACAAATACTGGCCGCTGCTTCCACCAAAGCCGGGGCAGTTGTAGTAAACGATTGCACCGGGTTGACATTAAAATTCAATCCGCCGTTGCCTAATAGCCAAATATTCTCGTATTGTGCATGCGCGGGCATTATATACAGAAGGAAGAGCAAGAGGTAAATTATTTTTTTCATAAAAGTAAAGAAGATCATGCAACATTGTTATAATGCTACATGATCAGGATTAAAGCAAAGAAAATTCTATTTAACGGTTTTTATTACTTTTGCGGTTTTCAAATATAAGCCATCTTTATCTTTGATATGAATCAGGTAAATACCAGGATTGTAGTTGCTCAAATCAATTATATGCGTATCCTGTAGTTCCTTCAGGCATCGTCCATCCAGACTATACAGGCTTGTCTGGACAACTATGGGCGCATCAATATAAACCTTGTTGATAGCAGGATTAGGATACACGCTGACATACCGGCTCCATGGATTCGCCGATGCAATCCCGACATTGGTAACCTTATATATAGCCGACGTATCAATGCAGCCATTTTGATCTTCAGTAACTACTGTATAGTCCCCGTTTTCCTCTACCCAGTGGTTCGCGTCCGTTGCATTCGGTATCGCCCCACCATTAAAATACCACTGGTAACGGACATAGGTAGTTGTCGTACCCAATTTAAATCCGTCCACGGTAATAACTGCCCGATTAGCTGGCCTTACATATACCTCTCTATATTGTATGTCGCTGGTATCTTCACAACGGACTACACGGACGCCTACGGTTCCTCCAGTCGTGCTATTCGTAATATCAATGCGATTTGTCTTGCTCTCCCCTGTCCATTCAGCAGGCAGGGTCCATATGTATTCATCGGCACCTGCAAGAGCAGCAACAGCATAAGTGGCTTTACCATGGGCACAGAGTGTGTCCGGACCGTCTATTTCGAGCAAATCAGGAGTCGGGGCAAAACAAAACTTAGCGATAAAAGCGTTGTATAAAGGCGCTCCCGGGTAGGTATCCTGGTAGCTGCCTGGCGTAGCAATAGCACTATCACTATTAGTAAATCCACCCACATACACATACCCGGAATGATCATATGCAATTGCATGTCCTTGATCCCGGTTCTTTCCTCCGTAATAAGATCCAAACGTGTTTTGTCCTTTATGATTAAATCTAGCGAGAAAGACATCTCCTCTTACTCCTCCCAGATATACAGATCGAATAGCATTGGCACTCGCGATCTTACTGCTGCTCTCTGTAGATCCAGACATATAAATATTGTTAGAATCCTTACAGGTAACACCTACAAAAAGCTCGTCATTTTCTCCCCCAAAATAAGTGCCCCACTGCTGCACACCGCTGCTATTGAACTTTACCAGGTAGGCATCTGTCTTACCTGCCAGGATATCCTGATGGCTTCCGGCCATAGCTATTCCGGAAGTACTGGTTGTTGTAGAAGCAATATAGACATTACCCGCCTGATCGCAATCCAGGTTTCTGGGAGAAAATTCTGTCGACTCTCTTCCCGGACCACCAAAATAGGTTCCCCATTGGCGTATCCCATTATTTTTAAATTTGACCAAGAAGTGATCCGATTCTCCCCCTGGGCGAACCGATTGATGGCTCCCCGCTGTCGCAATCCCGGAATCACTACCTGTATATCCCAAAAGATAAATATTACCGGCAGGATCTCCGGCTACTGACAATGCACGATCATATTTCTCCCCCCCATAATAAGTAGCCCATTCCCGCACTCCATTCAAATCAAATTTTGCTAGAAAAGCATCGCCGTAGGCATCTATCAAATTCGGCTGATGTGTTCCGCCGGTTGCAATTGCATTACTGCTTTGGGTAAAACCGGCCAGGTAGACACTTGATCCTAATATTTTCAGCCTGGGCCCAGTATCGTCTCCATTCCCTCCATAATAAGTACAGAATAGCCGGTTACCATCCGGGGTAAATTTAGCCATAAAAAGATCGTAGCGACCACCACCGTAGCTCTGCTGGTGGCTTCCTGTAGTACTCAATCCAGACTGACTTTGTGTAACTCCACCAACGAAAATGTTGCCGATACTATCCAAAGCCAGGTTTTCTATCGTTTCATATTCCGGGCCACCATAATAGGTCGCCCATAGCATATTTTGCGTACTATCCAGTTTGAATAAAAATGCATCAAACATTCCATTAAGTGTTGTCTGAAAGGCACCTGTCGTAGCTATATTGGAAGAGCTGGTCGTTTCCCCTGCAGCATATACTTCATTGTTTTTGTTGACAGCGATATCCTGGATATAATCCCATATTAAACCAAATCCCCCAAAATAACTGGCCCATACCACTGCAGGATCTATGGTCAGAATACCCGTATAATCACCGGTTCTAAATTGCAGGATATTGTCCTTTAAGTGAAACCGTGAACTTACAATTTCACCTGTTTCCTGGAAGCTATATGGCGCTGTCTCCGTTACTTTGCCAAAAGGTGTAGCAGCGGTAAAGCTGCCGTCATTGTTTATGTTCAGGTTTGTAGTGCCTTCGTATTGCAAACGTATGTCAGAGACTTTGCCACCGGGATGTATCACAAAATCATATTCCATTTTACCTCCTTTTGTATACAATACCCAGTCTATAGAAGGATAAATGTCCTTATAGATTATTTTCTTATAAGTGGAAGCTTTAGCGCCTTCACTTCCCAATTGAGGCAGAAAATACATTTCATAATATTTCTGTTCTTCCTCTTTTATTAATGTCGCATTCTTATTTGCACCCAAAAGGCGTACATCCATACGGTATATGATTACCGGATCTTCTCCCAATACCTTGTCACGTCTTATAGATAAGGATTCTTTACTTTCCGTTACAACGGTCCATTGATACGACATCTGACCGCTGCCGATATACACGTTTACACCGGCCGAAGATATTCGGGCATTAATGTCGGGCCGGGGATATCCATATTGATCCGTAATCTGCCCCACATTTTCCACAAAATGCAATGATGAAGATGCTTGAGTAAAAGACGACTGATGAGCAACAAGATCGCTGAATTGAACATTTTTCGCTTCAACCGGCATAAAACGTATCAGGCACAAAAGTGTCAGGAGTGTAAATTTATAATGCATATTAAATTGTTTTTTTTAAGAAAATTCAGATCATTAGCTGCACCCATGTAATACCAGGTGTATTACTCAGCATTTTTTCAAACATGGCAATTACTTATTATTGCATATTGCTCTTTCCGGTGTTTAGGCTTACTCATTGCAATAAGGGTACAAATGTACTTGTAGTAGAGTGACAAAACGTAAACCTAAATAGTCATTTTAAAAATGACTAAAAACAGCTATTTTTGATTCGGGAGTTACCTGCTGCAGCCTTGATAAATATCTGACTGGTCATGTCTTATAAAAATTATGCTTATATTTTTGCGTATTTTAACTGTTTTTCTCTGCTTATTTGCTTTTGCTCCGGCATCAGGGCAGGTCAAAGACCGTATACAACTAAACAGCCTGAATACAACAACGGATCTGCAGGAAATTAAGGATGCAGAAAAACTAAGGTTAACATACCCCGATAGCGCCAGAAGATTGCTGTTACAATTATTACGGAATAACAGGATAAAACTGAATGTGAAGGGCACACGCAGATGCCTGGTGGCTTTATCGTATTTCTATACAGATGCCCGAACCCTGGAGCAAACCCTCCAATTTGCCAAGCGAGGCATACAACTTTGTGATAGCACAGCGCATCGAAAAGAATTAGCCAATCTCTACAACAATATCGGCGAGATCTGTTACCGCCAATCCCGTTATAAAGAATCTTTCGACGCCCGCCTTCAGGCATTAAATTATGCAAAGGAAGACCCCTTGCTCTCAGCCCGCATAGAGAACAACCTCAGTGAGGTTATCTTACTGTTCGGCAGTACCAATCTTGCCTTGGAATACATGGAACGCTCCTTAAAGACCGCCGTCTCTTATAAGGATACCACCCTATGGGTACTCACGCTCTTAAATATATCCCGGATAAAGGAAAGACACTCGACAGGTAATTTTCGATATATGGATAGCTGCCTTGCTCTGGCCAATAAACTGAAGCAATATAGCAGCCTGTACATAGGCACGATTAATAAAGGTTCTATCCTGGCCAACAACGGGAAACCTCTTGAAGGGCTCCGCTTAGTACAAGCTGCAGATACCTTATCGCGGTATTGGTCTATACCGGCAGCTGTGCGGGCGAAGGCAGACGAAATTGCCGGAACTGCATACACGGGGCTGGGACAATACAGATTGGCAGAGCAACAGTTTTTAAAAGGGCTGGCAGGAACAGATAACCATAGCTGGCTCAGCAATATGAACCATCTCACCAACCTGTATATTAAACAGGGTGATTTTAAGAAAGCCTTTTATACCGCCCGGGAACTACAGAAAAGGATTGATTCTGTCGGAAGGCGGGATATGCAGCTAAAAGTAATTGCCACCGAGATCCAATACCGCACTGCAGAGAAAGACAAACAATTAGCGGAAAAAAACCTGCTATTAGCCAAAAAAGAAAATGAACTCAAAATAAGAAATACCTGGATAGCCGTAATGGCCATAGGAGGGGCCTTATTAGTGGGTATGGTATTACTGCTAAGAAGGAATTATCGTCAAAAGCAAAAGATACAACTTGCTGAACAAATGAACCTGCAGCTTAAAGCGCGGGTAGAAGGAGAAGAACAGGAACGGAAACGGATCTCGCAGGAGTTGCACGACGGTATCGGAGGTATACTATCCGCAGCCAAAATGAACCTGAGCGGTGTAGAGCCCGCAGTACCCAGCCAGGCACCCAAATACGAACGGGGCGTACAACTATTGGATGACGCTTATAAAGAGCTTCGGCAAACGGCACATAATCTCAGTCCTCACATACTTAAAAGTAAAGGCCTCGTGGCTACGCTCATAGCTTACTGTAAAAAGACATCCGAAGCCCAAAATATGGATATCAGGCTGCAACATCTGGGAGAACCCGAGCATCTGAAAGAGGGAACAGCGCTGGCCACATACAGGATAATACAGGAGCTCATTCAGAATATTGTAAAACATAGTGGCGCTACTACAGCTATGGTGCAGCTCAGCTACCGGGAGGACTATCTGGATATTACCGTTGAGGATAATGGAAAGGGCATGAAGAGCAATAATCAAAATGAAGGTATCGGACTACGCAATATCAAAGACCGGGTAGCGGCGTTGAACGGAAGTATAGAGATCGATTCAAGACCCGGCGAGGGTACTACTATTTATATTAATATGAGTATTAAGTAAAAATTAAAAAGTTTATGTTTATTGTCTTGAATTATAAATATAGCAATTGGAGGATGGGAAAAATAGCCGGGTTGAGGTATGTTTATAATATGTGGTAAATGGGCTTCGTGGCTCACCGTGGTCAGTGATGGGATACAAGATATAGTTGTATCGGATTAAAAAAATTAAATCAGAAAGAGTATGATTAAGGTTGCAATAACAGATGATCATGAGATGGTAGTTAAAGGCCTTCAGCAAATGCTTACGGAAAGTCCGGATATATATCTGACCGGCATTTATATGGACGGGCAGACTTTATTGAACGGATTAAAAGATAACGTTCCCGATGTACTCTTATTGGACCTGCATTTACCGGATAGCACCGGAGAAAAATTAGCTGAAGAAATTCTGGATACCTATCCGGCAATCAATATCCTGGTATTATCCAGCATTGACGATATACAAAGGGTAAAATATATGATGCAGATAGGATGTAAAGGTTATTCATTGAAAAACGTTTCTCAAAAAATACTGCTTTCTGCCATTGAACAGGTATACCGGGGCGGCCAATATCTGGACCCTGTATTGAAAGAAGAATTACTGCAGGAGAGCATAACCAAACAACATCTGAGGCCCTCTTATATACCGGCTGTAACCCGAAGGGAAAAAGAGATACTGAGCATGCTTGCAGCAGGCAGGAGTAGTAAGGATATAGCAGAAGAATTATTTATCAGTATACATACTGTAGAAAATCACCGGAAGAGTTTGCTGCGCAAGTTCAATGTTAAAAACTCTTTAGCATTACTTAACGTGGCGAAACAAAAAGGCATAC
>JBEBVI010000096.1:0-12023 GCA_040392805.1 Taibaiella helva
TTACTCGGTAGGTATGACGGCAATTCGGGAAGTTATTTCGTCAGAATAAGACGATCCGGTGTGAAATATACAACAAACTTAACTATGCTATAACGTATCTTTTAGACGCTTTCACCGTGACAACAGGGCGATAAAGAAACGGAGATACAACTGTTGAGCAAAGCTTTAATCAAGGTTACAAATATGATGAAATAAATAAAAGAAAAAGCTGCCTTTTATCAGGCAGCTTTTTCTTTTATTTATTTCCCGCTATAAAAATAGCAAACTCAAATTCTTATTTTACGACATTAAACTTACTTACCGCTCGTTTACCGTCTGTCTGGAATTCCAGGAAGTAAGTTCCTGTGGTCAGACTTGAGCAATCAATATTAAATGTCTGGATACCCTGTACATTCTTTCCTAAATCTTTTACTAATACAGTGCGACCGGCAATATCGGTTATTCTTACAGTAGCGTCAGCTGTTTTTAAGAAATCATACCTGAAATTGATCTCCCTGTTGGCTGGGTTAGGATAAGTTAGGAGTCTTTCGGTCTTTTTTCCGGATATTAATTCATTTATGTTGCTCATATCACCGCACCAAACGATGGGTTTATACACCATATTGTTTGATCTAACGGTATCAATAACACTAGGGTTTTCTATGTTAGGATCTGAGCCTATTACCGGAACAATGTAAAAGAAAAATCCATATGTTCGCCCGTCTACTAAAGCACTTTTAGGTATCATAACAGTATCCCAATACCTCACTGAATCCGCGTTTTCCCACTTATTGATATCCAGAAGATATGTGATATCAGAAGCATAAACATTCGCATTAAACCAAATAACTACGCTTCCGGAATCTCGCGCTTCCGATATTTGATACCCGCTGATTGTGCCGGCACCAAACGTATCACTTGTGAAAGGCATTTTTAGCCATATCATATCACCTCCTACTACTGATTCCGGCCCCCTGTTTATTACCCCCCAATACCCCACATTGGTATCAATATAGGTATCGTTACAAATTACAACCGAATCATCAAATTTCTCCATAAAAGCTTCCAGGTCAATGTAAGATTGAGCAAAAGCCCCATTCGTCAGTGCTCCCAGCAGAGCAACAATCATGTAAATGCGTTTCATAACTTTCTCCTTTAAATTTTAATTAATAAATTAAGACGCCAAATGTAAGTAAACAATTTTAAAAAAAACAACCTGCTCTCAAAATAATTACTGGCTTTTCCCAATGTTGACATATACATCCACCGGCAACCTTTTTGCGATAGACCGTGCTAATGTCAGTTCATCCGTATATTCCAGTTCTGTTCCAAATGAGATACCTCTTGCTATCCCGGTAATGGATACCTGGTAAGGCTGTAACTGCTTACTGATATAATAGACGGTAGTATCACCCTCAATTGTAGGGTTGAGTGCCATAATTATTTCAGAAATACCCCCTTTCCCCAGACGGGCTAGCAAATTGGACAGTAGTAGCTGTTCCGGACCTATACCATCTAAAGGAGATAATAACCCGCCTAATACATGATAAAGTCCATTGTACTGCCTTGTACTTTCAATGGAGATGACGTCACGCAAATTTTCTACCACACAGATAACCGACTGGTCCCTTGCGGGATTGGCACATATGCTGCACAAGCCACTATCCGATATATTGTTGCAATCAGGGCAAAAACTTGTTTCCGTTCTCATGCGTGCGATAGTATCGCTGAAAAGCTTTACTTTTTCCTTTTCTTCTTTTAGCAAATGCAGTACCATTCTAAGCGCCGTTTTCTTCCCGACACCGGGTAGTTGTGAAAATGCATTTACAGCTTCTTCAATCAGTCTTGATGAATATATCATTTAATATGGATGCAGGCTTAATTACCCTGGGCAAAGATAAATAAAGAAAGACACTTGATATTTTGGCAGCAGGCTTTTAGAATTTCGTAATTTGGCAGCCTGATCATATCATTCATATTAATGGTGAATTTTAAAAAGGTTCTTGTTGATACTGTTAAATTATTGTGGAGCAGGAAGATTGTTCTGAGCCTGATCGTCGCTGGTCTGATGCAGGGTGTGTATGCTCAGACTCCGACACAAAAACCGGCCCGTATCCTTTTTTTATTGGATGCATCCAGCAGTATGCTGGATAACTGGACAGACAGGGAGTCCCGTTTTGCTGCTGCAGGCCGTATTATTTCTACTATTGCAGACAGTATACAGAATATAAACAGGGAAGTAGCTTTTGCCGTACGTGTATTTGGGAGCCAATACCCTGCACAGGAGCAGAACTGTTTCGACTCCAGGGTGGAAGTTTCATTTAATAATGGAAACGCCAGCCAGGTACGAACCCGGTTACAATACCTTACTCCAAGGGGCTATTCGCCGATCGCATGGTCATTGAAGCAGACTGCCGAAGATGATTTCAATGAGAGTGATCAGTACGCATATAGTATTATATTAGTCACCGATGGTGGAGAAAGTTGCGGGGGCGATATTTGTGCGGTAACCAACCAATTACTGGCGCAGAAAATAAGCTTTAAGCCTTATATCCTTAGTTTAGTAGATTATGTGCCGCTCAGGCAGCAATATGAATGTCTTGGAAAATATTTGCAGATAACTAAAGAAGAGGAAATAAAGCCTGCAGTGCAAACCATCATTAATGATAATCGGCCGGTTTTTCTTGCAAAGACATCCGGCCTGCGCACCGTGTCTTCAGCTCCGCCTCCTGCAGCCCCGGTTGCCCGAAATATAGTTATCACGTCTCCTCCGATAAAGCAAGAGCCGGTATCTCAGCCGGTACAGAAAGAAATTCCCTTACCGGAAAAGGTTGTTCCGGAAGTAAAGGAACCTGTACAACCTAAAACGCCTGCCCAGCCGGAGGATAATACGGCTGTCCGTCCAGTACATCGTACATTAGACCGAATTGTGTTGATGAAAAATATACGAAAACGAAATATACTGTATACACTTCCTGAGCCTGTACCGGTCAGCGTGCCGCGACTGATGGTTAAGCTCACTATTGAGCCGGATCCTCCACAACCAAAACCGACACCTACCCCGGCGCAACGTACCAATAAAGAAGCTTCGCCGGCTAAACCAGTCGCTCGCCCTCCCACGCCGGCTAAAGCCGGGGGAGAAGAAGCACTTGAGTTTACGAGTGAGGAGGAAACAGCCAAGGAAAGCTCTTTGCAGATTTACTTTACTAACGGGCAGGGGAAATTTTACCTCACCGAGCCCCGTATGGTCATTAGGGACAGCAGAACGCAAAAGGAAGTGAAAAATATTTATCGCAACGTTAGCGGCGGAGAACCTGATCCGATCCTGCTGCCTCCGGGTATGTATGATATAGCTATACCGGGAGGGAGGGGGAAGGCTAATAATGTAGTGGTTGAAGCTAACGCTAAAAAGAAAATATATATAAAAGTAGGTCGCGGAGCATTGGCTTTTTATCACCCCACGGCACCGGATAAACCGGTAAAAGGCTATACGGCTTTTGTGAGCAAACGCTTTGAACCGGGTCCTGTGGTAAAACAACGCAGCGATGAAGAATTGCCTTATGACCCGGCCAACTACCATATAGAGATCAATACCTTACCTAAGCTGATCTATAATATTGACCTGGACTTTAATAGTGTAAAGCTGGTAGAAATTCCGGAACCGGGTACCTTACAGATAACTAACCGGAGCCGTGTTGGAAAAGTCCAGCTCTGGAACGAAAGAGGAGATGCATTTATGCCTTTTCATGAAATGGAAATAAACGGGGATGTCGGTGCCCAGAAAAGAGACTTATTGCCGGGAATATATCAGGTACGTTACTTTAAAACGCCCAGACAGGCTAATCAAAGGCCGGAGATAGTCGTATTCAGCATTAAAGGTAATCAAACCACGAACCTGGAGTTGGGCAATTAAATTATGTTTTGCTGTGAAGAATGACATAGAAGTTATTTCGTAAATATTGAGAAATTTAGAGTCGTTTATGCGTGTTATTTCATTTCTTTATTTTCTGTTGCTTGTATATATAATCGCGGCTATAGTTTTCTGGGGCATTAGTCTTAATAAACAAAGCGCTGTTATCGTAAAGAATGAAATTGAAACACTCCATTCGCATATTGACAGTGTATCGAACCCCAATGCCTATAACAGTGAGCTGCGGGCTATAAAGGAACGGGAGAATACACGGAAAAGGCAATACCTTGGAGAGGGGGCAACTTTTCTTGCCATTATTCTTATAGGGGCTATGGTGGTTTATTCTTCCATAAAAAGTAATCACCGGCTATCCAATCAACAAAGGAATTTTATATTGTCTGTTACACATGAGCTCAAATCGCCTATAGCTGCGGTTAAGCTGAATTTGCAGACGATAGCTAAACGCCAACTTGACGAAAGCACCCAAAAGAAATTAATTTCAAGGAGTATTGAGGAGGCTGACAGGCTGGATGATCTTTGTAATAACCTGCTGCTGGCCTCTCAAATGGAAAATCGTCATTTTACATCTACAGAAGAAGAGTTTGATCTTTCGGAAACGCTAAGAGGATGTGTACAGGCTTATCAGCAAAGGAGTAAAAATAATTTTGTTATACAATTGGAGGAAGCCTGTTTTACTACCGGGGACAGAATTTTGTGGAAACTGGCTATTAATAATTTGTTGGAAAACGCAGTTAAGTATTCACCATCGGATTCCAGTATTAAAGTGGAGCTTTCCCGAAATGACGATGACCTGGTACTCAGTGTTGCTGATGAGGGTAGTGGAATACCGGATAGTGAGAAAACTAAAATCTTTAAAAAATTCTACAGGGTTGGAAATGAAAATTCCCGCAAGACCAAAGGTACCGGACTGGGTTTATATTTAACTGCAAGAATTGTCGAGCAATATAAAGGAACGATATTGGTGCGGGATAATATACCTTCCGGCAGTATTTTTGAAATTACTGTTGCTGCCACACCCGATAAATAATTTTATTTGCCGCAGCAACAGTATAAATATAAATATTAAAGTAATGCAGACTTAACCTCTTCCAGTATATCCAGCGCTTCTTCCTTATCGCTGCCTTCAGCATATATGCGCAATACAGGTTCTGTGCCCGATGCCCTTAGCATCATCCAGCCGCCGTTGTCCAGGTGGTACTTTACGCCGTCTATGGTTTCAACGCGTTCTACTTTGTATTTTCCGAACGATGTATATTTTCCTTCGTATGCTTCTTGCATGATCTTTACTTTCACCGCCTCGTCCAGCAGGAGATCATTCCTTTCGTAAGCAAATGAACCTATTATATCATAGATCTCATTGCATAACTCTTTCAGGGTTTTCCCGGTCTGCAGCATATATTCGTATATGATCAATCCGTCAAATATGCCGTCCCGCTCAGGGATATGACCTTTAATGGCAATACCGCCGCTTTCTTCTCCGCCCAGCAATACATCATCGGTTATCATTTTATCGCTGATGTATTTAAAGCCTATAGGTGTTACTTCCACTTCGAGCCCGTAAGTAGCGCACATTTTTTTGACTTTGTCCGTAACGGAAAACGCTACCACTACCTTTCCGTTTAGTTTTTTATATACGTGAAGGTAATGAATCAGTAAAAGGATGATGTGGTGTGCATCTACGAAATGCCCGTCTTCGTCATATAAGCCTATGCGGTCGGCATCACCATCGGTTGCCAGGCCAATTTTCAATTCCGGAGTAGTCCGGATCAGGTCGGAAAGTTCTGACAGATTCTTATGTATCGGCTCCGGTGCCCTGTTCTCAAATCCGGGGTTGACATCGCAGTGCAGTAGTACCGCAGTGGGCAATACTTTTCGTATGACATTCTGCCCGGCACCAAACATGGCGTCATATGCTAATTTGTAAGGTGCATTATTAAGTTGCGAAAAATCAAATTTCGTGTTTAAGTAATCCAGGTATATTTTTTCGAGATCGATATAAGTCAGTAAACCTGCTTTTTCCCAGTGTGCCAGGTCGTATTGCGGCAGGTCAACCGTATCAGGTATCAGTGCTTCCACTTCGGCAATATGTGCAGGGCTCGTGGGGCCGCCGTGAGGCCCTTTCAGCTTATAGCCGTTGTAAGCGGGAGGGTTATGGGATGCGGTTATTACAACACCCTGCTGTGCATTCAGGAGTTTAACTCCTAAAGAAACCATTGGTGTGCTTACAAAATTTTTAGCCAGGGCTACTTTTATACCTTGGGCACATAATACGCCTGCAGCAGTTTCTGCAAATAAGGCACCACCAAACCGGCAATCGTGGCCAATGACAACTGTGGCTGTGTCATGATTCTTGTTTAACCATTCTGCCAGTGCCTGGGAAACCCTTGCTACATTGTATACAGTAAAGTCTTTAGCTATAATGGCCCGCCACCCGTCGGTTCCGAATTTAATAATATCCATTTTTATACAAGTCTTTTAATGATCTCTATGGGACTGCAAAGAAAAGGAAAAAAGGTTGTTTATCCGGTCTGTTACCTTTATCGGCATTATGCTCCAAAACAAAATTGTACTTTTGGAGCTTATTTATCTTTCCGATAAGAATGGGAATTGTCGTACGCCAATCTATTAAGTCCGTTATTGTAACGCTTGCAGGAATTGTTCTGGGAGCATTGGTTACCATTCTTTCCACGCGTTTTTTCCCAAAGGCTGAATTGGGTTTCCGTGAAAACCTGATTAAGATTTCGATAATGGTTTCTTACTTAGGCATTTTTGGATTTAATTATACTTTGTTGATTTATGGCCAGAGATATCCGCCCGGTCATAAGGCCAGGGGAACTTTTTTGACCATAAGTGTCGTTGTGCCCTTAATCTTTTCATTAATCATCTCGGGAGGATACTTCTTGGCAGGTAAATATCTGGACTATATTTACAATGAAGGCCAGGATGTCCGGATGATGGAGCAATATCTTGTCCTTTTCCCGTTACTCACCATACAGGCTGTTGCTATTTTCTGGTTAGAAGCATATCTGCAATCCCTGCACAAAACAGCTCTTCAAAATTTTGCACGTGAAATTCTGGCGCGGGTTATCTATATTGTCCTCATTGTATTATTTGCTTTTGGTATTATTGATTTTACATGGTTTATATGGCTATACGTATTGCTTTACCTGATTCCTTTCTTTTTCTTGCTGTATGTAGCAAAGCGTACTCCGGGATTGTATTTTGAATACAAACGGGATGCTTTTTCTTCCCGTGAAATAATGGATATTCTGCGCTTTTCCGGTTATCATATGCTGACGGTAATCAGTACGGTGCTCATTCTTCAGTTAGATGGTGTTTTGTTAGCGCCATTGGATACGGAAGGTTTTCAGGCCGTGGCTGTATACAGTGTGGCTACTTTAGCGATATCTATGTTGCGCAATCCTACCCGCGTTATAGGTATTGCTGCCACGCCGGCATTTACCCAAAGTTATAATCAGGGAGATACGGATCATTTAAAGACTTTATTTTCTCGCTCGGCCATAAATATGCAGATCATTGGTGTGGGGATGTTGTTACTGGTTTTTTTGAATATCAACAATATCCAGGAAGTGATGGCATTGATCCAGAAGGGATATGAGCAAATCAAATGGCTCATTATGATACTTATGATCGGTCAGTTTGCGGATATGGTAACCGGCCTGAATTTTGAGTTGATCGGTGTGACCCGCTACTATCGCTTTAATTTCTGGATCGCGCTTTTTTTGTTGATCATTGTTTTTGTTTTAAACTACTTTTTAATCCGGGAAATAGGTATATACGGAGCCGCGTGGGCCACGACAATAGGTTTGGTAATATTCAATATTCTTAAAACCGCGTTCCTGTGGAAGAAGATGCGCATGCAGCCTTTTCAATTGTCCAGCTTTAAAGTACTTCTTGCAGGGCTGATAGCCGGAGGTATAGCCTGGATGATACCTTATGTGTTGAATGTTTATATTGATGTGGTCGTGCGGAGTAGTGTGTTCGGATTGCTATTCTGGATGCTATTGTATAAAGGTAAAGTTTCGGGCGACGTTAATGATGTTACCGATAACTTGATTACCAAAAGACGGTTTTATTAAAGAAGACTTATTTGATCAATCCCATGTCAATAGCTTTTTTTACCAGCCCCGGAGCATTTTTCACCCCAAGTTTCATTAACAGCCCGATGCGGTGATTGTCTACCGTGCGTTTGCTGATACACAGTTTTTGCGCAATTTCCTGGCTGGTATAGTTAGCTGTTATCAGCTCCAGTACCTGCTTTTCCCGTCTTGTGATTACCGGCTTTAATGCCCCCTGTTCCTGTTTGTTATAAATAGTATGCTGTATTATCCTGTCCTTAACTTCGGGTTCCAGAAACTGTGACCCGGCATGTACTTTTCTTATAGCTTCCATCAGTACTTCTTCTGATGCGGACTTCAGCACGTAGCCCAATACGCCGGCCTGAAGCATATTTTTGATACAATTTATGTCGTCCTGGTTGGTGAGCGCGAGGATCCGGATATCCGGATATTGCTGAGTGATAATCTGGGCCAGCTCTTCACCGGAATACTCGGGCATCTGTATATCCAGAAGCAATACATCCGGTTGAAGCGTCTTCAGACCTTCTAATAACTGCTTTCCGTTGCGGTAGGCAGCTATAACCTGCATATCCTCACTATGGTTCAGTAGATTGCATAACCCGTTCAGGATAAGAGGATGATCGTCTGTGATGATTATTTTTATACTCATAATACAGGATATGAAGTTATGTTTTTTTTCGTGGACTATAATTTTCCAAAGGGATCTCCAGGTAGACCGAAGTGCCGTTTCCCGGATTGGATTCTACTGAAAATGTACCTTGCATACTATGCACAACGGACCGCAGGCTTTGCAGGCCCATGTCTTCTTTTTGTTTATCTACTACAAATCCTTTTCCGTTATCTTCCACCGTAAGGCTGATCAGCACATCCCGAAGGAGCAAGTGGATAAGGAGCTCTGTTGCTTCTGCATGCTTTACCACGTTCTGAACAAGTTCCTGGATAATGCGGTATATCATCAGGGTAAAGTCGGAAGGTAGCTTTTCGAAAGGCCCGAAGGTTTGAATATTGGTTTGTAGTGCGTCGTCTTTTCGTATATGGTCGCAGTAGATCTGTATAGCTTCCGGCAGGCTGTTTTTCAGCAGGATCTCCGGCATAAGGTTGTGGGAGGTCTTACGCACTTCCCGGCTGATTGTTCCAAGCATTTGCAATACCTCCTGATAAGCCGGGGTTTCCTGGAGGGATTTGTTCTTTTGCCCTAGTACCATGTAGTTGATACGTACAGCAGTAAGAAGCCCGCCGATACCATTGTGCAGCTCTCTTGCCAGCCGGTTGCGTTCTTTCTCTTCTCCTTCTATCGTAGCTTTAAGCTGACCGATCTCATACGATTGTTGAAGATTATGTAATTTTTGTTGTTGAAGCCGTTGTCTGTTCCGGAATACGATATAGGCTGCTAAAAACAGCACGCCCAGTAGTAAAGCGCATCCCGCTATAATATATATCCATAGGTTTTTACTTCTAAGCTGTTCTGTCTGTCTTGCGATTTGTACTTGTTTTTGCAGTAATTCTTTATCTTTCTGCACGGTGCGGTATTTTACTTCGAGCTGCTGAACATTTTGTACGGCCGTCCTGCTGATTATACTGTCTTTGATGCGGATATAAGACTCGTAATGCTCCAGCGCCTTTCCCAGTTTTCCCTTTTGTTTGAAAAGTTCGTAAAGCTTCCGATGTACATCCATCAGGTTATAATTGAGGCCCAGCCTCTGTGCTTCTGATGCAGCATCCTGGAAATAGTGTAGCGCTTTATCATACTGTCCTGTCCTGAAATAAGATTCTCCTATTAATGCCTGGTTCATCACTCTGTAGTAGGGATTAATGTTCCCCTTAAGCGTTGCTGCACAGTGTAGCCAGGGTAGTGCTTCTGCATATTTACCCTGCCCTTGTTGCAATTGTCCCATCAGCAAAAGGCTATTGTGCTCTTTCTCGGTATAATGCCGCCGCCATGCTATTTGCCGTGCTTGTTGCAGAAAAGTGTTTGCCTTTACCCAGTTGCTTTGTTTGAGATAATACCCTCCTTTATTCAGGAGCGCCGTCGTTATCAGTGACGAATCACCTGAGATTCTTGCATATTTTTCAGCAAGCTCCAGATAGTGCAGACCGTCTTTGCCGGAGGAAGTCTGTACCGAGCTGTCTAAGGTCATCAGGATCACTGCCAGATTGTTGAGGATATCTCCTTTCCCGGAAGAAGGTGCTGCTTTTTCGGCAAGTAAGGCAGCCTGGTAAGAATATATTGCAGCTTTCTCATAATCTCCGAGCAATACATACACACTACCAAGATCTTTATAGATGATAGGTAGCAGCTCTGTACGCCGGGATGAACGTTTGGCATATACAATGCTCTCTTTTAAGTAAGCAATGCTTTCTTCATATTTCCCTGTATGGGCGTATACAGCACCTAAGTGAGCAAATGATCGGGCTACACCGTATAAGTAAGCTATCTGTTTGCTTTCGTCTCCTGCTATCTTTAACAAGGTGATTGCACTGTCCGGATGCTTACTTTGGATGTCTCGTGCCTGCTCCCAGTACCGCAGTATCAACGTTGTGTCAACTTCGGTAGATATAAGCGCTCTCTTTTCAACGGTATAGATCCCGTTTTTCTGAGCCGGGGTGATTACCGGGTAGAGTAAAACCGGCAAAATAAAAATGGACCAGAAATATTTCACAACAAAGAGCCTGCAAGTGGAATGTATATTACGTGCCGTACTAAAGAAGTTTACCAATTTTAAAACCAAGATAAATTTACGATTGTTTTTTTAATCATATGGATGATTGACAGCCTTTAGGTTTGCATGCTATAGATCGTTTTTTATAAATATTATACAGCTGTTGTGCATGTGTTACATCTGAAGACTATCTGTTAAGTTGTGCATGTGAGATAGGTTGAATTTTGGGTACTCCATATTTGCCTTTCTTTGTTTATACAGATCAGCAGAAAGTAGGTATTAATACCCATATCTTTTTTATCAAATGTACCTACAAAATAATTTTTCGATTGTCATTTATTTGCAATAATAATCTGCAGAGCGCTTGTCTCTTGCGGATGATGAATATTGCAAAGTAATTTTGTTCACTGCAAAAAGAAAAAAGATGAAATATAGTTTGATACGATCTGTCCTTACATTGTCCGTGATATTTACCGTGTTGTGTATTCCGCTTCATGCACGTACGGTTTTGGCAACCGCAAAACCGGATGTAAACAAAACCACATCGGTGAAGTATTTTATGGAAAATAAAGGTCAGGTTCGCGATCAGTTTGGTAATGCCCGTCACGATATTGATTTTTCTATCCCGGCTGGTAATGGGTTAAATGTATTTATTGCTCCAGGGAAATTATTATATCAATGGAACAAAGTGGTAAATGCTTCGGCTGACAAGCCCGCCTTTGGAAACCAGGAAGATAATGAGCATGTTTTGGAATTCTATCGCATGGAAATAACACTCCTGGGCGCTAATAGAAATCCAGAGTTGGTGACAGAAGACAGACGAAATTATTTTGAGCAGTATTTTGTTGCTTCCGGAAAGAGAATTGAGGCACATGCATACGGAAAGATTACCTACCGGAATATCTATCCCCATATCGACTGGGTTTTTTATTATAACGACACAGGGCTTCTTGAACATGACTTTGTAGTACATCCCGGTGGCAAAGTATCAGATATAAGAATGCAGTTTGGCGGTGCCACTGAGCTTTATGTGGATGCAAAGGGTGGCCTTGCTGCAAAAACTCCTATGGGTGCTGTGTATGAGCGTGCTCCCTATACTTATGATGAGTACAGTAATCCGGTACAATCCCGTTTTGATCTCAAAGAAGGCATATTGAGTTTTGTCACCGGAAATTATAGGGGGAAATTGACCATTGACCCCGTACAGGAGTGGGGCACTTATTTTGGAGGAGAACTAGATGAAGTGCAATCTCAGGTTCGCTCTAACGGTAACGAGTATGTATATTTAACCGGCCATACCCGCAGCACGAAAAATATAGCTTCTACCGGGGCCTGGCAAGGTACCCTAAAGGG
>JBEBVI010000097.1:0-11998 GCA_040392805.1 Taibaiella helva
ATGGTCGGTAGCCACAGCATACCCATAATCAAACCCGGAGGCACCCCAGCTCTTCGCCCACTGAACTACGCCCATGCTGTTATACTTAATTAAAAAAGCGTCATACGAGCCTTTGGATTCAATCCTGATCCCGCCACCCCAATCTATAACATCTGAAAAACGGCCGGCGGCATATACATTACCGAAAGGATCATAAGCAATACTATAACCGTTATCATCCCCTATGGAGCTAATTTGAGAAACCCATGCCAAGCCCAGATTTTGTGCGAAAGTCAGCTTTATGGAGCACAAGCATGCAATAAGAAGTAGTGTACATGTTTTCATTTCCAAATTATTTAAACAGGTAAACAAAAATGAATAGCTGATCCATATCTGATCTGCTGTTCTAAAATAAAAAATATTTCTGTTCTTTTTCCAGCAGATCAGAACTTTAGCATATTTTAAATTGCCACTTTTATCTCATTCATCTTCGCGCTTTTACTCTATTCTCTTCCTCTGCTCTCCTTCTTTGATTCGTACAAATATAAAAGCATTAACGCATTAACGAAAGATCTCCTTTTTGTTCGATAACGGTTCCGCCGGAAGTTTCGGCCTTTATCGAATAAAAATAAGTGCCCATATCCGCCGGGTTACCATTATAGGTCCCATCCCAGCCTTCGTTTCCACTATTGCCATATCCTGACCATACGAGGTTTCCCCAGCGGTTATAGATCGAAAACCGGATAACATTTACAGAGCCACCGAAAACATAAGGTTTGAAACGGTCATTGTTTCCATCACCATTCGGCGAAAAAGCGGTAGGCATAAAAAATCTGCTGTTGACCTTAACATACAATTCAGCGCTGTCTAGGCATCCGTTATCCGATATACCCCAAGCCATATATGTCATACTGCTATCTGCATTTATCTCCTGTATCAGGGCATTCTGGTTATCAAACAGCCATTTCGGAGCCCAGGCATCTATCCTATACGGATCAGAACCAACTGTCTCCAGCCTTATTATCTCACCCGCTTCATAAAGTTCCTTATCGGCAAGAAGCCCTAAATTAAATGCCTTCACATAAATTGTCTTTGTAAAGGAATCCCTGCAAGAACCGGATGTTACGGTAAGCATAACATCATATGCACCTTCTCCTTTGTAAGCATGCCTTGCCGAAAAGTCTGAAGAATAGCTGCTATCGCCCAGGCTCCAGTACCAGGTATCAAAAGGATCGGCAGAAGTATTTTTAAACAGGATCGTATCGCTGGGACATACCGTGTCCCTCTCCACGGCAAAAGAAGCTACAGGAGCCGGCAAGGCCTTGATGGTAAAGGAAATGACCGTATCGCAATCTGCCCATGCAGGCTGAATTCTTACAGTGTAATTGCCGGGCTTCAGGTCAGGTACCGAATCACCATGGCTGCCCTTCGTCTGCCTGATAATGCTCCCCGATTCATTCATCCAGGAATAGAGATACGTCGTCGTATCGCCCTCCTTCTGGTGTCCCAAAGCCATTCCGTTCCAGGCATAGGAACAGCTGGGCTGAGTCTCCAGAAAGGGTAACGGTGGCGACACTACCTTGAATGTATCAACATACCAGGTGCAGGGCGCTACGGTATATTCACTGTACTTAACGGTATAAACGCCCGTATCCTGAACTTTTCGCTCCTTAACCATCCGCATACTATCCTGCCATTCGTAGCTGATGCCTGAGGTATCTGCCGCACGGATGATGACTTCATCTTTATTCCAAAAGCAGATCATATTTGTACGATATACGGTATCGGGTATGGGTAAGGCAATATCGTTAGGCATTGCCACTCTTGTCCCCCCGGAAGATCTGCTTAATGGCAGGGTAAATGTATCCAGATTGCATGCCGTGCCTAATGCATCGGGCGACTGAATAATATGCATGGAATCCCGGCCAAAGCTCCCGCAATAGATCTTACCATCCGGCCCCAGCTTAAGATGCCCCAAACCTTTATCCCCGTTCCGGAATGGAGCCAATACCACTACCGAAGAGGCAACAAGGGCAGGGGTAGGCTGCGTCAGGTCATATTGCCTGAGATTACCGATCCAACCGGTAACATATAATCTTGAATTATCGGGCGAGAAACATGCGGAGTAAGTCTCGAAACCGGCGGACGTTGTGTTATTGATGACAAACGGATTAGATAACAGCCCGGTACGAACATCAAAATCATAAACCTCAACCTGGCTTGTTCCACTGCAACAGGATACTAATTTTTTACCGTTTGTTGACAATCGTATGATACCCGCCAGGTAAGGATCGGACATGCCCGTGGGTATGGTTCCTGCAGTGGAAATAACCGGTGTCCGGTTAATGCCGGCTGCCGTAATTTCATAAGACTTC
Source organism: Taibaiella helva (assembly GCA_040392805.1). GTDB lineage: Bacteria > Bacteroidota > Bacteroidia > Chitinophagales > Chitinophagaceae > Taibaiella > Taibaiella helvus_B. The sequence continues at coordinate 2,355 of JBEBVI010000097.1, forward strand.
CAGTAGTTCAGATTCCGGGGCTTCACAATAAGCCATACATTGCAGCCAGGCCCGCCAACGGCCGTCATTCTCTCTGTAAGGCCCATATCCAGATACACCCCTTTCTGCCCCGCTACAATATCGCCTTTTCCTCCGTTCAGGCTCATATCTATTATGCTATAGAACAGGCCGCCCCTCGGGTTTGCCTTATCTTCAAGGGAGAACAGGTAATACCGGCTTTTTGTTCCCATAACCGGCACGATTAATGCACCCTGGGTGGTACTATAGGGGCCGGCACCATCCGATCCCCCTCCCTGAAAAACAATCCATCTGCCATTAGGCATCTCCTGTCCATCCCGGTCCCAGACTATATTACCATCTGTATAAAACAACAGCTGTCCTTCCGCATTGCATACGGAAGCCGCCGCCTCGAACCCGGAAGACTGGGTCACAAAAGAAACAGGAGTCCCTGTATTAAAATCAATCCCCTTACGGTCAGGGAATGCCCAGACATTGTTTTGCCTTAAATTATAGGTCGGCTGGGCTGCTCCTTCATATACACAAAAGGTCAGGATAAATATCAAACAGAATAGGAACAATTTCATGCCAATACTTAATTCGGAACGAGACAATAAAACTTAAGCCTGTATTACAACCGGTGATAAGCCTACTGTTGGTCTTCCATTAAAGTTTATTTTTTAACACAACGGCAGCTTGCACCGCCTCCTCTATATAATGTGGCCGATCTAACCTGACCAGACTGGAATAAAAAACTAAGAGAATTGGAAAAAGAAGACCCTGGCGTAGAAGACCACATAATCGACTGAGTACCTACATTCTGTAATTTGCCATCAACAACACTTCTGTCTCCCGCTGCAGAAACTTTTAAATTTGAATTAAATGCAGATGTAATATTCCCACTGATATTTTCCGCAGCGACAACATCTTCCCATTCTTTAGATGTAGGCAATTTCCAGCCCGCACCCAAAGCGGCACATGGGTCTTTACCATTAGATGCACTCGGGGTAAGATTTGTAGCCGACCATGTGTTTGTAGCTGCCGCTCCGGTAGCCCACCAATAAGGGGAGCCTGCGATAAAGTTCTTATTTCCCGATACAATGCCCGCAGGGTTATTGGGATTAATGGTACTTGTAGCTACTGTCGTACTATTACGTAGCTGGTGTCCGTCATCCCAACGTCCGAACTGAAAAAGATCGCCATAAGAATCGGCATCAGTAAGTGAAGCAGCCACCTGCTTGGATCCTAAATTCTGCTGCAGCCATATATTACCGTCTGCCGCTCTTACTGTCATATACGTTACTTCAGCACCATTGTAGGTAAACGTTACACAACCCAAAGAACCTACAGCTTTCCCCGGATCCTCACATTTTCCCAGTCCGCCTGCGCCATCACCTACCGCAATAGGTATCCACATCCCGTTACTCCAGCCATAAAATCCTACACCCTTAAAGCCATTGGTCAGCCGGAAACCGGGGTTATATACTATTGTTCCATTTTCGGGCTTACCGCTGATACCCCATGTCTTACTATCAGGAAAAGAAGAAACAGCGCCGAAGTCCACGGTGGGAACCGTTAATCCCATCCATTTATTTGCAGGCGCAGTAAGATCATTGCTCAGATCCAGTTTGGGAACCGTAACTGCCCCGTTTTTAATAGAAGGATCAGGATAAGTGCCGGACAGATCTCCACCGGCTGCTCCCGAAGGTACAGTTACGTTTAAATCAGCCGCCGGTTTCCATGCCGTACCATCCCACTTCAATACTTCTCCGGTTGCCGGTGTTGCCACGCTCACATCAGTAAGGTCATCCAGCCCCATGCCGGTTGCCTTATCGGAATGAAAAGCATGGTTGGCATGCAAAGCATAAGGAACACTTACCAGTTGCTGTGTGCCCAGGTCGGTGTAATTGCTGCCAGCCTCAACATCCAGCACCTCAACCTGGAGGAAATGTGCGCCCGCCTTCCAGTCTATATCGGCAAATACACCCGTAGACGGAGTACCTCCGCCAAGAGGCAGGTTAACCAGCCCTGTTGCCGTGGTGACAGCGCTGTGTGTTTCCTGGTATACAACAGCGCCCGCTGCCGAAGAGGCATGAACCGTAAACCGCAGCTTAATGCTACGGGCAGACATCACCTTCCCTTCTTTATCTCTGAGCGCAGCCTGGTAATTAATCAATTCAGGAGCATTCTGCGCATAAGCGCCGGATATGCTCAACCATAACAATAAACCTATAATAGTAATTCTTTTCATATTGAGTAATGATTAGATTGAAAATCAAACAGGTAAAAAAATCGAATAATGCAGTATTATTTTTTGATAAAGCGAAGCGTTTTAACAGATGTGCCACTGCTGTTGAAAATATTTACAAGATAGCTTCCGGACGGATAACCCCGGAGGTCAAATACTTTCTTAAAACCCGGGTAAACAGGCACTTTTGTATCCTGCTTATAGATAAGGCGGCCATCTATGCCATGCAGAGCGATAAAAACATAATCCTCAGAACTGCCCTGCAGCTCAAGCGTAACACGCTGATCTGCAGGCACAGGATAAAGCTTATAAGCAACATCTGTACTTGCAGCCTCATGGATACCGGACGGGGGATCATCCGTCGTGTCTTTTTCCTGGATCATCGGTTGATGGAAACCCTGAGTAAGCATAAAAGTTCCGGATACCAGGGTATGCGTTGTTGCTTCTCCGGCAGAATAATCAGCTCTTACCGATCCGTTATCTATGGAGCCGCCTACAGAAGCTATCACCTGACGTTCAGCAGATTGGCCCGTGGCTGGATGTGGGAAAAAGACGACAGTTGAAAAAATGAGCACATAAAGTAAAGTTCCTCTCATAAAAATGTTTACTGTTCTGGTTTGGAATAATAAAATGATTCATCTATGATCAATACATTTCTTTAATGCAAAAAGATACATTAATAGCGCTCCCAAGCTGCAAAATGCATTATGTTTTTTTGGGATAATTACATAAGTTTGTTCAAGGTTTTATTACCAACAGGGCATAGTTTTCAGAACAGATCCGACAGTAAATAATTACTCTGTATATTGTTCCGGCTAAGCATGAACAAAGTTAAAGTCGCACTTTATACAAAAACCGGTGGTTTTCATTCATAATTATTTACTAAATATGATTGGCACTTACAGACATACATTATGGATAATCATCCTGGTCCTTATCCAGGCCGGCACAGGCAGTACTGCCGCATGGTCTCAGGAGCCACCTACCACAATAACCCTGAACGATACAACAGAAACCGGCAAACTGATCACACTTGCAAAAGATATTTCCGAGACTTACCCGGACAGCTCCATTACCTTACTGCAGGAAGCCGTTAACAGGAGTAAACAGTCTTTCTTCTATAACGGGGTAGTCACTTCCTTGTCCAACCTTGCCGTTCAATACCTGAACAAAGGGCAATATGATAAAAGCCTGGCCGCTGTACAGGAGGCCATCTTATACAGCAAAGGCATTGAGTCCGTCAAGGTTAAGGTACCCAACCTGTTCAATATCATGTCTACTGTTTACCAGATGCAGGGCAATTATATGGAGGCTTCGCGGTGCCTGTATAAGGCGATCTGGACCGCACAAAGCCTGTCTTTTCCGCCCGACCGTATGGCGAGCTATTATAACAATATCGGCGTATTACTACAGCGTATCGGGCAGATGGAACAAGGAATGCATTACCTGGAACAGGCAGAACGAATAGCCAGGAATGAAACCCGGCAGGACCTGCTGGCCACTACGCTGATGAATACCGGGATAGGATATGCCATGCAAAAAGACTGGCACAAGAGTGATTCCTGCTTTTTAGCCGCATTGCAAATAGTCAGGGGAACTAAGGGAATGGAAGAGATCTACCATAACATACTGCTCAATCTCGGGGCCGGGTATTCCGGAAGAGGGCAAAACAGGATAGCCTTATCTTACCTGAAACAGGCGCTGAACCTGAGAGGGAAAATAGTACCCTATTACCTGAACGGGACATTGATAGAGCTCGGCCACGTATATTACAGCATGGAGCAATACGAACAGGCTGAACGCTATTTAATGGAAGCCCTGCAGAACGGGAGTAAAGCCGGTCTGAATAACGACATGAAAGAATCACATAACCTGCTTGCCCATATCTATGATAAACAGGGTGATTTCAAAAAGGCTTTTGCCCACCAGAGGGCCTATCTCATTTATAAGGACAGCATAGAGGGACGGGAAAAACTGAATAATATCGCACAGCTGGAATATAAATACCAGTCAGTTCAGAAAGACAAAGACCTGACACAGAAAAAGCTGCTGATCTCCTACCAGGATAAGCAGCTGACAAGAAAAAACCTGTGGATCATCAGCTTTGTATCCGGTACCATCGTGCTCATACTTCTGCTCATCGTATTCTACAGGAACTACAGGCACCGACAGCACTTACAGCAGGTGCGGCTGCAGAATATAGAACGCGAGAAACAAAATATGGAAAAGCAGCTGATCATCGGCCAGCTGAAAGCCATGATAAAAGGAGAAGAAAAAGAAAGGTTGCGTATAGCCCGTGAACTTCATGACGGAATAGGAGGTATGCTCACCGCTATTAAAATGCATCTTGATTCTGCCCGGAAATTATACCCGGACATCGCCGGTATCCCAGAGCTTAACGACATGATGCATATGCTGCAGGATACCTCTTCCGAAGTACGCAAAACAGCCCATAACCTTATGCCCGACATACTGGTCAGGTATCACCTGGAGCAGGCGCTGATGGTATATTGTGAAAACCTGAGCAAGGGCAGTCTGCAGATCGACGTGCAGTTTCAGGGTGATCTGAGCCAGCTGGATAAGGCCACGGAGCTGCTGCTGTACCGCATGGCACAGGAGCTGCTGCAGAATGTGGTAAAACACGCCAATGCCACTTATGCTATTATACAGGTCATGCTGCATAACGGACAACTCAGTGTTATGGTGGAAGATAACGGATCCGGGTTTAATGTAAAGGAATGCAATAACGGATTTGGCCTGGAGAACCTGAAATACCGGGTACAGGCGCTCGAAGGTGTGATTGCCATTGAGTCAGGTGAAGAGCAGAGCACCACTGTCTATATATCATTCGATTATAACAAGCTTAAAGAAAGAGTAGCCGTATAATTATTTTATTTGCCGTAAATTTATCGTAAAACTGTAAAATCAGCTATCCGGGAAAATGAAAATCAGAATATCCATAGCCGACGATCATCCGATGATTATTAAAGGGCTGCAAAACATGCTGCTTACCTATCCTGAGATCCATCTCACAGGTTCTTATCTTAACGGGGAAGAGTTGCTGAAAGGGATGTCTGCCGGTCAGCCCGATGTGCTTCTGCTGGATATACAGATGCCCGGTAAAACAGGGGAAGAGCTGACACCATTGCTTCTGAAGAAATATCCGGATCTGAAGATCCTGATCCTGACCAACCTGGATAGTGCATTATACGTAAGCAGTATGTTCCGCCAGGGCGCCAAAGGTTACCTGCTAAAAAACACCGATGAAAAAGTATTGATCGAAGCAATTAAGAAAGTATACGAAGGTGGCGAATATCTCGAGCAGTCCCTTAAAGAAAAGCTGACACAACTGGAAGCAAGAATAAAAAGAACGGCCTCCATGAAATCGAACCTCACCCCACGGGAAAAGGAGGTGCTTCAACTGATCGTAAACGGCGACACTACAGCCGAAATAGCAGATAAGCTATTCCTCAGCCAGCATACCGTTGAAAATTACCGGATCAGCATACTGGTAAAGCTAAATGTAAAAAATACGGCAGCTTTGGTGAACACTGCATTAAAAACAGGGCTGGCCCAATAGAATAGCGAACAACAACTATCTCAGTCATCCCATACTTTATCCCGGCTTTTGTCCGGATAAAATATTTTCTCGGGATACTTACCGGCATACGAATAAATAAGCTGTACCATATAATCATTTTCGGGGTACCTGACCAGCGACTCCTTCCATGCCTCACTTTGTTGTATATTAATTGCTCTATTGATATACCCCATTCCATAAAACCTTCCTTTTTCCACCCAGATGATACTGATCTCCTCTTCAGACCGTCCCTTATCAAGCACGGCAAATGTAGGCAGCTTAGCATTGTACCTGCTCAGCGCCTCCCTGACCCGCCTGTTATAGATAGCACAGGGTTCCTGTTCCGATAGCGCCTCTTCACACAACACTTCTTTCATTTCTTTACGCGACTGAAAAGCGCATAGCCGGGGATCCAGGTTGAAGTCGCGTACTAAGGAACCCAGAAACTGTACTGCTTCCAGCTCCCGGTTAAAAACATATTCGCAACGAGTGTTCTTATTCAACTTACCGACAGCAAGACGAAGATAGCCGTTCAGGTCTTCGTAGACGATTACGCCGAACTTAGGTTCAAAACGTTTCAGGGAGTGGTTATACTCCGGCCAGTAAAGCTTAATTTCTACACATTCCAGCAGGAGTGCCATTAGTTCCGTAGCGCAGACCTGGTAAGAGATATGGAAGATATTGTTCAGGAAATGCTGTCGCCTCGGTGTTACGCAATTGCCGGAGAAATGTGCGGCCACACGCTTTTTCAAATGTATAGCCTTGCCTACATAGATTATTTTCCCGGCTTTATCTTTAAAATAATATACACCGGCATCAGCAGGTAATGCATCAAAGTCGGCCTTAGCTACATTAGGTGGCAGCTGTTCTTCTTTCGACCCTTTTTTCAGCATACCGGCTATATAGCCTTTCGTATCCCACTCCAGTAAACGGGTAAACAGAACAGCCGTTGCCTCTGCATCTCCTCCGGCCCGGTGACGATTGGAAAGCGGTATAGCAAGCGCTTCACACAAATTACCAAGGCTATAAGAATGCAAACCGGGTTTCAGCTTCCGGCTCAGGCGCACGGTACACAACCTGGGTGCAGCATAACTATAGCCTGCCTGTTCTAAACCGTACTTTATAAAGGAATAGTCAAAGTTCACATTATGCGCAACGAACACCCGTCCTTTCAGCAGACTATATACTTCTTCTGCTACATCTTCAAACTCCGGGCTTTCTGCTACCATATCATTATCTATGCCGGTGAGCGATGTAATGAAAGACGGGATTGTTCTCTCCGGATTTATCAGGGTCTCGTAGCGGCCGGTAACGGCATGTCCGTTATGTATAATTATGGCGATCTCCAGTATGCCGCACCCCGCTGCATACCCGCCTGTGGTTTCTATATCCACAATGGCATATTCAATACCGTTGTTGTTACTTATGCGCACGGTTTGTCTTCTTATTTACTGTTGGTATATTTAACCTCTGTTCCGTAACCAATAACCGCTATGGTTTCCTGAAATTTCCCTTTATAAAAATGTTACCCGGAAGTCAAAATAACAAAGTAAAGTTCACAATACGATCAAAAAACGGAATGCTATCAAGCAAACTTTTATTACGAATTCATAATTCTGTCAACAGGAAAATGATACACAACCATTTATTTCTTTTTTAACGAAGTGAGGTGTGTTTTTACGTAGTCGAAACATCTTCTTATACGTAAATAGAGATAACAGAAATTCCTTGGCATGAGGTTAATGAAAAAATAACTATATATTTTCCAAAAATAACGCCAGTATAAGATTATTAGGGTCATTTCCACTACTTTTTTATTTTTTAAAAATATTCAGGAACCAGAACTACATTAAATATAAATACATTACCTTTGCACTCCTTTTTTGAGTAGCGGGTGTGGTGAAATTGGTAGACACGCTAGACTTAGGATCTAGTGCCGCGAGGCTTGGGGGTTCGAGTCCCTCCACCCGCACTAAGACGCAAAAACCCCGCAAAAGCGGGGTTTTTTCCTTTACTCGAAAGAGAATGCTAAAGACAAAAGATTTTAATTAAAAAATTATCAAAATAAAATGGCAACAGTAACTCGCGAACCCATAGGTAACCTGCACGACAAGATCGTGGTGAGCATTACCCAAGAAGATTATATACCATCTTTTGAGAGTGCCCTAAAAAAATACAGCAAAAATGCAGCAATACCCGGCTTCAGGAAGGGGAATGTACCTACCGGTATGATCAGGAAAATGTATGGTCAGTCCGTATTTGTTGAAGAGGTGATACGTAGCGCCAACCGTGAGTTAGAAAATTACCTCAAAGAAAACAAACCCAATATATTCGCTCAGCCTCTGGCTATAGAAGACAGCAATCTCAGCTTAGACATGAATAAGCCCGCCGACTTCAATTTCAGCTTCGAGATCGGCTTAAAACCAGAGTTTGAAATTGCTCCGCTGCAAAAAAAAGGATCCGTTACCCGCTACAAAATCAAGGTGACCGATCAGCTGGTAGAAGAAGAGATTAAGAATATAAGCCGCAGGGCCGGTAAAGTGGAAAATCCGGAAACTTTTGAACAGGATACCGACATCGTATATGCTTCTTACCAAGCATGCGATGAGGCTGGCAATGTAAAGGAAGATGAGGCAATAACGGAAGATGTCGTTACTTTAGAGCAAATGCCTAAACAACTGGCGGAAAAAGTACGCAGCCTTAAGGCTGGCGAAACACTGGTATTCATTCCTGAAGAAGTATGCACCGGCGAAGAGCTGCCTGTATTTATGAAGAGCGCCTTGCGTAAAGCAGATGATACAGATGCGGCGAAGCACCATTACAAACTTACACTTACAAAAATAGGCCGCCTTATACCCCGCGAGATCAACGCAGATTTCTTTGAAGAGGCTTTCCCTGGCGCCGGCATAAAGGATGAAGAAGCCTTTAAAGCACGTATAAAACAAGAGCTGGAAAAGGAAACCCTGCGTTTATCCAATGACCGTTTACAAAACGATATCTTCGAGACGCTGGTACATGGGACCGCTATTGAGCTACCGGTAGAATTCCTGAAGTCATGGTTGAAAAAAGGAAGCGAAAACGAAAAAACGGATGAAGAGGTAGAAAAGGAATTTCCGTCTTTTGACCATCAGCTACGCTGGACGCTTATTTCAGATAAGCTGATCAAAGACAATGATATCCAGGTATCTTATGACGAAGTAATGGCCGATATCAAGGCTAAGGTCTCTGCTTACTTCGGTATTCCCGAAGGCGAAGATGTTCCCTGGATGGAATCCTACTTAGAGAAAATGTCGAAAGAAGAAAAGACCATGGATGAGACCTACCGCAGGCTGCTTTTCGATAAATTATTCTCCAGACTGGAAGAAACGCTGGAGGTGAGAGAGGAGGAAGTGACAGAAGAAGAGTTTGCCAAGCTGCCCTCAGCACATCACCACCATCATTAATTCTGAAAAATCAATTATTTTTGAGAAAGCAGGCATTGGGTATGCCTGCTTTTTTATGCTGTTCCAATTAAAATCTCTACCTCATTGCAGGAAAAAATCAGATTATTTAATAAAAAGAAATATTTGATTCCGAACCTTCCGTACTTTTTCCTTTTACCATATACTTCAAAGTAAATTATCTTCATAAAAAAATATTTTTGTACCTTAACGCCCTCATTGATAAACGTGCATATACTACATTATCGAAAAAGCTACAGATAAGACTTTATGAAAAACTGGAAATCATTCTTACTTACAGCTCTTTGCTTTTTTACTATAGCGGGTATGGTTGTGTTCAGCTCCTGCGAACAGGATCCCTGTATAGATTTATCCTGTC
>JBEBVI010000098.1:0-11992 GCA_040392805.1 Taibaiella helva
TGTTGACAATAAATCTCGAAAACGGAAAAATCGTGAAACAAGAAGGTTTGTATGATTAAACCTATAAAACTCAAAGCAATGGAAAATAAAAATCCTTATGGAAAATTTTTAAAAACATCTTTGTTAATAGGAATTGGCATTGCTGTTTTTGCACTTGGTTCGATTTATTTCTCTATAAAGCAAACAGGAGCCGGAGATATCATTAATCAAGTCTTTGGTGGTAGCTTTTGGTTTATCGTAATCGGCTTTGTAGCTTTTATAATTCTAATGATTGTTGTATTGCAACGCTGGATTCTCAGCAGCCTGAAACCGAAAGATATTCCGAACGGACTTCCGGCAACAGCGACCGTTATCAAAAGTTATCAGGGTAATATGCGTGTTTCTATCGGCGGAGTGAATCAAAATTATCAATTGATTATCGAAGTGAATGTTACCAATCCGCAAGGCGAAACCTGGCAAGCCAAAATGGAAGAAATGGTCAATATTACCCAAATCGGAATCTTTCAGCCCGGAGTGAGCTTTGCTGTGAAATACGACCCGAACAACCGAAGCAAAGTGGTGATTGACCAATCGGCACAAACACAACAGCAGTCGCAGCAACCGTTCAATAATTCGTATAATATTCCCGGATTTGGAACGGTAAATTCGCAAATGGCACAACAAGCCGTTCATAATCAACCGCAGGAAATTGTACTCGCTTTACAATCCAATAAAGTATTGATGGAATCGCTGCAAAATTCCGGAATTTCGGCAACCGCCACGGTTTTGTCGCAGGAAACGGTTCAGGAAAATTTTATGCCCGGTGTCGATGTTATCAAACTGCGGTTTCGGATAGAGAAAACCAACTACGAAACGGAACAATTGATGGCAACACCCCAAACGAGCCTGTACAAAAGCGAACCGGGAAAAACGATTTACGTTCTTTTTGACCCCAATAATTCAAAAAGAGTGGGCGTAAGCGGATTGGATAAACCGGATGGAATTGTGGCTCTTTAAAAAAATTATGAACCCAAAACAAATCATCCAAAAAACAGCAAAAGCGTTTGTTCTCGTGCTTGCATTGGCATTGTTCAATTCTTGCGAAGTGGATAAAGACATTAAAGACGGCATTCCCGCCGTTGCGCAGATCAAGCAATCCCGACAAGGAAACAAGCGGGTGACCTATGGCGTAATCGATTATTATCAGGTAATTATTGATGCAGATATCGTTACCGATGATGGCAAAACCTGGCCCGTAACCTTCAAGGAAATGGCAGCACTTATTGACTTTCCGAAAATTCAACCCGGACAAAATGTCGCCGTCAAATATGACCCGAAAGACAGCACCAATATTTGTTTTGATAGAAATCCGGAGCGAGAAAAATAAAAATTGGATTTATACATTTCAGCCTCCCTTGGTTAGTACCGGTGTTAAAATAACTTTCCCGCCTATAAGCTTGGGAGACGTCTTCACGGAGTTTACCCTGAGCATAGCCGCAGGGGTCGACATGACACGTTACGGCAACGAGATTTTCCAGAAGCGAGGTATTTCCATATTGATGTAAAGCAACTTGCCTCCTGATATGCTTTGCGCCAAAAGCTGTTGCATTCGTTGGTAAAGCAGAAACTATTTTTCCGCTCTTCGTATACTTACAAATACTTAATGGCCAAATTCCTCAAAGGTAAAATCACGCGGATTTACTTCAAATGCTGGTATCTCTGTACGAAAGTCCGCCGGTACATTTTTTACAGTTTCTTTATCAGGTTTTTTCATTCTTATCTTACCTGCAAGATAAAACAATTACTTTTTCATCTTGCTGACAGGATAAAATACAAAATACTGAATTTTATATTCGAGAATTAAAAAAATTTCCTCCCCTGTTTATGGGATTGACAGCCCTTATGATAACGAATACATTTGTTCAAAAGAAAATATTATGTACGTCACCGGAAGCATCATAATCATCACGATTATTCTATTGATAACAATCATCGGAATTTTTAACCGTTTTGCCAAAAACCGAAATATGGTAAAAGATGCGTGGAGTAATATTGATGTGGCACTCAAGCGCCGTCACGATCTCATTCCCAATCTTGTAAACACCGTAAAAGGTTATGCCGCACACGAGCAAAAAACGCTCAATCAGGTTATCGCCGCACGAAATGCCGCAATGACTGCTCCCCAAGGGGACATCAACGCGCAGATAAAAGCCGAAGGTGAATTGCAACAAACCTTACGCAGCCTGTTTGCACTCAGCGAAGCCTATCCCGGCCTGAAAGCCAATACTAACTTTCTCGACTTGCAGCAAAAGCTGAACGGGATTGAAGAAAACCTGGAACGCAGCCGCCGTTACTACAACAGCACTGTTCGTGAAAACAATACTTATGGCGAAAGCTTTCCAGGTATCGTATTTGCGGGGATGTTCAAATATCGGCACTTCGATTACTTTGAAGCCGATACAGCCGACAGGGAAAATATTGATGTGGATTTTTCAAAATAAATAAAATGAAAAGGAATTACAGCACACTCTTTCTCCTTTTGCTCCGGATAACTGTCTTTGCCCAGGGTTTTACCATAAACAATTTTACATCGGATATCCATGTCAGCAAAGACGGCTACTTTGACGTCGTGGAAAAATACGATCTCGAATTTACCGCACCAAAGCACGGTATCTTCCGGGATATTATTACCGGATACGACTTCAAAGACGAAAACGGAAAAGTATCCAGACGGGAGATCTATATTTCGGATATTGATGTTCATGGACGGGCTTTCACCACCAATCAGTTCTTCGGGAAACAATTGGATAATAAGCTCACCATCAAAATCGGCGACAAAGATAAATTAGTCAGCGGCAGCCAACATTACGAGATCCGTTACCGCGTAAAGAATGCCCTGATCTTTACCGACAGTCTTTCCCAATTATACTGGAATGTAAAACCCTCCGGGTGGCAAACGGTGTTTACTAAAATTAATTTTACAGTACATACTCCTGAAGGTACAACGCTTTCTGCCCGAAACTGTTTTGTATATGCCGGCGATAATGGAAATACTGAACTTTCCAATGCATTTGACTATGAATATTCCAATAATACTTTTTCAGCCAATTCAAAAGACGGTTTCTTTTCCCTCCCCGGACAAAGCGTAACTATATTAGTCAAACTACCGAAAACATTTATTCCCGAGGTTGATCTCACACCGCCGCTCTCGAAGCGGTATGGCTGGTTAGTTATACCGGTATTGTTGGTCGGCTCTATATTCCTCTATATAAAGATAAAATTGCGGATAAACAGAACGATTCCCGTTACGAGCTATTACCCGCCGGATGGAATGGACCCCGCTATGGCCGGCGTTTTAATTGACAATACCAGCAATACCCGCGACGTCACCTGTTTACTGCCTTACTGGGCAACAAAAGGAATTATCCGTATGGAAGCACTGGCCAAAGGAGACAGATCCGTTTCAGGTGACTTAAGACTGATAAAGCTTAAAGAACTACCCGAAGATGCCGCCGGGTATGAGTTCAATTTTTTCATGAAAATATTTACCGGCAAAGATGAAGTCCTGACCGGTAGCCTTCGCGGGATCTACTCCGAACCATTGCAACTATTAAATAAAAAGTCCAAAGAATACTATACACGGAAATATACCGCGTTAAAGCTGATCATATTGGTACTATCCTGGTTATGGGCTTTTTTCAGCATCACGTTTTTTCCCTTCCTGGCAAAGTCCTATATAGATATTGAATCTTCCCGGTTCATTGGCTTTATCATAATCAACTTTATATTTTTCTTCCTCATTTTCCCTTTCTTATTTGCGTTTATCACCAACAAGCTCAGGACAAAAAGCCAAAAGGGTAAAGCGGTAATGCCCGAACTTCTCGGCTTCTACCAGTTTATCAAAATGGCAGAAACAGAACGCATAAAAACTCTATTGAAAGAAGACCCTTATTATTTTGAAAAAACAATGCCTTACGCCGTAGCTTTTAATTTACTGAAAGAGTGGACAGCGAAGTTTGAAGGCTTACTTCTGCAAGCACCCGGTTGGTACCGAAGTAGCACCGGAACACACTTCACGATGAACAGTTTTGTACATTCCTTTAGCAATAGTATGAAAGTAGCAAGCACATCAATGGTTACATCGCCATCCAGCGGTAGTAGTTCCTCCCATAGCAGCGGTGGCGGCTCATCTGGTGGCGGATTTGGCGGTGGTGGTGGCGGCAGCTGGTAAGGCCCTACCCTGTTTATGGGATTGGCCGAAGCGCTCAACCCCTTTACTTTTACGCTATCGTTTAAAATTAAAAGGTCATGAACATCAAAATCAGAAATGGAATACAGCTGGAAGCAAACGGCGGATTAATTGTAGAACAGGCCTGGCTGCAATATGCTTCGGGCCCGCTCGTGCGGGAAGGGAATATCATTAACATCGGTGAGAAAATAAAGCTCCACCTGATCATCCAGGGCTGGAAGGGAATAAATGAGGTCATCAGTATTGGCGCATCCGAAAAGATCAGCACGGATGAAGGATTATGCGTGCTACAGGCCGATGATATGTTCGCGGATTATGCAACACTTTCCCTGCAGGCGGTACAGAAAATATCCCTTTCTGCCGTGATTGACAATATAGATCGCCTGGTCGATTTTTTCCGGGTAGACTTCAGGGTGTGGAGTAAGATGTATCTGGATCAGGAGTTAAAGGGGCACTATCAGTTTTACATATGACATAAAGTTTAGGAGTGCTACTGGCTGATAAAACAAGACACCATCGATAGGTAAAGATATTCAACCTCTCCTGTTTATGGGATTGTACGGCTTTATTACTGTAGCTAACTTTACCCTGGTAATTTCAAATCTTTAAAAAATATGGGTCCGGGTTCAAACCAATACAGCGACACTATCACAATGCAGGTACATGGCGCAGTCCCTGTTCCGGTGGGACGTTATATAGAAATCAATATTTTTTATTCAACAAATGGTTCAGGATTATTCGGTACGGGTTCAACTAAACCACTATACGAATATCCTTTAATCAGGGATTGGGAAACCGGTATTCAATATGACGATATATCCCAATTTTATGACCTTAACCATACGTACAAGGACAACCGGTTATTTGATGTGACGCTCATGCCTTTAGAGAACTTACAGGAATATTCACGTTAGAAAGGAAAAGTGCTTGCCTGTAATGTGCTTTCCAATAACCGGAATAAGAGTAGGCTTCAGACCACCTTACTTATCAGGCCCGAAAACCCATAAAGAGCAATATTGGATTAAGGAAAATAGTAAAAATAACCTCCCGAAGTACCGTCATGTCGACCGGAGTGGAGACATCCCCCAAGCTTTAAGGCCGGGAAGTTATTTTAACACCGTTACTAAAGTAAAAACCAAAAAATAAAAGATGAACATAAAAATCCTGAGCTTGCTTTACAGTCTGTCCATATTCCAATCGTCCTGCCTGCACAAAAATAAAAGCGAAGCCGGCCGGCAACCATCCGATACAACCTCAACAGTAACGCCCAGCACTATACAGTTAAGTATTGACGCTCCGGCGTTTCCAGGAAATGTACAAATGCTCCTGCCCACACAATACCGTAAGGAAAGCACAGGCTATCCCAAAAATGTAAGAGACAAGGATTGGTACGAGCTGTACAAAGACCATAAAACAGGCCAATGGCTAATAGCAAAAGCCGATTTAAGAATTACTTATAGCCGGGATGAATGCGTCGGTGAAGATGTGATGATAATCAATTCAGGACGCGAAGGTGCGGTATTGTTCTTTACACCTTTTGATGATCTGACTGAAAACATCACAACAGTTCTGGAAGACATACCTCTGATCCCGGATAGCAATGTTACTTTTGAAATGAACGGAAAAAGCTATACACTGATACCGAAGGGGAATATGTATAATGACGACGGAACAAAGATCAAAGATCGTGAAGGAGCTAAAGACAGTGAGGGAAACATTTATATAGGCCAGATAAAATCTTTCAGCCTGTCCTTTAGTTCCAGTCAGACAGAAGCCTACCACATCACGACCATTGAGGAAGCAAGCGGCGTGATTCCGGGAGTAATCTGGGCAGGTGACCTGAATGGTGACGATTTGCCTGATATGATCCTGGACATGAGCGATTTTTATGAGAGCCGGCACCTGTAC
This sequence comes from Taibaiella helva, assembly GCA_040392805.1. Classification (GTDB taxonomy): domain Bacteria; phylum Bacteroidota; class Bacteroidia; order Chitinophagales; family Chitinophagaceae; genus Taibaiella; species Taibaiella helvus_B. The sequence continues at coordinate 6,137 of JBEBVI010000098.1, forward strand.
TTTTTTCTTTCCGATAAAAATGACGTAGAAAAACCTTTGAAAAAGGTAACAGATTTAAACGTGGTAAACGATTGCTAAATTTTCTACGGATGAGCACAATCAAACTTTACAGCACGGCTATCATAGCAAACATCTCATTAATGATAAGTTGCGGACAATACAAAACAGAAGCGGAGCACCGGCAAACCGAAAAAGCGGAAAATAATCACACAGTAGACACCATAACTATAATGCAGGCTTTCGAAAGTTTAAAAACAGATAAGAGATTCCTGGAAGATCTGGGACTGGAAAATGAAAAGCAATTCGGCTGGAACAATGAATGGGAAAAAACAATTTACGGTGATCTGAATAGTGATGATACCCCCGATGCAATAGTGGCTTTCTCCATTGAAGGACGTAGTGGCGGAAATAACTGGGATACGCACTATGGCATTTTTCTGAATGAAAACAAGCAATGGAAATATCAAAGTCAAATAGATGCAGGTGGTAACGCAGCAGATCGTATCCTGACCATCAACCGTATCGAAAACGGGATAATCACCGGCAAATGGAGGGCCGCTCAAGATCAAAACCTACCGGATGTGCAGGCGGAATATGTATTAAAAAAAGGACTCCCCGTTAACACCTTTACCGCACTTCATAAAGGTAAAAATATGGAGCGGGAATTTTTATCCGTAAGTGGAATTATAACCGCTGATCACACTTCTATTCCTGTTGCAGCCTCACTCAAAGATTACCGGGCTCTTCTGGGAAAAGGAAAAATATTTCAACCGGAAGAACAGCCTCAGTGCGGAACACATTTTGAAGAAGGCACTTACAGCGAATTGCAATACCCTAACCTCATCATTGAATTAAGCAACAATACAAACGGAGCCTGTCATTCTGTAACCCTGAAAGGAAGCGGCTACAAATTGCAAACTGGCAAAGGAACGCTTACGGAAAAAACAACATTGGCCGAACTGAAAAGTATTTTGCACAAAAGTGACAGCTGGTGGATCAACAATGAGGAAGACGGTAGTAAAACATTAATTATTGCCGATGGAGAAGAGTCAGATGAGCAACTGCATATGCTCTTCGACAAAAATGAAAAGCTGGTGAGCGTCCAATTCTTTGTACAGTGTTAAATACAGATGCATGAAACTAAAAATAATAATACTGCTATTGTTTTCAACAATACTTTGCCTGTCTTACCTAACTAAAGTCAGCGCTCAGGTTTTTCAGAACAACATAGGCAAACTGAAAACCGGCATGACTGTAAATGAAACTGAAGAAGTAACAGGCAGGAAAATCATCCTTACAGAAGGCCAGCCTCCAGTGTTAGCATATAATGACTTAAAGCTTGAATTTACAGATTTCCCGGAGGATGATAACAGCCCGAATTATGAATTGACCGGCATTACCACCACATCAAAAAAATTTAAAACAGATTCAGGAATAGGTATGGGTTGCACTTTAAAGGAAGTCCGGCATAAATATAGAAAATACAGGAATAAACCGGGTTTCAATGTATACGAATATGATGATAAATTAAGCGTTTTTGAAATGGACTATATGAATATCCTGACTTTTACATTTAAAGACAATAAGGTTGTTGAAATTAAAGTCTGGACAGCAGATAGCTGGTAGTATTATATTATTTGTGTGGATTGACGGGTATATTTCCCTGTCCGTTTTGCAACATGTATCATAATTAGTGAGCAGGTTCAAACCATATTGTATTTCCCCGAGGAAGTAAAGCACTAAGCATTGTATCGCCAGCATCCTGTCATTAAAAATAAACGGCAATGAAAAAGACGCTATTCAACCTGACAATTCTCTGCCTTTGCTCCGCAATAGCAATCGCCCAGATCAAACCGGAAAAGTATAAACCATTTACCGGCAGGCAGGAGATCATCAGCATTTCCGGGCCAGGATCAGAATCAGCCTCCGGCGATCTCCTGCTGGAGCTGAAAGATGAAGAAAGCCCTGACATAGAAACTCTGATGCTCTTACAAAACACCCAGGGTAAGCTCCGGAAAATAGCAGAAAACGAAAACCTCATAATGGGCCGGGAAATACTCGGCGTTTCCGGGGGAAACTATCCGGCGCTGGAAGGCCCGCGTCTTTCCGTTGCCTATACCATCGGAAGCAACAGCGCGCAATCCGACATTTCCATTGTATTTGAAAAGAATGGGAATAATAACTATGATTTCGTAGAATATACATCCGTCACTAGAAATTACGGTGTGGAAAATCTTTTCGCAAGGCAAAGAATAACGGCACAACAAACCGGAAAAATCGACTTCTCCGAAGCATCAGAATTAAAAATTCTCAACAAAGCAAAAGTGAATCCCCTGCCGGATGATGCGGACCAGCCGGTTAATGAAGCAACACAAGGGTATGTAAAATATATTCCCCCGGGTTGGCAGTTAGCCGCTTTTGCCACCGGCGATTTAAATACAGACAGCTACAAAAAAGATCTGTTGCTGATCTTATATAACGAAGAACATTGCCATATCAGGCTTTTACTCCAACAGAAAAACGGTAACTACAGAATGGCTGCCACGAATCGTTCACTGATTGTACCGGACGGAAATTTTAATATAAAAAACCTTAGAGCCGTCATTAAAAACGGATATGGCACCGTTGAGCAAAGAACGGCCATTGACGATAATGATTTTGACCATCGTTATATCACCTTCAGGTACAGTGAAAAACGTAGAAACTGGTACCTGTATCGTTATGATGTGGAGCGCTTTTCAGGCTTTGATACAATACCCCTGCCAGATGCCACACACCTGACCCGGAAAAATTTCGGTGAAATTCCATTTGAAAAGCTGGATTATACACCCGGCGATTATCAATATGAACCGTCTGTGTCAACCATTAGCGGAACACTGATTAAAAAACAGTTTTATGGCCGTCCCGATTATGGTAAAACACCAGAGAAAGATGAACTGGTATATGTGTATATTTTAAAACCCGATTACCCGGTAAATGTATTTGCCGCCCCCAACCAACCCGATCCCGAAACCGCTGATAAGACCGTACGGGATGTTACAGAAATACAGGTGTATAGTATTGACAAAAGTCTGAACCTGTCAAAATATCTCGACAAAAAAGTCATTCTGAAAGGAACACTGATGCCCGCACAAACCGGCGGACAGTACACTAAAATGATCATGCAGACCAAACAACTGGTACAGTAATATTTATATAAACACTTCTAAAAATTTCAATAATGAAAACCAAAACAACAACAAACCTCCTGAAATCTGCGCTCTTACTCGGTATGATAAGCTTGTCGATGTCCTGTAACGTCAGCGTCAGTACAAATAGCGGTAATAAAACCGCTGAACACTTAAACGAGGTGGGCAAAAGCACACAAAAGATCCGCAATCAGATACAGTTTGAAGAAGCCGGCGGATTGAAAGTGGAAAGCGCTTTCCTGATGCTGGATAAAGGCGACCTGGTTGCAGAAGACAATATCATCAGGGTCGGTGAACGGTTTAAGCTGATCTTAAAACTATCCGGCTGGCAGGAAATTGACGGGAAAGTACATATCGGGGCCGGAGAGCAATTGCTCAACAGTAATAATGTGGCGATGCTGCGCGAGAATGACCTGTTTGCCAATACAGGCGCTGTTTCTGAAGAAGACGCACAAGTAATCACACTAACAATGGAAGTATTGAATACGGAAACCATTTACGATTTTTACCAGACCGATTTTAAAGTATGGAATAAAAATGCGGATCAGCATGTGTATGGAAGCTACCAGTTTAAATTGCAGAAATAAAAAAGAACTGGTTCTTCGTCAAAAGTAGTGGGAATGGAGTTGCCTGGCGCTCCATGCAGATCGCTTCAGGTCGTTCTTTGTCATTGGCACGTTGCAATGACGAGGACGAGAAAGAGCAGGCTACGGAAGCATCTGCATGACGGCAATTCGGGGAGTTATTTTGTCAGAATTACTTACGCATCAAATAAGCTTTATTTCCATCGCTAATTTGATCAGGTTAGCCGTATTCTTAGCTCCGGATTTCATCATAATACTGTTTCGGTGATTATCCACGGTCCGTCTGCTGATACATAATTTCTCCGCTATTTCGGGGTTAGACAAGCCGGAAGCTATTTCACGTAATATTTCCAGTTCGCGCCGCGATAGTTTATTTACGGGAGCAATATCCTTTTTGTTGGGCAACACAGAGCTAAATCTCCCTGTTATGGACTTTTCAATGTAAATGTGCCCTTCATAAACGCGTTCAATAGCTTCCAGTATAATTTCGGAATCTGCAGTTGTTTTAAGCAGGTAGCCCCTGCAACCGCATTCCAGCATTTCTGTAACTAAACCCGGCTTGTCGAACCCGGTAAGCATGATGATTTTGATGCCCGGATAATGATAGCTGACATACCTGGCTAACTGGCCGCCGTTATGCTCTGGAAAATGATAATCGAGCAGCAGGATATCCGGCTGCGTTTCTTTCAGCCCCTCCATCAGGGCATCACCGGAGCTGTACTTTCCGCAAAGCTCCATATACCCGGTTCCGCGTATCGCTTTTTCAAAGCTTTCCAGGATAATCTTATGATCATCGGCTATGGCTAATTTTATGGACATTGTATGTGAAATTCAAAAGTAAAAAGTCAAATTAAAAAATGTATTGTCTTTTCTGTTAATGACAAGTATATTGAGTGCATTTCTTCCCGTCATTGCGAAGAATGAAGCAATCTCCAACGTATGCCAAAGCACAGGATTGCTTCCATGCAGAGCATACAGAACACCCGGGACTGCATTGCTATCGCGCGCAATGACGATGAGTGGTGGTGATTGAACACGTTCCTTCCCGTCATTGCGAAGAATGAAGCAATCTCCAACGTATGCCAAAGCGCTGGGTTGCTTCCATGCAGAGCATACAGAACACCCGGGACTGCTTTGCTATCGCGCGCGGTGACGATGGAGTAGTAGCAATGTGCTTATTATACCTGTCATTTTCAAAGAACTTATTATAATTATTGAGTAGCTCTAAAGAGTATAAATGTGGCAACAGGCTTATGGGCAAAAATCAAATTAAACTAAGCAATCCCTCAATTGCACATTCATTAACCATTAATAATTAACCATTACTTCCTCCACTCTTTTATACTCATTCAACGGTATCTCAATCAGTACGGTTGTGCCGGTGTATTCCGTGCTTTGTATATCTATATGGGCCTGGAGCACTTCCATATTCTTCCTGAGATTTTGCAGGCCCATGCCATCCGGGGAAGAGCCGGTAATGCCTACGCCGTTATCTTCTACCGTGATGGTCAGTATATCCTCATCCACGTTGAGCTGCACTAAGGCTTCCGTAGCTTTGGCGTGCTTCAGTACATTCTGTATCAGCTCTAAGGTGGACAATAATATTATTTTTTCCACTTCGGGTTGCAGCCTGGGCAGCGTACCATAATGTTGCAGGGTAAAATGGATATGATTGTTGCATATTCGTTCCAGGAAGGCGCTTATGGAAGAGTACAGGCCTATCTTTTCGAGGTTCGCCGGCATCAGGTTGTGCGCTGTTTCCCTTAGCTTGTCGGCAATGTACTGCGATTGGTGAATAATGTTGCTATAGTCATCGGAATACCGCAATTCCGGGTAGTCCTGTTGTATCGATTTCAGGTTGAGCCGCATAGCCAGCACCTCACCGGCTACGCTGTCATACAGCTCACGGGCTATACGTTCCCGTTCCGTTTCCACTCCGCCCAGGGTAGCTTCGATCTGGGCAATTTTTTTATTTCTTTCCGTAGTATGGAGCTTTTCTTTCAGCAGCCGCTGCTTGTTCCTGTAGCTGCGCAGCGAGATCCAGAGTATGACGCCGATAGAAACAATGCCCAGGCCTAACAGGG